>NZ_JABRWO010000012.1 GCF_013618625.1 Bremerella alba | reverse complement strand
CGCCGGCTTCCTGGGCTTCTTGTCTTCGAATGATCGCGCTCAAGGTTGCCCCTTGCGGGCGGCCCAAGGGATCGTTGCCGTACTCGGCCCGATGCATGGGGTTCTCGAAGGGTGGCTCCTCGGGAGGTTCTTTCGGAGGCTCGTCGGCCAGTAGTGCCAGGACTTCGCCGCAGCAGGGGCAGAGGAGTCGGTTGCCATCGATCACGGCAACCTGCGAACCGTGCGCGGAGGCGCCCGGTTCGTGTTTTTCAGGTTTTTCGTGGTGATGGGACATAATGGTGCTCTTGTGTGGTGTTGGGTTGGTAGGGCCCGCGTGTCGCGGGTCGGATTCCGGGTACCCACTTCGCGACCCGCGGCACGCGGGCCCTACGTTTTGCTGCTTGTCTAGCAGCGAACTGGGTACTGTTTTTCGTATGCCTAAAAAGAAAATAGGCACGGTGCCGGGGAAGCGTCCCCTGGGCATGATTTAGATATATCAGCCTGGTGTAGCATATGTATAGTGCTCAAATGAAAATTTTTTTTAGATTCGAGTGCGCGGGGCGTGAAGCGGGTATCAGGCATGCGATCCGCGTTCGCGTGAGGCCCTACCGATCAAGAATAGGTTCTTCGCACAGCGCATAAAAAAAGGGGGAGCAAACCAGCATGCTCCCCCCCGTGGTTGTTGTTCGGTTGTGCTCGCGATGTCTTAGCGAGTGTAGGTCGACGTGGTTGGGTAGCTCGATTCGGTGCTACCGTAGCGGGAAGTCGTTCCGCTGGTGTTGCTGGAGCTTCCGCTGTAGTCGGCCGTGCCGCCTGGGCGGTAGTGCGAGCCGGAACCGGAACTGGCACCGGCGGCTGAGGTGGTCGAAGCCGTTTGATAGGCCGGGCTGCTCATGGCCTGGTAATTGTTCGGGTTCGGGGCCGACGTGCTCGAGTAGCTGCTCGTCGAAGGATACGACGAGCTGGACTGCGAGTTATTGGTCGATGGGTAGTTCGACTGAGGAGTCGCAGTCGACGGGTAACTGCCGGTTGGTGCGGACGTCGATGGGTAGCTCGGCGTGCCCTGGTTCGGGGTGCCGGGGCCGGAGGTGCTAGGGTAGCCGCTTGGGCTTGGTGTCGAGGCACCACTGTAGCTGGAAGTCTGGCCACCGGTGTACGAGGAACCACCGCTATACTGCGAGCTGCCTTGGGGCTTCGTGTACGAAGCTGGTGGAGTCGAGTAACCAGCCGGAGCTGTGCCGCTGTAGCTGGACGTGGTATTGGCGTTGGCCGTGTAGGCTGCCGGCGAAGTTCCGTAACCACCACCCTGAGCCGATGGGTTGTAAGCACCGAAACCAGCTTGCGGCGTTGCGGCGGCGGCTTGAGCCGATCCGCCAGGCGACGCAGCGTAGAAACCGCGTTGCGGCTGCATCGCTGCCTGCGAAGCTTGAGCTGCTTGACCTGCTTGACCTGCCTGAGCCGCATGTTGCTGCTGGTAGGCATAAGGGCTGGCCGAAGGAGTTGCCCCGGCCAGATAGTTTGGTGTGACCGACTGACGACCGGCCAACTGCGAAGATGACGGTACCGGAGTCGATGTCGAAGAAGGTGCCGCAGCGTACTTCGGAGCTTCCGAAGAAGCAGACGGTGCTTTTTGAGGAGCACCCAAACTGGCCATGTAGTTATAGCCGGGCATCGACTTGCATCCCGTCGCGGCGACGGAAGTGACGGAAACGGCTACGGCGAACAGTAGCGACCAGTGCTTGGTGTGCATTCGCATGGCGTCCTTGCCTTCGGATGTGCACGAGATGGTAGCGAGAGAATCCTTCTTCGCTGGCCAGCTCATTCGGTTATGTTTCAATTTTGGTGTCGGTGATGGCGTCGGACGGCATTCACTTGGAACGCTTCGACGCAGATCCCGATAACCCTACCATTAGTTTGAGATCGGAAGTTAAAGGATTGGCCTTCAATCATTCCGATACGAATTTTCAGAATCCCCAACCCAGTTTGACGAGGGCCCTGGAAATCGGTGGCGAATCGTAATAACGGGCCGAAGCGGGGTCAATGGCATTCCCCCAAAGAAATACGACACGACACGAAAAAAGGCCTGATCCCAACGGCGGATCAGGCCTGCATTGAATGCGATGCTATCAACTACCGTCCCGTCTCCCCTTTCAAAGGGAGAGGGTTTGGGAAGCTGGTATCAGGTTCGCACGGCTGGACGAGCCAGCCGTGGCACCCTGCGATAATTAACCCTTGGCAGCGGCGTAACGCGTGGCGACTTCGTCCCAGTTGATGACGTTGAAGAACGCCGAGATGTAGTCGGGACGCTTGTTCTGGTAGTTCAAGTAGTAAGCGTGTTCCCAGACGTCGAGACCCAGGATCGGGGTCTTGCCTTCCATCAGGGGCGAGTCTTGGTTCGGGGTGCTCATCACTTCGAGCTTACCACCGGAGACAACCAGCCAAGCCCAGCCGGAACCGAAACGCGTAGCAGCGGCGTTGCTGAAGTCTTCCTTGAACTTGTCGAAGCCGCCTAGTTCACTGTCGATGGCCGAGGCCAGATCGCCCGAAGGCGTACCACCGCCGCCTGGCTTCATGACGGTCCAGAATAGGGTGTGGTTGGCATGACCGCCACCATTGTTGCGAACGGCTCCGCGGATGTTTTCAGGCACCGAATTGATGTCGGTGACGAGTTCCTCAATCGACTTCCCTTCGAGATCGGTCCCTTCGATCGCAGCATTCACCTTGGTGATGTAGGCGTTGTGATGCTTTGTGTGATGGATTTCCATCGTTTTGGCGTCGATGTGCGGTTCCAGGGCATCGTAGGCGTACGGCAGTGCGGGAAGTGTGTAAGCCATAGTTGGGATCCTCAACTTATTTTCATTAGGTGTCGTTACGGGCAAAAGCAACGGCCAGATAGTCCGCATTCGACGAACGGTCTGACTTGCCGACAGAATAACGCATCCCCCGCACGGTGGCAATCAGCCGCGCCGGCGACGGTTATTCCATTGGTAACGGTTAGAAGGAATAAATCAATCGGGCCAGCGATCGTTTAGGGTGGTTTGGGGAAAGAAGTTAGCTCGGGCAGGCTTACGGCGTGGGCAGCACCTAGACTTCCTAAATAAACGGTTAACACGCATTTCCTCAATGTATTGCGCGAGAGTCCCCGAAAATGGTCGCAACGAACCTGGTCGACTGCAATTTTACGAATCAGCAGTTGGAAGAAACCCCGCTGACCGTCCCGCATCATCTGCTAGATAGCGGGCTATTCACCGACGAACAACTTGTTCGCATTCTGGACACTCATCCGCGCGATTACTTGAATGTCCACACGATGGGCACCGACGAGAAGTCGAACCAGTGGCAAGAAGGGGATGCCTCGAAGCTTTCCGGCGAGCAGCTGCTGGAAGCCACCAAGGCCGGCCGCTTGTGGCTGAACGTCCGCAACATGGCTCAACATCACGAAGACTTCCGCAAGCTGATCGACGACGTCTATAACGAAGTCGAAGCCAAGGCCACCGGCTTTCATGCTTTGCAGCGTTCGGCCAACTTGCTGGTCAGTTCGCCCCGGGCGCTCGTTTATTACCACTTGGACATCCCCTGCAACATGCTGTGGCACCTGCGTGGTGTGAAACGCGTGTTTGCCTATCCGCCGCGTAACGAGCGCTACGTCACGCAAAAGAAGATTGAAGATGTCATTTGCGGCGTGTGCAATGAAGAACTCGACTACAACCCCGAGTTCGACAACGAAGCCATGGTCGTCGACTTGCAGCCGGGCCAAATGATTACCTGGCCGCAGAACACACCGCATCGCGTGAGTAACATCGAAGGGCTGAACGTTTCGCTAACGACCGAACACCTCACGCCGAAGGCTCGCCGTCGCATCAAGTTGTTCCGCGCGAACCGTTTTCTGCGACACAAACTAGGCTATCAAACGCTTTCGCAAAACACCGAAGGGCTCGGTTATCTTACGAAGGTCGCGGCCTATACCGTCGTGCGTGCCTGGCAGAAACTGTTCCCTGAGAAAGCCGACGGCTACCACTACCCAGTAACCTTCGAACTCGACCCGAGCAGCCCTGCTAAGATTCAAGAACTGGCGAAGTAGTTTCGCCCGGAAGGCTTCGGCTTCAACCTTAGAGTCAGTGGCTCTATCGTGTCTCTGGGTCGGCAACGCCGACAAGCGGCTAATGCAAGAGCGTAGCCCAATCGCCAGGCAGCCATTCTTATTTACTCGGCAGCATGAACCGCATGTGGCCTAGAGATGAATTTCTAGGCCATCTGTTCTTTGCGTTCTACCAAGCCACGCCTACCGGCCGGTAACTAAACGTTTGCCAGTTCGCGGTTGATTTCATCGACTTGCTGGTTGATCGTCAGGCAGTCGTAGATCCAGCCGATGCCGAACACACCGGCCGTGAGCAGCCAAATGATGCCGCTGATCCACTTCCCCATGTAGAAGCGATGGATGCCCAGATAGCCCAGGAACACCGTCAACAGCCAAGCGGCCGTGTAATCGATCGGCCCAGCCTTGAAGCGTTGGTTGCACTCGGCATCCATGGAAGGGATTAGGAACAGGTCGATGATCCAGCCGATAAACAGAACCCCCAGCGTCAGCATCCAGATCACGCCGGTAACAGGCTTGCCGTAATAGAAGCGATGGGCTCCGAACATACCGAACGCCCAGGCAATGTAACCCACAATGATCGAGTGGGTGTTGTTGTTCTCCGTCATTCCTCAGTCAACCCTTTCAGGTCATAATTTAGTGGTTGGTGTGTTGTTGTTCTAATCATAGATTCGTCGCCGCCGAAAGAAAATTGCCGAGTCCCTGGGAGTTAATCTTGAAAACCAAGCGAATCGATGTCTTTCTCTTGCCGGCCCTGATAGGCGAAACCGATCTCTCAGGCGGGGCGGCCGTAGTGATCGACGTGCTGCGGGCGACCACCACCATTACGCATGCCATCGCCCATCAAGCCGATTGTGTCGTTCCTTTGTTAACCATTGACGAGGCAAAAGGGGAGGGAACCAAAAATCCTTCCGCTTTAATGGGCGGTGAACGCGGCGGTCAAAAGATCGACGGCTTCGATCTGGGGAACTCTCCGGCAGAGTACCCCGAGAGCGTGGTTGGTGGCAAGAAAATTCTTTTCACCACCACCAACGGCACCAAGGCCATGCAGGCCTGTCGCACGGCAGCTGAAATCTATATCGCCGGGTTCGTGAACCTAACGGCGGTTTGCAACAAGCTGGCCGATTGCCCGCACATCTTCGTTGTGTGTGCCGGCACCGCAGGAGAGATCACGCGGGAAGACGTCCTACTGGCCGGAGCCATCGTCGACCATCTTTCCACCGACGCCACCGAGCCGATGCAGCTTAACGATCAGGCCCAGATCGCCGCCGATGCCTGGCTGGAATCCAAGACCGAGCTGACCACCACCACGCTGGCCGACCGTCTGAAACAAAGCCGCGGAGGCCGCAACGTGCTGCGTCTGGGGCAAGAAAACGATATCGATATCGCGGCCACGCTCGACAAGTTCGACGTGGTGCCGATGCTGAATCCGAAGACCTGGGAAATCCGTGATTCTCGGAATTCGGCCCCCTAACGCAACATTCCAGCCCACTTGTCAGCAGAAACAGCCATAAGCCCCCACCGCGAAGCCACATCAGGCCTTGTTTCCCCGGCCCAGAGTTGGCATATTGGTAATTTCCCACCCAGGTGCCGGCTTCCCTAAAGCGAACCGGCGCCTATCGATGGTGTCTCACCGACACAACCACAGGGAAAACACGGGGTATAGCGCAGCCTGGTAGCGCGTTTGACTGGGGGTCAAAAGGTCGCAGGTTCAAATCCTGTTACCCCGACTTATACTTCTTATCGTAACTGCCCCCCTGGGTAGCGGTTACGAATAGCTCGGTTTATTATCACAGCTCTCAATGATTGAAGTGTCATGATTTATGTCACTTAGTCAAGGTCAGAGCTATCTAGGCGTATTCTTATCGCCACAGATACTCCCGCGCACATCGATACGAATTGCGAGCAACTGATGCTTGAAGGTTTTAAAAAGCAGCTAGCGGAAAAGTCTGTCTCATCTGGTGGCAATTTTGTCCGGACGGACTTTCACGTGCACTATCCCGGTCTTGATGATTACGAATACAAGGGCGACGACTCTGTTCAAGTGATGGGCAAAGCTCTTAACGATGAAGGTATTGGCTTAGCTGTTGTTTTGAGACACCAGGAATTCCCTACTAAGGAACAGCTTCAAAGTCTTCAGAAGTTCTGTAAAAACACAGTTCTTCTGCCAGGGGCGGAGATAAATGTCTTTGTCGATGCTTTGGACAAAAAGGTATCGAAAGATCATTACTTTCATTGCATCGTTGTTGCCGATCCAAAGTCAGATTGGGCTTATCTATTGCATAAGGCAAAGGACAAGTTCACTTACAAGGGGGAGAATTATCCTTCGGGTTTTCACTCAAGTATTGAGGATTTGGGGAAATTCTTTATTGGCGAAGGAGCTCTTTTTATTGCCGCGCATCTCCACCAGGCGAAGGCACCTGAAAAGTCTCGTAGTGTAGACGATATCTATGAGGATGATGCTTTTCTGGATTTTGTAGAGTCGGGAGTATTTACAGCTTTAGAGGTTCGTTCTACCGCTACGGCCGAATTCTTCGATGGTCGTAGAACAACAAAGAGTGGAAAGCAAATTCCTAAAGCGATTTGCGTGCGTTCAAGTGATGCTCACAGCCACGAACATTTGATAGAGCGTCAACGCTCTACCTGGGTGCAAATGGAAACGCCGAGTTTCGAAGAGCTTAAAGCATCATTGTCGTTTCGCCATCGAGTTCGGCTAGAAGCTCCAGACTTTAAGCATAGCCAAGTGATTGGATTGCATGTTGAGGGCAGCTTTATCAAAGAGTCTTGGATCGAGTTTAGCCCTGGCATCAACTGTCTGATCGGGTGCAAAGGTTCAGGTAAGACTTCGGTACTCGAGTGTTTACGTTTCGTGTTGAACACCGATGTTCCATCTGAGCGTCAGGAAACAGTCGACAAGCACCTAAATCACATTCTAGGACCAGCGGGGTACGTCGAATGCCTCGTTAAGAAATCCGATGGCACTCAACATTTGCTGACGCGAAAAATGGAGAGCAAGGATCGTATTAAAATCACTGAGCAAGATGGCACAGCAAGAGAAGTACAGATACGGGAGGGCATCGACTTTGATGTCTCGATTTTGGGATGGCATGAGATCGAGGCGGTGGCTGATCGTCCTTCCGCTCGTATTAAGCTTCTTGACCGAATTCAAGGCGAGGACGAGATCAAATTATTGTACTCCACGATCGAGTCAAACATTGAAAATGCTCGAGACCTCTTACCTACATTCCAGCGGAAGATAAAACGCCTGGACGAATCACTAAAGTCTCTATGGGGACTTCAGCGAAAACGTCGGACTCTTCAGAAACTGGAAGAAGGTGAGTTGCTACAGCTCCAGAATAAGTACGAACAGTATTTGAGCATCCAAGAGGAACTCAAGTCGTTAAAGACTCAATTAATTCGAGCGGGAAATCGCACTAAAAAACAAGTCGATTCGGCTTTTCGTTTTCTCCAAAACGATCCAACCGAAGTGGCCGCGATGCCAGCAGACATAACGGAACCTATCAATCGTTCGTCCGAATGTCGCAAGCATCTGAAATCAGAGATTGACGGAATCAGTGATAAGATTTCGACTCTTTCCCAAGACTCCTCGGATATTATTCAAACGCAAATAGACGAGGTTATAAAAGCTTTTGCCAAGTTTAGGGAAAACGAGTATGAGCCGCGTACAAACGAACTTCCTACGGAGGAACGCGAAATACTCTCTCGTCAAATTCTGATTATCGAGGAAACAAAAGGACTCCCAGAAGAAGAAGATATCGCCCGTGCCCTCAGAGACGAAGTACAAGCTCTGGCGCTTGAACTTCATGATTTCTGTGACAACATTTGCAAGTCACGCAAGAAAATCTGCGACATAAGAATTGCCAACATTGCTCAAATAAATACCGAAGTCGATTCAATTGAGATGTCTTTTCTTCGATCCGCTAATCATGCTCGGCGTGATTCGTTTATGAATACGTACCGCGAAGAGGCAAGCGGGATCATGGGTTTAGTCAACGAGTATGGCGGTGCTGAGCCGTACGAAAAGCTGCGTAGCCTCTTTGCTGATTTTCGCGACTTAAAAATCGAGGAAGAACGATGGGCCGTAAAGGACTTGATGTGGGATGCGAAATTCGTTGAGTTCTTGAAGATCTTCGATGATGACGATGTTGAAATCAGAATGCAGGTTGGCGCTGCTGGATTTGTACCCATTCAGAACCTGTCCGCTGGGCAGCGCTGTACCGCCGTCTTCCCATTGCTGCTGAGAAACACCAAAGGGCCGCTCGTTATTGATCAGCCGGAAGACAATCTCGATAACCGGTATATCGCGGATACTATTGCACCTGATCTACTTAAGAAGAAGAACGGTCAACAGTTTGTTACGACTTCGCACAATGCAAACTTGGTCGTTTTAACGGACTCCGATCTAATTGTTCATGCCGATTCCGATGGCAAGTCGGGTCAAATTGTTGAGCGAGGTTTCTTTGGTTGTCAATCAAGCAGGATTGCACCATCCGTATTAGATGTTTTGGATGGTGGTGAACAAGCACTTCGAGCCAGGCAGCAAAAATACGGTAATAGCGATTAGTTCAGCTAGTTGGCTGTTCATTGCCCCAGATGGCCTGAGATACGATGCGTGCGTCTGAGCCAACATAATATTTCAAGGTTGTCTCTATCGACTCGTGTCTCATTAATTGCATTAAGTGTTGAGGAAGGGCTTTTTGTGCCCAGCGTTGACCAAACGATCGTCTGAGATCGTGTAGCCCAGCAAACTTTTCCTTTCCCGAGATGGGATTGATATCAACAATCACTTTGGCTTTTCGGCCAATTCGACAAGCAAGGCGAGAGTACCAGTCCGCCTTCCAGCGTTCTCCATGGCTTGGATGGAAAAACAACGGACCATTTCTGTTCGCCTTAGGTACTTGCTCTAAGAGGGCGGCAAATTCGGGAGTAATTGGAAGCAAACGGTCACAACGGCCTTTTTCCAGTTCAGCCAAAATTCGAAGCATAGGGAACTCTCCATCTAAGACAATTTGAATTTTGTCTTGGCGATCCCAGTAGACTTCGAGCGACTCCGAGAGGCGAAGTCCCGAGCACCAAATGCCGCGAAGAAAGAATCGCCAGCTTTCCGTTGCCTCCTCTCCAACCACTTCAGAAACAACATCAAGCATTCTTTGGAATTCTTCATCAGTGATTGGTCGACCTCGCATCAGCTTAGAGCCTTTCGGCTGCTTAGGTAATCGGAACTTTGGTACCTTGTCGATCATCTCGTGATCTTTTGCCCAATTAAGAGCAGCTCGAAGGTGCTTCAGATAGGTGATAATCGTGGCGAGACGTTTATCAGACTTCAGTAGTTCAGCTTGGAACCGGGCCAGGCGTTGGGCGGTGATGTCGTTAACGTAACGAGGATTCAGAATCCTCTCAACATTGTTAAACATCGCATCGTAGGTATACGCGGCCTGAGTGGCGAGCAGCGGAAACTTGTCTTCCTCAAAGCATTCGCGGAAGTACTCCCAAGGAAGCTTGGCCGGATTAACCTCGATGCCTGCGTTAACGTCGGCCTCGATCTTTCCCGCCAGGCGTTCTGCCTCCTTTGGACTGTTCGTTTCCGCCGACTTCTGACGAATCGCCCCCGTCTCGGGATCGGTCCAGCGGAGAACCAGGAAGCGTCGGCCAATATCGCAGACTCGGACGTTAGCTTTCTTGTGCATTGGAGGCTCTCCTTTCCAGGAATTCGATGATCTGGTTGCCTGAAATGAAAGCTCGTTTACCAAGTCTTATGACAGGTAGGCCTTCTCTTTTCATTTCTCTGATCGAGGCATCGGAAATCCCAAGACGGGCTTTGAGCTGGCGCGTTGTGTACAACTCTTGGCGACTAATCACGCCGCATCCTTGCTGATTGCTTGTCATGTAAATGTCCTTTCGTGATTGTTCAATCGTGAAATCTAGGCGGCGCGTCTGGCGTCGCCTTTCAATGCCAGCGCTTCGAGACGGAAGTTGAGTTGCCGATTCTTGTCTTCAAGGATCAGCTGCGTAACGCTCTCGGAAGTAAGGGGAATGGCTCTGAGGCAAAAGTTCTCGAAGCCAAAGAACGCTTTAGCGTCGTGGAATGACACGAACCTCAATTGGCCAAGAAATTGGGTCGAGTATTCCCGAGTTCCGTTGTGGTGTGTCTTGATGTGATTGGCCAGCAGAACGGTTTGTTGACCGCAGCGAGCGAGACGCTCGCGAATCGTAGAACGCACTTCGCCAGGGTCGCGTTCTTTCTTAGGACGGGCATTTTCGTCGTGCCCATCCGGGGCGGCCTCCTTTGTTATTGGAATGCTCTTAGTCTCACCTTTCGAGCTTTCCCAAAAGCCGTTGGACGTTGAGTAACGCCGGACGAGAGGGCCATAGTCTAGTACCCAATCGGGATAACCAGACTCGGGTGGCTTGATCAGATACTTCGTGGCGTATCTTGCAGCGTGAAGCTTGGAATTGAATTTTCTTTTTGAGAATCGAATCAATCCGAATCCTGGGCGGTCACTAGGTTTGGGACCTGCCCACCTGGGACGATAGTTGTCCCACATCTCCTGAACGATCTTTTTCGAAACGTACGACGCGTCAATCAGCACATGCCAATGGGCATAGCCGTTCTTATGCCACTCAATGACCGAGAAGAACCTCTTGGAATGGACGAGTCCCCGATCACGTAGCGCCCGCATAAGATTGGAGAGGCAGCGTTTCGCTTTGAAGTACTCAAACGCCTCATCAGGGCTACTAAACAATGTTGGATCTATGGTGAATGTCCACATCTGGACACTGGTGAATGTCTCAATGATTGGGATGAGCCGAAGACGAAGTGCGATTCCCATGCTTGGGGCGCAGTCGTCGCAGAACCAACTCTTGCATCGACACCGGCGAGCTTCATAAGTGGTTTCAGGTTCGATCGGTTCAGGTGGCCGTTCTCGGTCACACTCTTCCCCACACTGTTTCCGTTTCTCTTCAAGTGAATGAGAAACGGACGCCGCTGCGACTCCGGGGCCTCCCTCCGCTTCGCTCCGGTCGGCCCCTTCGTCTACGCTATGTCCCTTTAGCGGTTCTACCTCGCCACGAAGGACGGCGGCTTCGTAGCGTTGTCGAAGTATGTCATAGGCATCATCGCCCTGAACTTGGCCAACAAACCGGAGGTTGCCATTTTCGGCCACTCGTACCCATCTATCGCCAACTCTCCGATGACGAACGGTTTCAAGATCGCAGACCCAGCCGTAACCAGGCGGCTCTTCGCTCCAACGCTGGTCCGATTGCACTGCACGCGCGCAGACATCCTTGTTATCATGTGAAGACATGACGTTTACTCCCTAGTAACGTTATGCCCCGGGAACGTCGGCGACCAAACTTTCGTTCCTGGGGTTTTTTATGCCGCAAACCATTCGCGGCGTGAAATCAAAACTACCTCATTTCGCCCTCTAAAAGCGATTTCCATATTGTGAGCAGTTACTTCGGGCGACCAGGGGAACCATAAAGCCTCAAGGTTCCCCTGGACCCCTCCTTCTCCAACAAAGCGCGACAGGGCCAGAGCGGATGGCTTCGGCCAGGTCGGCTAGTACTTCTCAACGGTGTAACGAACCGGCCGACCGCTATAGTCCAGAATGAACCAGACTTCACCGTTCTCGTATGGTGTCTTTGCTCCGATATCATGCGGGTTCGGTTCCTGGCCTTCTCCGCGTTTCCATAGAGCGTATTCTTCGTTGTAGCACTCCTCGGTGTAGGTCACGTATTTAGCTGGTTGGCCGATGAAGAGGCACTTCGATCGGGGTTCTACCTTTACGACCTTATCTTGCAGCTTGGGGAAACCTGGTTGCATCCGGTCAACAACTCCTTCGATCACGCCCGCTACAAGTTGGCTGATGCTCAAACCGCATTCCTCGGCTACTTCTTTGATCTTTCGATGAATGTCAGCATCGACGCGTACACGGAGATCGACGGAACTGTCGATCGGAGCTTCCGATTCAGTCTGCTGGGTAGCCGGTGCTTTCTTTGCTGTCGTCTTTCGTTTGGCCATGTCTACAGCCCTCCTTCTGACCTGAATTTCGACCATTGAACGGAAGCTACTTTACACTTTTGTGAGTCAGTGTGGCAATGTCACTGCCTAAATGTGCGGCGTTACGTGCGGCGTCACTTGTGGTGTCACGGATTGAGGCCAAAAGTGTCACGAATTGTCGGGAAAACAAGAGCATCCCCGTAGCCAAGAAGTGGCTTAAAGTTCACGAAACCGGGTGAAAATGATTGCAAATTAACCCGAAATTTCGTCTTCAAGCGCTGGGGGTCAAAAGGTCGCAGGTTCAAATCCTGTTACCCCGACTTAAATTCAAATCAGCTCGTCGCAGTCTGTATGCGGCGAGCTGTTTCTCGTTTGATGTGAACAAGTTACGCAAACCACGAATGGCAACTCAGTCAGTTCAAACAGACGACACGATTCAGCAGGCGATAAAGGGCACTTGCTCGAACCGACTGCTTAGCAGGGGGTTACGACGTTCAAATCCTGTCGCCACTCTCGGGGGCCGGCAGTCTGGCTCGAGTCCTACAGCGGAAGCGTTTTTGTTTCAGGCCCTGCGTATGAGCGCATCGGATCAGGTTTCAACTTTCGGCATGGTTGCACACATCTCGTTATTATGATTGAATGGCCACTCAACTGAATGTCGGTTCAAGTGATACGCCATGAAACCATCCCTAAGCATTCTCGGTCAGGACTCAGAAGTCGACGTGTCGTGCGCCAGCGTTCTGAAAGTCTTGGCAGACGAAACACGTCTGGCTGTGGTTGAATCCCTGCTCGATGGCCCCAAGACCGTTGCAGAGATCAACGATGTACTTGAAGTCGAGCCAACGCTGCTGTCTCACCACCTCAGAGCGTTACGCGACGCCGGACTTGTCACTCGTGAACGACAGGGGCGGAACGCATCGTACGCGCTGGTTTCCTCGCTCTTGGCGCGTCGAAAAGGACGGGCGATAGACCTCGGTTGCTGCACTCTTTCGTTCTCCTGATCACCCCCAAATCCTCGTCATCTACGGACTCAACATCATGCCATTCGATTTCAAGGCGTTTGTCGGTGCCTGTTGCATCATCAACTGCTCAGTCTGCTTCGGTCAAATTGGGATCATTGCGCCGCAGGAGGCACGGGAATTGATCGAGCAGTCGGGTTCCGACCAAGGCGTGGCAGTCCTCGATACCCGTGGTGGCTACAAGGATTACTTCCGAGGTCACATTTCTAAGGCCCATCACATCAACTTTGGCACACTTCGCGGCACGGACCACGGAGTCCCTGTCCAATACCTTCCCGATGATCTGACTGCGGCACTCCTATCGCGAGCCGGCGTGGACAAAAACCGGGCTCTCCTGGTGTATGCGACCGGTGACGTTCTGCCGAATGATGAAATCCTGAGCGCCACGATGGTGGCGTATGTCTTGGAAAAATTCGGTGTCAAGAATATTCGAGTCATCGACGGCGGTCTGGCTGAGTGGCAGAAGAATGGTTTGCCAACGACTCAAGAATACTTTGGCAATCCACCTGGAGAACTGCCTAAAACGATGAACAAACGGATAGGGATTGATCTCAACGAACTGCTGAAACGCAAAGACCAGCCCAACGTCGTCCTTGTCGATGCCCGACCTCATAACGAGTATGTCGGTGACGATGATATCTGGGTGCGTAAAGGGCACATTCCCGGAGCAATCAACTTTCACTGGGCTCGACTGATGGAAGCTGACAATACCCACAAGTTTCTTCCAATGACCACGGTCAAGGACGAACTCAAATCGGCCGGCCTTACTCCCGACAAAGAGATCATCGTCTACTGCGGAACGTCCCGCGAGGGAAGTTTGCTGCGGTTCTACCTGGCTCACGTTGCCAAGTATCCAAACGTCCGCCTCTACGAAGGCTCGTGGAAGGAATACGCATCCCTGAAACAGTATCCGGCCGAGACCAAGGAAAACTGACCGACACATTCCCGTCCACTTGGTCGACGGACAACCCTCAGCACACAGCATTACACGCAGACAGAGAATGAAACTGATCCATCCCGCTTTATATACGACGGTCCTCGTCATCTCGCTGGCGGGATGCTCCGGGAGTCCATCGAGCGAAGTCTCGGTAGAGGCTGACGGAAACCTGTCCGGCAAACTAACGCTGACGGGGTCGAGTACGGTCGCACCTCTCGTCACCGAGATTGCCAGGCGTTTTGAAGAACGTCATCCAAAGGCACGCATTGATGTGCAGACGGGTGGCTCCGGCAAGGGCATCGCCGACGCTCGCATGGGAGTCGCTGATATCGGTATGGCCAGCCGTGCCTTGAAATCTGATGAAACTGATTTGACTGCACATCAGATTGCGGCTGACGGAGTTGGTCTGATTGTGCACAGTTCCAATCCGATCGAAGAACTGACAGCCGAGCAAGTCAATTCCATCTACACAAACCAGACTCAAAACTGGAAGGATGTTGGCGGTGATGAGAGCGAGATCATCGTCGTCCACAAGGCAGAGGGCCGTGCGACTCTGGATGTGTTTCTCAATCATTTCTCAATCGACAACACGACTGTTAAAGCGGATGTCATCGTTGGGGAAAACGAGCACGGCATCAAAACTGTCGTGGGAACTGAGAACGCGATTGGATACGTCTCCATTGGGACAGCCGAGGCCGACATCGCTGCGGACGTACCAATCCGCTTGCTGTCGTTGGGTGGTGTGGAAGCGAGCACAGCCACAGTTGCCAGTGGTGAGTTTCCAATGAGTCGCCCTTTGAGCCTGATCACGACGGACTCCCCATCACCACTTGCAATGGAGTTCATTCGCTTCTGCCAATCGACAGAAGTGCATGACTTGGTCCGCTCGCAGTATTTCGTTCCAGTCACAAGTGAGCCCAATGCCGCGCAGTGATCTGCTTCTCATGATCATCAGCCGCGTCTCGGCTCTCCTGTCCGCCGCAGTCGTGTTGGTAATCCTCGGATTTCTTTTTCGCGAAGCGACACCCGCATTGCTTGAAATCGGGCTGAGTCGGTTCTTCACCGATCGGAGTTGGCATCCCCTGTCAGGCAACTTCAATCTCAAGCCGATGATCGTGGCGACACTGGTGACAAGTCTGGGAGCTGTCGCCATTGCCGGACCGCTGGGAATTGCATCAGGGTTGTTCGTCCACTTCTACGCTCCTCCAGCACTAGCCACCTGGCACAGACGTATCGTCGAACTTCTTGCTGGTATCCCTTCGGTCGTCTTCGGACTTTGGGGACTGGTCGTACTCGCGCCGATCATTGCGAATCTGGGGGGCAGTGGGCAGAACTTGCTGACTGCTACCGTCGTACTGGGGCTCATGGTTTTGCCAACCGTTGCCGTGTTGTCCGACAATGCTGTCGCTGCTGCTCCGCGAGAGGCGATCCACGGCGCAGCCGCGCTGGGAATGTCGCGTTGGGCAATCGTGTGGGAAATTGTCCTGCCGGAGTCCCGTTCTGGCATCGCGGCCGGAGTGATCCTGGCGCTCACTCGTGCTTTGGGCGAGACGATGGCCGTACTGATGTTGGCTGGGAACGTTGTCGAGATGCCGACGTCGCTCTTGTCGCCGGGCCGCACGCTGAACGCGAACATCGCCTTGGAACTCGGCTATGCATCAACTTCACATCGTTCGGTTCTGTTTGTCAGCGGACTTATTTTGATGCTGGTTGTTAGTGTCATCGTAATCGTGATTTCGCGACGCGGGAGGCCGATCAGATGAGCATCACGCGTTCCATTGAGCCATCCCGTCCAGATCAACGGAAACACACAATCCGCGAGTACGTGGCCACGCTTGCAATCTGGTGTGCAGCATGCCTGGTGATGGGGATTTTGGCCTGGATTCTCACCGACATCGCTGTACGAGGAGTTTCACAGATCAACATCTCGTTTCTGCTCGACGACGTCACGGACGCTGGACGGTCCGGTGGGATCGGTCCCGTTATTCTCTCAACCATCCTAATTCTACTTGTGACGTTGTCGGTATCAGTTCCGCTGTCGATAGCAACGGCCATCGCACTGACGGAGCAAATTGGATACGACTCCCTGCTTGCTCGATTCGTTCGTCGGTGCCTCGATATTCTCGCGGGGGTTCCCTCCATTGTTTTCGGATTGTTTGGCAACGCATTTTTTACCATTACGCTCGGGCTTGGTTACTCAATCCTGTCCGGTGGCCTCACTCTGAGTTGCATGATTCTGCCAATTCTTATCCGCACGGCGGAGCAAGCCATCAATTCGGTTCCGATGGAACATCGTCAGGCCGCTGCGGCTCTTGGACTGACTCGATCGTCGACTTTGTTCCGCGTAGTAATCCCTGCTGCCGCTCCAGCTTTGGCGGCCGGAGTGGTTCTCGGCGTCGGTCGAGCGCTGGCAGAGACGGCTGCTTTGATATTCACTTCAGGTTATGTCGCGCGATCACCCGAATCACTTTTTGATTCCGGCAGGTCGCTCAGTGTGCATATCTACGACTTAGCAATGAACGTGCCGAATGGTGGGGCGAGAGCCTACGCAACCGCTTGCGTTCTGGTTGCCATTCTGCTGGTTATCAACGGGACAACAGCATTGCTGTTGAAAGTTGCCGGCCTGGGCACGACACCACAAGGCAGAGACCGTCAATGATTTCCTCTGAGAATCTATCGGTTTCGTACCATGGACGCACTGTTTTGCGGAACGCTTCAGTTGCAGCAAATCCGGGACGAGTCCTTGCCCTTGTTGGTCCGTCTGGGTGTGGCAAGAGTAGCTTCTTGGCGGCACTGAATCGCATGACGGACTTGATTCCCGGTGCCAACGTCACTGGGCAAATCTCTTTTGATGGTCGTCCAATCGACAGAGTGTTTTCAAGTCGCACTGAGCTTCGACGTCAGGTCGGCATGATCTTTCAAAAGCCGAATCCTTTTGCGATGTCCATCCGACGCAATATCGAGCTGGCTCTGCGTGAGCATGGGCTGGGCAATCGCGACGAGCTGAGGCAGATTACAGAAAGAGCCCTGCGCGATGTTAGCCTCTGGGATGAGGTTCAAGACCGGCTCGATCAGTCGGCCCTTGAGCTCTCAGGCGGACAGCAACAGCGGCTTTGCATCGCGAGGGCGATTGCTCTGAAACCTCAAGTGCTACTGATGGACGAGCCTTGCAGTGCTCTCGATCCGATCGCTGCCGAGCGTGTCGAACAACTGATCCAGTCAATGCGTGAGCACTACACGATCATCATTGTCACTCACAATCTCGGCCAAGCACGGCGTTTGGCCGACCACGTTGCCGTCTTCTGGACGCGAGGCGGCGTCGGTGAAATCGTTGAATATGGTCCGACTGAGGCTTTGTTCGAGGCATCCTCGAATGAAATCGTGAAGTCGTATTTGTCTGGAGAACGGGGATGACTCGCGGTCGATTTATTTGAGTGCTCGGAGCACTTGAGTGCCCCGAGCACGATTCACTCCGAGTAACCTGAACAATTCAGACCTCGTCGAAACTTCGCCAGAGTCGAGCATAGATTGGTCGTACTGAGCTGCTTCGACTCCGTTGGGCGTGACTTCTTGGGCACTTTTTTCGGCCTCGGAACGGCCGTAGTCGAAGACCACGGGTAAAACTGCACCTTTGGCAATCGACGTAAGTTCTTGATAAAAAAAGCTCCTAGCTCAACGAGCCCATGTTCGCATAGAGTCCGACTCGGGGAGCTTTTCGGTCTCGGCAGCTCGGTTAACAGTTACGCGGCGTCGAACATCGACTCCACAATCACGACTGGCCAGTTGTCGAATTCAGAGCCAAAAAGTTCTAACCGTGTCTGGTTGTCCCGACTTGCGGAAGGCGCACGGCATTTCAAAACGACGTGTTTTCGTAAATGCCTTTGGCACAACAGCTTACGCGGTGGTTAAGAATCTGGTTCTCAATCCCGTATCACAGCTCTGCTAGGTCATGCTGCGAACCGTGTCGACCGAAACGCAGACGTTTTGGAGACCTGCGAGTTCAAATCCCGTCATCTGTCTAATCCTTACGGCGATGGATCTTCCATTCGCCAACTGCGGTCCAGACCATATGGCGTGGCGTTTCGGCCGGCAATATGTCACGGGGCGTTGACGAAGGCGACCCCGAGAGCAGCATTGATTGGCCGCGAGCGCGGCTATCTCTCGTCGGCCCTCGGGGCCCAGGACGGTTCGACCTTGGTCATGTAATTGAATGCACCTGAAGTTAGGCACGGTAGCCGTCTCTTTGCTGCCGATCAGGGCCGACCGGAATGACCCAGACAATATCCAAAAGTGCAAGGGCATGTTCATGAAAACTTCGCGACCCCTCAGCGTCGCGCACTCCGAATTCAATCATCAATGACAGGCATGACGATGTGATACTCAGAAGGGGTGGCAAGAACAATCTTAAAAGACTGAGCGGCGAGTTTGGCAACCGCCAATAGTCGCGTCTTGGATAACCCGGCGCGTGATGCTGACGACAAACCACGGAGGGTTGTGACTACATAATCGGCTAGTCCCCGCGCCCGCTGCGGCTCGGTTTGGCTTATGTAATGCTCGATGAAATGAGCAGCAGCTTCACCGTAGGCATTGGCCAGAGCGCGAGCCTGTGGATCGTCGGCGCCCATGCCCTCCGCCACCATGCAGCCACGCTTGGCTTTCGACCTCGTGTAAAGCTCGGCCGCTCGCAATAGCAATTCGCTAATCGCTTCGGGAAGCGGTCGGTCGGGCGTCAGTATCTTGTTCGCCGGTAGATTGGCCTCTTCGACATAGACTTCAAGGCAGCGTTCATAAAGCCCAGCCTTGCTGCCATAGGCGGCATAGAGACTAGGTGGATTGATACCTAGGACGCGCGTTAGTTCGGCGATCCCTACGGCGTCATACCCACGTTCATGGAACAGATCTTTCGCAATGGAAAGACCGGCTCCACGATCGAAGGCGCGCCGCGATGGGCGGGTTGACAGGCGTCCGGCATCGCCTTTGAGCGATCCCGACTTTCTCTGTTTCATAGTCGATGAACTCATCCAGTATTCTTGTGGAGATTTCAAAAATGGACCAAGATACAATAAGGTCTGGGTCAATAGTAGGTTAGGCTGCCTTGGGCTGGAAGCAGGCAGTTTCGGGGCTCATCAAAGATGCACCTCTGCACACCGGCCGCTGACGGGGACCCCATCAGGTGCGGCACGACAGCCCGGCGAACGCGTTCCGTTCTCATGTCGCCGTATGCTATACACCAGGAACTGTTCGATCGCCGCTTGGTCTCCGGCATTCGCGTCGGAAACCTCCAGCGTTGCATGCTGCAAGAGCTTCGCTAACTCGTCGAACTTCCCCGCGTCGAGCAGATGTGGATAGGTGGCGATCAAGCGACTGATTTCACGTTCGGCGCTCAACAGAGCCATGGAGACAAGTTCATTATCGGAAGATCTCATCGTTTTCCTCGTGTCGGTTCGGCTAAAAGTTGAGGGGAAGCCAGCCCCAGTCGATGACTGCCATTGCTTTAGCGATCACTATACCGTACTATAGTGACCACTACAACTCTGTAGTGATCACTACAGATTGAACTGTGAGATGTGAAATGTCTAAATTGAACGAAAAAACCGCCGTCGTGACCGGCGGCGGCAGTGGAATTGGCTTGGCGATTGCTAGGAGATTGGCAAGCGAAGGAGCCAGCGTGGTGATAACTGGTAGGCGACAGGCGGTGCTGGATGAAGCTGTAGCCTTGCTGGGTGACTGTGCGGTAGGGATCGTTGCCGACGTGTCCAAAGCGGCGAGCCTCGAAGCACTGTATGCCGATGTGCGGCGTCGATTCGGTCGAATCGACGTGCTCGTGGCCAATGCTGGCGGCGGCGTGCATGCGCCGCTGGGAGAGATCACAGAGACTCAGATCGACCAACAGTTCTCGACCAATGTGAAGGGCGTGGTGTTGACGATCCAAGGGGCGTTGTCCCTGTTCTCCCCCGGTTCCAGCGTGATAATCATTGGCTCCACGGCATCGAAAGATCCTGCCCCCTCGATGAGTATCTATGGCGGCACCAAGGCGGCCATACGCAACATGGTGCGCAGTTGGGTCGCTGAACTCAAAGGCTCGGGCGTCCGACTCAACATCGTGAGTCCAGGGCCAACCAATACCGACTCTCTTCGTGAGTCTTTCGGAGACAAAGCCGAAGAAGGTCTGGCATTCCTGATTGCGAAGAGTCCATTGGGGCGCATAGGCGAGCCGGAGGAAATCGCGTCGGCAGTGGCGTTCCTGGCCAGTGACGAGGCGAGCTACATCAATGGCGTAGAACTGTTCGCCGATGGTGGTGCATCTCAGACCTAACTGATCCGGCCGGGAACCGAGGTCATCGCCCGTGCAGTGGCTTTCCTGGCCAGCGGCGCGGCGGCTTACCTCAACGGCATCGTGCTGTTCATCATCGGCGGCGCGTCGCAGATCTAACATCATTAATTTTAAGAATGGAATCGTTATCGAGAGAATTGCTTTTTTCTTATGCAGTGAATGATAAGGCTGAAACACGGAAGTTTTATGGCGAGACGCGTGGTCTGGAGGAGGCCGTGGTTTTGACGAAAGATGACGCAGTGATCTCGGTGGAGTTTGAAATTCCAGATGACCAGCCCCTCGCCATTTCGAATTCCGTAAAGGGATAAGGAGTGGGAAGGCCTACCCAGACTGTCGCGGTCCAGAATGCGGCCCGGCGTCGAAACGTACCCTGAGACCAAAAGGAACCGAAATGCCGGATTCGAAGACCCCTGCCGAGCGAAGCCCGGCACACGACCCAGCCCCGCAGACCCTCGTCGAGGCCGATGCCGTCGCTCTAGAGGTGCGCGCCATGTACGAACGGATCGAGCAGCGGGAGATCCAGCGCACCTGGACCTTGCCCGAACTCGCTGTCGGGTTCAACAACGACGCCGCCTACGTAGGTCGTCTGATCCTGGCCGCCGAGCGCACCTGGGGTATCGACGGCGACGTCGACGCGGAACTCAAACATAAGCTTGCCGAGTGCTTGTGGTGGCTCTTCGTGCTCGCCGACAAGCTCGATGTCGACCTACCGGCGGCCTACGCCGACACAATGCGCAAGATCGGCGGTGGTCTCCGTGGCTGACCCACTGCCCCTGACCGACCATCTCGCGGCGTCCGATGAGCCCGAGCTCGTCTGTACCCCCGCCGTCCGTTATGTCGCGGTGCTCGGGAACGGCTCGCCCGGCTCCAACGAGTTCTACCGCAAGAAGGCGCTCTTGGCTGACGTCGCGCGCACCTTCGCACCCGACGGCGCGACACCGGTGATCGAGATCCAGTACTGGTACCCGGAGGGCTCCGTGCCGGTCGGCATCGCGGACTTCTACAGCGTGAATCCCATCCCGTCGCTGCGGTACCGGATTATGACCGCCGTCTCCGACGGCATCACCGACGACGACATAATAGCCGCCCGCAGCACTGCGGCGAGCAGCATGGACGACCCGGCTGACCACCTCGAGGTGTTCGCCCTGCCGGAGAGTACCGCAGTTCAGGTGATGCACCACGGGCCCTTTGCCGACGAATTCGGCACGCTCGAACGGCTTGGGGGGTTCGCCGACCGCGCCGGCGTCACCCGGAGTGGGCCGCATCACGAGATCCACCTTGACGCCTTCACCCGTCAGACCCCACAAGATGCGCTGCGTACGATCCTGAGGGATCCCGTGACCTGACGGAAGGTAAGGCCGAGCCGTATTATTGGCTGTTACGTTGTACTGCACGTCGCACCCAGTGGATAAGAAGCTTCGGGCACTTTTCTCTGGCTGGACGGGGTCTTCGCAGTTATATGTTTACTTGCCGCCTTACTGGTCTTCGGCGCACATGAAGTGTCCGCAGCCTCGCAGCCCCTTTGACTTGACCACAGGTCATTGTTGCTTGGGAAGACAGCTAGCGTTCGCCTTGTCTGGAGTGCCACACATCTGCACGAGTGGTGCCTATGAGGTTCGTACTTAGCTGGCCCGGAGACCATCGAATCCAATGTGCTGGCCTCCGATGCACGGGCGGTCTCGGCGGCCGAAGCCGTCAAGGACGTTAAGGTGGTCATCCTCTCCATTTCTCGGAACCATCGCCCTTTGGTTGCCGACCTACCGGCCGAGCCCTACTAGGCGGACCTCACTCTCGTAGAGCTGCCAGCCGCGTAAGCGGCGGCCGAGGCGTCGCGGCGTGCCCTAGCGGTGGCGACAGTCCAGGAACGGCTCGGCAGCTCCGAAATGAAACCCGATGCGGACTGGGGTGTCCGCCTGAGTCACGAGTTGTACTCGTGAGCAATCTCGGGGCTAGGTAGAAACACAAAAGGGCGATCAGCAAAGAAGCCTTTGAAAGCGTCTTTGCGAGATCGTGCCAGCGAAGGAGCCGCTAATCAAACTTTGCTCGGCAAGGGCTTTGAGAAAGCTGTATCATAAACCGCTTTTAGTCTTGCTTTGGAAGGCGAGAAGCGAATCACTTCAGCTGTTTACGGTTTTGTCCGATCAGGGACTCGAGCCCCGCAAAAGCCACGGGATCCGGACGTTTGCAGGTCAGCAAGAGCTGAGCAAAAAAGTTCTAACCGTGTCTTGTCGCCCCGACTTTTTTCAGAAATAAGCCCTTCGAGCACGTCGAAGGGCTTTCTTATTGCTACCGCAGGACTTGAGACTTGACCATCGAGTTCAACCATCTAGCTGGATTTCTCACGATTCCACATGAAATGACGTAATTCGTTTCACAGTCAGTCGATACACCGTTCAAATCTTGTCCTCTGTTTGGACCTTCGCTCCCCAATGCGATTGCTATGAAGTTGGCCCCGAAAACACTACGATGAAGGTCGTCGGTGAGTAATCAGTAATGGCGAACAAGGTGTTGCAATACCGCTGCGGCAGACCGGGCCGCATTAGGGTTTTTCGTGTTCAGAGGTTCCAAAGCGTCTCCTGGTACCGAGCTTTGGCTTTGGGCGAGGGAGGCGTATACCAGGAGGTGTGCATTATGACGCGGACAGACTATCCACGGAAGTCCTTTCGCCCCCTTAACCCCGATGATCGACTGGGACACATTCCATTTGCGTTTCGACACACGAGCGAGACGCTTGGCTGGAATGGGCTGCGCGTCGAACACGACCCGAACCATTCCGCGAGCGACTACGTCCACCCGCCCCTCGAAAGTTTGTGGCTTGTCCTCACTGGCAAGGTCATTTCGGAGTGTACCGATCACCGTTGCGATGATGCCCGGTACCGCGGGGACGGCTTGCCGCACGCAGTGAATCTCCTGCCGCCCGGCGTCGAGAGTCTGTGGCAGTGGCGCAACACGTTCGACTATACCGATTCGACCCACTACCAGTTGTCTCCGACACTGATTGCAAAGGTGGCTGAAGAGGCTTTCGATCTCGACCCGGCCCGCGTTCATTTTCCTGTTCGCTACTACGACCGATCCAGCCCCGAGGTGATCAACACGCTCACAGCCCTTCGCCGCGAGCTGATCACCGGCGGGCCAGGCGGACGGCTGTGTGCCGAGTCGCTGGCGAATGTGCTTGTCGTCCAACTCATTCGACAGATGACCAACAGGGAGGGGGCGAATGGGGCCTTTCGCGGGGCGGGCGGTCGACTGACGCGACATGCGTTGCGGGCGGTCGAAGAGTACATCCACGCCCACCTCCACCAAAGCATCTCCCTTGCTGATCTTGCCGCAGTCGCCCAACTGAGCGAATTTCATTTTGCACGGCTGTTCAAGCAGACGACCGGCCTGCCGCCGCATCAGTTCGTCATCCACCAGCGCGTCGAGCGAGCGAAACACCTCATCGCCGAGGGGCGACTCTCGCTGGCCCAGATCGCCATCGAGGTTGGCTTCAGCGATCAAAGCCAGCTCAACCGGCACTTCAAACGGCTCGTCGGCGTCACCCCCAAGCGATTCGACTGACGACAGCAAGAATCGCCAAAAAGACAGCAATATCCGCCGATACACTCCTGAACCGGTTCTCTATTCTGTTATCCAGACATCGCGGTGTCGCGGTACAGAACAGAGTCCTCTTCCCTTCAGGAGAAAATCATGGCCAAAGTCAACAAGTGGATGATCGACCCGGACGATGCAGTAATGCTGCTCATCGACCACCAGAGCGGGCTGTTTCAATTGGTTAAGGATATCGAACTTCCCGTCCTGCGGTCCAACGTCATCGCCCTGGCAAAGGTGGCCCGTCTCGCCAAGGTTCCGACCTTCACGACGGCCTCGGTTCCGGACGGGCCGAACGGCCCGCTCATACCGGAAATCCACGAGCAGAACCCGGAGGCGGTGTACATCCCGCGGTCGGGCCAAGTCAACGCCTGGGACAACCCGCCGTGGGTGGAGGCCATCGAGGCGACGGGCCGCAAGACGCTGCTCATCGCCGGTACTCTTACGAGCGTCTGCATGGCGTTCCCGGCCATCAGCGCTGTCGTCGCGGGGTATAATGTCTTCTGCATCATCGACGCATCTGGCAACCACTCCCAAATGGCCACCGACCTGACGCTCACACGCATTACTCAGGCCGGAGCGATGCCGATCGACACGTTTGCCGTCCTGGGCGAACTAATGAGTACCTGGAACCGCCCCGACGCAATGGACTTCGCGGCAATCATGGTCGACCTCTTGCCGCACTACGGGGCGCTGATGGAGAGCTACAACAAGGCGCAAAGCGTGCAACGCGACGGGCACGAAACCACGCTGGATCAGTTCGAGGCCAGCCCGGCGTAGACGTGATCCATGCTCGCTGAGAGCGAAAACGCCGAACCAGCCGCTGGCCTGACCGGGGCCGCACATCCGCTTTTTAGCGTTCACCGTCACTGAGCGGCCCCGGTTTCTCGGCCCGGTCATTCAGCGCTATTTAGAAATGAGCATTGCAATGAAAGCGATCGTACTTAAATCATTTGGCGGCCCGGAATCGTTCGATCTTTGTGACGTACCCAAGCCCATGCCGCACGCGGGCGAAGTCCTGGTCCGGGTCCACGCAACCTCTATCAACCCGTTGGATTGCCAGGTCCGACGTGGCGATTATGCCGACTTGGTGCAACTGCCGGCCATTACCGGACACGACGTATCGGGCGTTGTCGAAGAAGTTGGGCAAGGTGTGACGACCTTCTCTCCAGGAGACGAAGTCTGGTATACCCCGCAAATATTCGACGGACAAGGAAGTTATGCCGAGTACCACGTTACTGCCGAAAGCATTATTGGAAAAAAGCCTGCCTCGCTGAGCCATCTTGAGGCGGCAAGCCTGACCTTGGTTGGTGGGACGGTGTGGGAAGCACTGGCCGTGCGCGTTGCGCTAAGAGTGGGGGAAAGTATTCTGGTTCACGGCGGCGCGGGAGGTGTCGGTCATATCGCGATCCAGCTTGCGAAAGCCATGGGAGCAAGGGTACTCACGACCGTGCGTGAAGCAAACTTTGAGTTCGCACGAAGTTTAGGGGCTGATGTCATCATAGACTACCAAAACGAGGATTATGTCGATGCTGCCATGCGGGAAACGGGTGGCCGTGGAGTCGACGTCGTGTTCGATACCATCGGCGGCAACACATTGTCTCGCAGCCCCGACACGCTTGCGCAACTTGGCCGCGTTGTCACGATCGTAGACACTAATCAGCCCCAAAATCTTATCCAGGCCTGGGGGAAGAACGCGAGTTATCACTTCGTGTTCACTAGACAAAACCGCGGCAAGCTGGATGAGTTGAGTGCGTTAATAGAGCGTGGGCAGCTGCAGCCGCACATTGCCGCCGTCTATTCGCTTGCCGATATTCCGCTCGCCCACGCCCGGCTGGAGAGTCCCGATAACAGTGTTCAAGGAAAGATCGCAATTGCAGTCGAACCTCGGCTTAGTGACCCTATAGAGTAAAAGGCGTTCACGGTGTATCTCATGTAGCAGAGCGGAATCCACCGACAAATGTTCTACAAGTGATTCGCAAACGCAACTTGCCGGGAGTTCTGCTAGGCAGGCTTTTTATAGTGAAAAGCAGGCATCATGCTTTTGCCATCGTTTCTATTTGCTCGGTCACTCCTGCGGGCAGCCAACGAATTGACCGGAAGTGTCGTCTTCTCTCTCCTTAGCGGTCAGGATTTCTTTTTCTGGCTTGTTTGCGTCTATTGGCGATGTCTTGCGTCTCTATTGGTAAGAAAGAAGCAAACTTCTTATCAAAGGAACGAAGATGAACACATCCAACGATTCGTGCTGCGATCAGGCAGGCGACCAAGCAATTAGCGAAAATCTGAATAATCATGACGGCGCGGCGGCCAAACCGATCAATTCTTCCCAGGGCTGCTGTGGTTCTAAGCCGAATGGCCAGGGCGAGGTGTCTGGGGAAATTCTGTTGCCGACTACCTCTTGTTGCGGGGGGGCGACGGAGGCTCGGTCTACGACAGAGCTTGCGACGCGGTCTTCTGGCGACCGTTCAGAAACGAACAAAGAGCTACCGGTGGTCGTGATTGGCGGTGGCCCGGTTGGGTTGGCGGCGGCGGCCAATCTGGTCGAACGTAAGCAGGACTTTATTGTGCTTGAGGCCGGAGGACGTATCGCGGCGAGCATGTGGAAGTGGCGACACGTGCGGCTGTTCACGCCGTGGTCTTTTTTGATCGATCCGGCCGGGCGAAGACTTCTCGAAGCCGATGGGAACTGGAAGGAGCCGGATGTTGATCGGGTCCCCTATGCGAGTGAATTAGTAGAGAGCTTTTTGGATCCACTTGCGAAGCACGACGACATTGCCCCGCATATCAAGCTCAAACACAAGGTCATTTCCGTTTCGCGAGAGGGACACGATCGAATAAAGGATGGCCGGCGAAACGAGGCTCCCTTCTTGATCGTTGTCGAAACGCCGGAAGGTCCGCAGCGACTACGTGCCAGGGCAGTGATCGACGCGTCGGGCACGTGGACAACGCCGAATCCGCTTGGTGCCGGAGGTGTTTTCGCAGATGGTGAGCGGCAATCGCTCGAGCACATTCAATACGGCATGCCGGATGTTCTGGGGCTCGACCGTGAGCGATATGCAGGCAAAAAAGTGCTTGTCGTTGGCTCGGGGCACTCGGCTACCGGTAATGTTCTTAGCCTAGGCGAACTTGCCAAGGCTGCACCAGGAACCTCGATCGCTTGGGGAATTCGCCGCGTTAGTCCAACGAAACTGTGGGGGGCGGAAACGCCGATGCGATTGCCGAACGCGGACTTCTAGGATCGCATGCTAAAATTGCCGTAGCATTTCGGCACATCCGTGGTTGCGATGTTTGCAGCTTGACCCATACTACGCGGAACAGTTCCAAGCGAATCTTGCCACCCATTTAACGAGGCTAGAACCTCTAAGTCTTCCGCTTCCGTTGCTGAAGATCCTTCAGATTCTTCCCGGGTTCATCCTGAAATTGCTCGTCAGTGATTTTCATGCTTGTGATGCGATCGACGCGAAATTCACGGAAATCGTTGCGGGCTTCGCACCATGCAGCAAGTAGCCAGGCCGGTGCGATGAAGACGAGGCACAAGGGGCGAATCCGCCGTTGGGACTCTTTGCCCGATTCGACCTTATATCGTATTTCCACGCAATGCTTGGTGCGGACCGCTCGACGCAAAGAGGCGAGGTCAATCGTTATCGGCAACTTGCTCCGGCTCGAGCAGGCGTAGGCGGCCGAACGGTTTGCGTCTTCGGCTAACGATGCCGGCAAGACCGCTGTGATCTTATAGATAGCCCGACGGGCCGAACGGGCAATCGCAGCGTCCCCCCAACTTTCAACCATCTGGGCCCCAAGCAATAACGCATCGAGTTCCTCAACGTCAAACATGAGTGGCTTAACGAGGTAGTCCTGGTTGAGCAGATAGCCGACGCCTGCTTCGCCAAAAATCGGCACGCCCGAAGATCGCAAATTGGCAATGTCGCGGTAGATCGTGCGAACTCCGATTTCCATTTCTCTTGCGAGCGTTTCCCCGGTAACTGCCTCTCGGCGGAATTTGAGGTACTCGACAATTCGAAATAGGCGGTCGGCTCGACGCATGCGGGAGGTACCATAGAGCAGTTGAAAGGGGAATTTGGTGAATCCTGACAGTCTCCTGACAGTACGCTGTCAGTAGGGCTCTGTAAAGTTCTTCTGTGGGATTCGCTTCGGGGACCAAGAAACCGAGTTGGAACCAGACAACCCACATATCTATGTCAATTGGCCTTCACGAGAGATGAGAAAGATGAAGCCTGCCGCTATCAAAACGCCTTCTGAAAGACAGGTCGAGGTCGTGAGAAGCTTCGACGCTCCAGTCGACTTGGTTTGGAAATCCTTCTCTGAGCCAGAGTTGATTCGTCGATGGATGCTCGGACCGCCAGGCTGGTCGATGCCTATCTGCGAGATGGACTTTCGAGTGGGTGGTAAGTACGAAAACCGATTCCGAAACAACGATGAAGGCACGGAGTTTGGATTGGTCGGTGAGTTTCGTAAAATTGAATCGCTTTGCAAGATCGTTCAGGACGAAAGCTATGGACCACTCAATCCCGGCGAGGAAATGAGTCATTCAGCAGTCGTTACTATCAATTTTCGAGATGTTAACGGAGTTACCACTGTCGCCACGCTTATTGAGTATGCCTCGAAAGAGGCCCGCGATGCCGCACTAGCGACTGGCATGACAGATTCCATGGAAATGGGATACTGTCGCATTGATGACCTATTAGTGAGTTGATTGCAATGCCTCGGAGGCATACAGTCGCAAGATTGCTACAGACAAATGGTTGCGATGTTGAGAGTTCGACGACACCGCGACCAAAAAGTTCTAGCGGTGTCTCATCGCCCCGACTTTTTTAACCGCGTAACTGTCGATTATCGGGCAGTTACGTGCAGGCGGTTAAGAATGCCGCAGTGTTACAAGAAGCGTCCGCTTCGTTTAGCTGCTTTATGCCTTCTTCGCATGCAGCGAGAATCACACGACAGGTGACCGCTGATTGATGGAGACGAGACAGTACCGAGCATCCTTCTTCAGCACACGCGCTTGATCGACCTTAAGAACAGCCCACAGCATTTTCCACGCAAATGGTTTAGTGGTAAATTGCTGTGCGGCAAAGCATGTTTCGGTTTTGTTTGTCGCTGGTAGATTGCCACCAACATTTCGCGATTGTTTGAACTTATTAAGGAGTAACCTCATGCCCATCCTACGAGAACAAACAGACGCGAAATTTGCGAGTACGCGGCAGAACAATCCTGAGTTTGCCAAGCTTGTGGACGACTTGCTGGCTTCTGCGGAAATGTTTCAGTCCGGTGCGAATGCGATTAAGGTCGGAGAGAACGCTCCGACCTTTGCGTTGCCGAACCCTGTTGGCGAAAGGGTTTCGCTGTCCGATTTGCTGGTCCAAGGCCCGGTGGTGGTGACTTTCTATCGTGGTAGCTGGTGTCCCTATTGCAATTTGCAGTTGCAAGCGATGAAGCAGCGACTGCCTGAGTTGCACGCGTTGGGTGCCAACCTGGTGGCGATCAGTCCCGAGGTGCCAGATGAATCGATGTCGCCGGCCGAGCAGGCGGCTTTCGAGTTTCCTGTGCTTTCAGATCAGGACGCCCTGGTTGCGGCTCAATATGGGGTTGCATGGCAGGTGCCGGAACCGATTCTCGAGCACATGCGAAACGATCGAAATCTTGAACTGGCCAAGATCAACGGTGGCAACGGCAGCGTGTTGCCGATTCCGGCCACTTTCGTGCTTAACCGCGACGGTATCGTGACTTGGCGTTTTGTTGACGTCGATTATCGAAAGCGGGCCGAGCCAGATGATATCGTCGCGGCGCTTGGTAAGCTTGCCTGAGTCAGGTGTTGTGGCCGTGTTGTTGGTAGGGGCTTGCCGGTTACCGCAGCGATGCGCGTTTCATTGATTCCTTGCGAAATCGAGCTGGGGTGACTCCGGCGATTCGGCGGAACGTCTTAGTGAAGGCACTTTGATCGCAGAAACCATGTTGCTTGGCGACTTCGGCGATCGGCATCTCGGTTGTCTGGAGGATGTGGCAGGCACTCTCGACTCGGGTTTTGAGAATGAAATCATGAATTCCGGTTCCCATCGTTTCCCGAAACGAGCGTTGCAACTGCCGAGGAGACAGGCCCGCTAGTTCAGCGAGTTCATCAATAGAAATCGTGCGTCGAAAGTGTTGTCGGATATATTCGATCGCTGTGCTGACGCGAGAAAAAGGCAACAGCTCTTGCTTCTTGCCTTCGTAGCTGTGGACGGTTCCCATCACTCCGATCGGTTGGCCTGACTTGTCGAGCACGGGCAGCTTGTTGGTGACAAACCAATCAAGAATCCGTTGTTCGCTGTACCAGATTTCGACATGGTTCGCCATCGCACGCCCGGTCTCCATCACCTTTCGGTCGTCGCGCACAAAGTTATCGGCGATCGAAGGGGGGAAGAAGTCGTAGTCGGTACGTCCGATCACTTCCGCTTCCGAGTTGACGCCTAACCGTTTCAAAATAGCTCGGCTTGCGCAGATCATTCGGCTCTGTTCGTCCTTCATAAAGAAAAACGTGCCTGGCATCAGCTCAAACAGGTGCCGTAGCTGTTGGTCTCCGCCCATGCGTTGGAAGAAGTCTGTCTGAATCTTTTTCCAATCGGGAACTGACGCCCGAGGTAGTTCGGAAGCTTGCTGAGGAGTCATTTGGATCATGAGAATGTGAAGTGATAAGAGGAGGCTAGAAGGAGGATGCCGTGTCTTTATTGGAACAAAATTCGGCCTAGATTCAATTGATAGGCAGTGGAGGTTATTTCAATGAAACATCGAAATTGAATTCGTTATTTTGCCCTGGCTGCACGTCCGCCGTTAGTTCTGTTTTGTCGTTATAGCGGCGAGCAATCTTCAATTTGGGGTCTTCTTTTTCACCGACGACCATGCCTTGCTGGTTGGTGATTTCGTTGACCACTTTGACTTCCACGCGATATTCACCAGCGACGATGGACTCTTTGCTGCGAACCTTTAAGGTGTACCTGCCGGTCTCATCGGTACGCCCCCGGGCTGTTTGTCCCATGGTGGAGGGTTGCGGTTGAAAGGTAACGCTTGCCCCTGGCAGAGGTTTACCGTCCAGGGTGACGATACCCTGGACAAGCGAGAGATTCGAATCGGCATTGCAGCCTGAGAGAAGTCCAATCGATGCAAATAAAACGGCCAGCGGTAAGAAAGTAGAATATCGACACATCGGCAAGGTTCCTCGAAGCAAAGCAGAGGGGGGATGAGAATGAAACGGTCGTTACCAGCCGAACCTCGCTAACGTTTTCGGACCAGCAACAACCGTTCACATGTGAGGACTCAAGGATTAATACTCGCCGAGTACCTGCCCATCGTTTCGGGAGAGCAGGTATTCGTAGGTCGAGTTCGGAGCGACGTCGTTCGCGTGCTGAATCGTTTCTGCGACAAAGCGAACCGAACCATCTACTAAGGCAAACTGAACACCGCCTGCGTGCCGACTGGAAGCGCCTTGAGGAAATTCCCAGATCGAGCAGTCGTTGATGCCGCCGTCGCCGTTGAAGGTTACGTCGTTGGCGCTTCGCCAGTTGGTGGAACCGGAGCCGCGAGAAACGTAAACCAAGCCGGCACGAGCTAAGTAAGGGGTGCCACTACCATTGGTGCCGCACGTAGGGCCAAGGTTTTCAAAGACTTTTTCGCCAAGCAGAATGGTATTGGAAGTTCCATCGGTCACATCACGCATGCCGAATTGAGTGCCTGCGGCCATTATGCCGGTTTGCAACTGCCAGGAGCCGGTGCCCCATTCCTTGTAGTTGTATCGCTCGTGAGTCAGGTTTCCGACATAGTTTGACAAGGCCGTATCGTACTGCCCGCTGCTCGCGCTCACTCTTCGCACGTCATTCACACCACTACTGGTATCGCTGGGGCAAAGGAATGCGTCGACGGGCTGTGTCATGACGGCCCGCATGGTAGTGTCGTCCATCGCTTCGAGAGCCGTGCCCCGCGGGAAGTTCATGGCATCGGTCGCATTGCCATTTTCGATATAGGGAGAGATAAACGCCCCCCAAGACCAATTGGGCTGATTGCTGTCGACGTCGATGTCCTCACGAAGCGCAGGTGGGAACTGACCGAACGTGTCGTGATGATTGTGGAACCCGAGCGCCAACTGCTTGAGGTTGTTACTGCATTGCATACGTCGGGCCGCTTCGCGAGCTTGCTGTACCGCTGGCAGCAACAACGCGATCAAGACACCGATGATGGCAATAACCACCAAGAGTTCCACAAGGGTAAAGGCCGATCGATGACGTGAGATGGGCATGACGGAATGTTCTCCTGATTGGATGAAGAGTCGAGAAGAAGAGTGTTTGTCAAATTGCGACAGCAACCGTTCCACGTCGGGAGATTGCAAGGCACCTTTTGATATTTGGAAAAGTGCACCTGTCATTGGTGCATTTGGGACAGTTTTTGCGGCGAATGATGCGGGGCTTTGCCATCTTCATCCGGCCGGTGTCATCGTATGCGTTCGCAAAAAATAGATGTCAGGGAAAATGTCAAGACTATTGGAAATTGTCGAAGCTTGTCATTTTTTGGTGAATAAGCGACACGAAAGTTTTTCATTGGTTTAGGCGATCAGGTCGGAAATGATCTCCCCGCCAAATTGGCTTAACTGCTTAAATCGACCTCCATTAAAATAGGTGAGCTTGTTGTCATCTAAACCGAGTAAATGAAGCAGCGTCACGTGCAGATCGCGAATCGGATGGACCGTTTCCACGGCCGATCGCCCTAGTTCGTCGGTCGCTCCGACGATACCAGGACGTACACCCCCTCCGGCCATCATCATGGTCATGGCCTGGTTATTGTGACCGCGTCCGAGCGAATAGACGCCACCCCGTTTGTTATTGTCAGGCGTCCGACCAAATTCACCCGTCCAGATAACAAGCGTATCTTCCAGAAGACCACGCTGTTTCAGGTCGCGAATCAATCCCGCGATGGGTTTGTCGACACTCTTGATACGTGAGGTGTGTCCCCGCTCGAGATAGTCGTGGCTATCCCAGCCGCCGCTGAAGATCTGAACGAATCGCACGCCTTTTTCGACTAATCGGCGGGCCATCAAGCACTGCCTGCCGAATGATTGGGTATCCGGCTGATCTAGACCGTACATTTCGTGCGTGGCTTCTGTCTCTTGCTGGAGGTCGATCACGTCCGGGACTTCGGCCTGCATGCGGAATGCAAGTTCGTAGCTTTCCATGCGTGCCAAGAGACGCTTGTCTTCCACGCCGAGAGAATGCTGATAGCTCGAATTCAACGCCGCCAACTCATCCAAGGCGCGGCGCTGATGCTCGCGTGTCTTGAAAGAAGGGGTCGCCAGGTCGAGGATCGGAGAACCCTCAGGCCGAAGTCGGGTGCCTTGATAGTAAGGGGGCAGAAAGCCATTGCTCCAATTACCGGGACCTCCTTGCGGAAGGGCCAACTCGGTCATCACTACATAGCCGGGCAGGTTTTGGTTCTCGGTGCCCAGGCCATACGTAGCCCATGCGCCGAGAGCTGGATCGCCACCGAGCCTACTGCCGGTGTTCATGTGATAGAGGGCTTCGGGGTGGTTGAGCGATTCTGCCTGACAGCCACGGTAGTTGCAAAGTTCGTTCGCCACATAGGGATCTGCCAGATGCTTCCACTGGTCGCACATCCAGATACCGTTGTCACCGGCCTGTTGGAATTTAAAGGGACTCCCGACAAAGAACTTGAACCCCTTCTCGAGGCCTCCGGTTAGTTTCGACACTTGCTTGTGCCGCTTGGTCAACTCGGGCTTCGGGTCGAAGGTGTCCATATGACCGGGACCACCTTCCATGAAGAGCATGATCACATTTTTTGCCTTGGCATGCAGCATGGGTTTCTTGGGAGCAAGGGGCGACTCTTGACTTGTTGCCGCTTCGGCTTTGCTGTTGATCAGTGACGAAAAAGCGACGCTGCCTAGCGTAGCCCCCAAGCCGTAGAGTGCCTGACGACGAGTGAGTTGATGAGGATTCATATTGGTGGATACCTTAAGTAGCGTTCGCAGGACGCTTAGTCGACGTACATGAATTCGTTGGAGTTCAACAGCAGCAAGCAAAGATCTGCCAAAGCTCGTGTCTGGGGCGACACGTCCGCTGGCTTGGTATCTTGCTTGTAATTCTCGAACACCGGCAGAATCTCGGTGTACTCGAATACTTCGCCGGAGAACTCTTCCACGAGAGACCGAGTGATCTCAGCGGGATAGGTTGCTGGCTGGGGAGTCTTGCTTGCATGGTACGATTGCATGTCCACTATATAGCGTGAAAGCCGATCGAGTTCCTTTTTCGTGGCATGACGCCCGAGGACCAATCGGAACGCCGAATCAATTTGCGACGGTATCTTCTCAGCGAATGCTTCCAGACGAAGGGCCATCGCGAGTGATCGGTCGATCATGGTGTCGCTGTTGAGCAGCGTGAATACTTGCGGCGTGACTGCGGCTGTCTCTCGCAGTTCACACGAGTCGTTCGGATTGGGTTGATTGAATAACTCCGTGAAGGGATCGGCCTGACCACGAACATGGTAGGCATAAATGGTCCGGCGGTTCCGCAAGTTCGGCGTTGCAGACGGCTGGTAGGCAGGAGCCAACGAGAACTGGATCATCCGCGGTTGCAGAGCGACTTCCATGTTGATCTCAGGCATGATCGGCAAGCCTCCTGTAGAGTGCACCAACTCGCCGGTGATCGACAAAATACCATCCCGTAGTTCTTCCGCACCGAGTCTGCGCCGGGGGAAGTAGCTGAGCAGTTGGTTGTTGGGATCAATCTCGCCGGTCCGATCTGGGGCTTTCGGAATGGAGGAACGACGATAGGCATCCGAGAGCATGATTTCGCGATGCAATCGTTTGATCGTCCAGCCATTTTCCACGAAATCGGACGCCAGGTAGTCGAGTAGTTCGGGATGCGATGGCTTACCACCCTTGGCACCAAGGTTATTGGGGTTTGCTGCGATCGCCTGGCTAAAGTGAGACTGCCAGACGCGGTTCACGATTGCTCGGGAGGTAAGCCCGTTCTCGGGATGGGCGATCCAACGCGCCAATTCCAAACGGCGACCATCGGTATCAGATGTCACCAGGTAGGGTGATTCGGAGGAGGGATTCACAGGGATTCCCACCGCACTTAGCACACCTGGCTGGACGGCATCTCCTAGCGCGGACAGGGCACCGCCGATGAGAATATGCTGCACGAGATCTGTTTTCGGAGCTTTGGGCCGTTTGATGCGCAGCTTGCGAGCAAACGCACCGCCGGATTGAGAAGCTGGCGCGTTGTACACGCTTTGTGCCATGGGAGCAAAGCGTTCCAGGCGACGCGTCCAGATCCATTCGTCTTGCTCGCGGACTTTCAGTTGACCCTGTTCAACGTGATCGAGGCCACAGTGGCGCGGCGGTTTCTCGTCGTCGGGAAGGCTACGCCGCTGGGCTTCGTCTTGGTAGGGCAGATTGTGCTCTTCAAACCACTGTTTCGCGGCTGCTTCCCGTTTCTCGATCAGTTTGCTCTTCTCGTCGACCGCAAATTTCAACATGCGTTCGACATGCTTTTTTTCTGAGTCGAAGCGTGCCTGACTCTCTTCCGGTAGAAAGGGTACTTTTCGTTCGGCCATGTGCGTTGTCGAGAAGGCCGAGTACATCCGGTAATAGTCGCGGGTCGGCAAGGGATCGAACTTATGGTCGTGGCATTTGCAGCACCGCATCGTTTGGCCCAAGAAGGTTTGGCCGGTGACGTTGACCAGGTCGTCGAGATAAATCTGTCGAGCCTCGTCCTTTTCGACCATCGCATTGTCCCATGGTCCCATGCGTAAAAAACCGGTGGCGACAATCCATTCAGACTCTTGTTCGTTGTAGTCACCACTCACTTGCGTCTTGTAAACGTTCTGTTGCTTGCCGCCGGTGCGTTCTCGTACGGACTGATCGGCCAGTTCGTCGCCGGCCAGTTGCTGCACGATGAACTCGTTATAAGGCTTGTCTTGGTTAAATGAACGAATCACATAGTCGCGGTATCGCCACATATTCGATCGTTCGTAGTCGTTCGCCATGCCGCCGGTATCGGAGTAACGCGTGACGTCTAGCCAATGGCGTCCCCAGCGTTCTCCGTAGCGAGGATTGTCGAGCAGTCGATCAATTAGATCGCTCCAGGCCCTGTCGGGATCTTGCGACCACGCCGTCTCAAACGCATCGATTGCCTCGGGGGTTGGCGGTAGTCCCAGCAAGTCCCAGTTGGCTCGAATGACGAGTTGACGTGGCAGAGCCTGCGGTGCGACAGGAAGATTGGCCTCGTCATGTTTTTGATGGACAAAATGATCGATCACTTCGTGAAGGGGCAATACACCGGCCAAGATGTCTTGCTTCGCAGGTAGCTTCTTAAACGCCCATAAGTCATTCGGTTCGTAGCGACGATTGGACCATTCTTCCGATGTTCCCCCGCTGGTCTTCACCAGTTGCCCATCTTCATTCGTTTCGACCTCCCACTCGGCACGGCGAATTTCAGCTTGACGTTCTGCGGAAGGCCAGGCGGCGCCGGCCGCGATCCAATGACGAAGATCCTCGGATTGAGCTTCGCTCAGACGGTCGTTTTCCTTGGGTGGCATTTCATAGCCATTCCAAAGAACGGCCTGGTAGAGTGAACTTTCTTCTGGATTGCCAGGCACCAAAGAAGGTTCGCTGGATTCACCGCCGGCGAGCATCCCCTCGCGGGTAAGCAAATCGAATTCGCCACGCACGTCTTCCGCATCGCCGCCGTGGCAACCGAAGCATTTCGCCTGCAGGACGGGGAGGACCTTCAGCGTGAAGAGTCGCTCAGTTTCTTCGCGATGAGGATCTGGGGACTCTGCCCCGACGACAACTCTTGCGAGTCCCCAGAATCCCAGCAACACGATCACTAACGAGCATCGAGATGCGTATTTCTTACGGTTTGCCATGGTCAAAAATGTCTTGAATTTCATTAGGCGAAAGGGCCGAGGAGAAGATCATGAATTCATCGATACGGCCGTTCAAATTGCGTACGGCAAACTTGGCATCGGGTAGCGTAGGAAGCTCCCAGTTGCCAATCGACGCAGGCCCGATTTGGGCCAAGGATGGCATTTGTTGGGCGGGCACAACATGCCGGCTTAGCTCACGCCCATCGAGGTAATGAGTGATGGTGCGTGAATCCAAATCACAGGTCACGGCCAAGTGAATCCACTTGCCTTGTAACGAGGGATTCCAAAAGGAAGGGGAAAGAGCTTTGAAGTCTTTTGGCCCATCCTTGCTGGCGCGATCGACGGGACGTACCGAAAAGTACAACTGACCCGAGTCAAGGATCTGCCAGTGCGGCTCTCCTTTGTCGTACGAGTCGGTTAGAAATAACGAGTTGAACAGCCGGTCTAGGCTATCGATCCGAGTCCAACACGAAAACGTCAACGACGTGAATTCTCCAGGAATATCGACGCGAACTCGGTCGGCCGGCTGCTTGAATTCTAAGCCGCTTTTCTGCGGCCAGCGTCCATTGACGACCTTGGCGCCAATGATCGCGCCATCCAGATCTTGGTCGACCGGTATAAGATCACAAGCCAACCGGCGCTGCCAATCCGTTAGCCGGTCGAACGCGTAATAGGTCACTAATCGCGAATCGCTGCGGATTGCATCCGACCATTCCTTCCAACGCGTGTACCGTTGACGGTTTTGCTTTTCACTGAGCGATTCAAGTTCGGGTATTCCGATGAAGCTTTCCGGCTGCATCGGTGCGTCAATCAGGTCTCCGGTCTGGTCCATGCTGATGCTTTGACCGGTTGTAATGCGACGGACTTCCTGCGACTGGGGATGCAATTCGACCTCTCCGTCGTATACCTGAACGTCGACTGAATCTAACGAGACAGCCATGCCAAACTCTGTACCCAGGTCGACGACTTTGAGCTTGTCGGCATTCAAAGAAAATCCGCGTGCGGCCGGGGGCACGTTCGCGCGGATCTTGCCTTGGCGAACTCGGGCCTGCTTCGAGGATTCCAATTCGATATTCGCTGGACCTTCTATTACAATCGTTGCTCCACAGAAGAACTCGATTTGGGCCAATCCGCTGCTGAGTTGGAAAGTTCCCGGATTAAGGGCCTCGCCTACCTGGCGCATGGGCTGCCCATCCGGCCAGGTAGGTTCGACCAACCGAGTTAAAATGGCGACGCCTTGAGAGGTGACCTCTTGTACTGCGGAACCCTTGGCGTTCGACGGGTTGGATGCAAGGGGCTGTTCATCCTGGCCAGAATTGGTTCCGCTTGCGAAGATCGACCACGCCACTACGCAGGCCACTAAAATGGAAGCGGCCAGAGTGAAGGCGGCGACCGTCCGCAACCAACTCGATTTCGCGTCGACACTTGTTCGGTGAGGGATTGTGGTCAGAGGATTCACTGCCGAAATTGGCGCGGCATGCGATTCAAGATCCAGCGCGGCAGTTAACATCTGCCACTGCAGGAAATAGCTTCGGGCTTCAGGGTCATCTTGGAGAATCGCCTGAAGACGCGCCAGGTCGGTCTCCGTGAGCGTATCGGCTTCCCATTCGGCCAATAGCAGTTCGAGTTCGTTCAATGGAGCGTTCATGCGTTTCCTTCAGCGGCCAATCGATGTTGAATGCACTGAGCCAGTTGTTTCCGCACGCGTAAGAGAGCAACTTTGATGGCTCCGGCGGTGCGGTTGGATGTTTCCGCGATCTCGTCAAGGCTTTCCGCCTCGAAATAACGCCTCTGAATCAACTGGCGATTTGCTGAATTCAATTGCTGAACGCAGCGGCTGAGTGCTTCGCGAATCCCGTCGATTTGTCCTGCCATTGATTCCGCCTCGCTCGACATCGATTCGATCAGTTCCGAATTGAGAAGCACGCGGTCTCGCTTCCGGTCTCGCAGATTGGCCAGGACCTGAAATCGGGCAATCGAGAAAGCCCACGGCAGAAAAGGTCGACGGGGATCGAACTGGTCGATCTTCCGCCACAAAACGAGATTCGTTTCCTGCAGAACATCCGCCGTATGACTACGCTCTCCGATCAGGGAGAAGATATAGCCATAAAGTCTATTCTGATTCTCGGTGAGAAGTTGAATGAACTGCTCAGTGGGGCTCAGCTCTGCCATCGATCTTCCTTTCAACGGGGACTTACCGTTTCGAGTATCCATGGTTACAGAAAAATTGAAAAGAATACGAGTTTGGAAATATCTTTATTGGTAAGGAGTCGGATTGTGGCGTTAGTGGCTTATTCAGGCCGATTGGTGTCGCAAATGCACAAGACGGTGTGCCGACAAGAATTGTCAATCGCCGGTTGCCCAGGTTTGCTGATGTCGCTGCTGCAACAGATGCCAGCTGCAAGAGGTTCAGCAGCCAGCTCGCTGCCTAAAAAGAAGTAACTAATTCATCGAACCGTACTGTGTTCGATCGCTAGATATCGACAACGATGCTCGCAGGACGAATCAATAGAGAGCGTTCGCAAACCGGCGGTTGGTCGATGACCTGCGCTAGATATCCGCCGATTTGCATTTCCGTTTGTCTGCGGGATTTTTCCCGTTCTAGAGACGTCCTAGTATCAGGCCGCCGTCATTTGCGGTGACGCTGCCGAATTGACTTCGTCCCCATCAACCAGCGTCCCATCAATCAACGTCAACCGTCGCGTTGCTCGGCTAGCGACGCTGGGGTCGTGGGTGACCACGATCAAGGTTCTGCCTTGCTGGTGGCACTGGTCGAAGGTCTGCAGAACAACCTCTCGGCTTGTTGGGTCGAGGTTGCCGGTGGGCTCGTCGGCCAAAATGATCTGGGGATCGTTAACCAACGTACGTGCCAGGGCCACACGTTGCTGTTGCCCGACGCTTAGTTCGGACGGCTTATGATGTAGACGCTCTTCCAAGCCTAGGTGCGTGAGCATCTGCGTGGCACGTTGCTGTTGCTCGTCTGCTGAAACCGTCGAAAAACTGAGTGGAATCTGAACATTCTGCAGCGCTGAAAGGTACGGGATTAGATTGAAGCTTTGAAACACAAAGCCCATCTTCTTTCCGCGAATGGCCGAGCGCTCGGCGACTGAATGTTCGTAAAGGGAGACACCGTCGACAAGTACGCGACCGGTCGAGGGTGTGAGCATCCCTCCGAGCATCGAAAGCAGGGTCGTCTTACCGCTTCCACTCGGGCCGACGATGGCGATGTACTCGCCGTCATCGATTTGCTGAGATTCACACTGAAACGCGGTCAATGCTTGGCCGCGTCGACTGTAATCCTTGCGGATCGCTTCTAGTTGAATCATGGGTTAAACCTCCCGGAAACAAATACATGGATCAAGATGGGCCGCTCCGCGAGCAGGCCACCACGCGGCGACAATCGCGACCAGCGTGGCAACGAGAACGGCAAGCAGCGACGTGCCAATGAGCGGGGTGATCGACACGCCTGCCCAGGCCGGGCCCGCAATGATGGCCGCTACGACGCCGGTCAGGCAGCCGACGCTGCCGGCAGCGAGCCCTAAGATAAATGCCTTGCCGAGGAACAGTTTTTGGATGGTGCCAGGCGTTGCTCCCAGGGCCATCAAGGTACCAATCTCGCGTCGGCGCTCCCGCACGTTCGACGCGATCGCCCCGGCCAAACCGGCGCCACCGACGACGATCATCACGGCCAGCACGATCCACGAGGTCTTTGCCATTAGCGCGTTGACGCCAACCTGAGTTTCGACCACCTGCGAGATCGTCACGACCTTGGCTTCCGGAAGCAGTTCGCGAAGCTGTGGTACCAGGCTGCCGGCGGCGTCTTCACAACAGCCGACAATTTCAATGGCATTGCAGGTCGCATCTTTCTTCCAGATACGTTGAACCGAATGCAGGTGCGCAAACACACGACCATCGTCCACGGTACCAGTGACCGGTAGAACTCCGATGACGGTAAAGTTCTCGTCTTGGAGTTTCAGCCGATCATTGACCCGGCAGTTCAATTTCTGGGAGATGTCGGCTCCCAGTACCAGCGCATTCTTATCGAGATTCTGAATTGCCCGATGCTTAACCAATGCCTCCGGAGCTTCCAAGTCGTTGGTCGTGGCGACGTTGGCCTTGGTGCAGCAGCCGGTTGCCGTTGGGTTCATGAACATCGTCGTTGCTTGCCATGTGGCAAGCGTCTCGACTTCCGACTGAGGCAGAATTCCCGTGACCGCGACCGAGTGACCGTCGAGTTCCGTCGAGACGTTCAAACGTGGGGAAACCTGTTCGACACCGGACAATCCGGCGAGGAAGATTTCAGCGACGTACTCTTCCGGCAACGTACCGCCGTTTTGATCGGCGGCATAATAGTCTTGGAGCGTAGCCTCCTTGGGAAGCACCAAGATGTTGGCTCCCAGGTTAGTTAGTTGCTTCGACACGGCTTCTTCCGAGTGAACCGTGACATGCCGAATCGCCACTAAAGCAGCGACTCCTAGAAAGATCGTCAGGCTGTTGAAGGCCACCCCTGCCGGGCGCGACTTCAACTCGTGCCAGATGATGGAACGAACGTTCATGTGGTATTCTTCCGGGTAAGGGCTTAGCGGCGTGTGGAAGTCGACTGCGATGCCTGGGCATTGCCGGCATGCTTACAATTCGGATCATCGCAACACTTACCGGCCTTGTGGATGGCAGCAGCAATTTGCTCTGCCGTCGATGTGCCTGAGAAGTGACCCACTAGAACTCCGGGAGGTGCGATCAACGCGGCATAAGGTCCTTGGACCTGGTCGGCATCGACCTTCAACTGCTGCATGAGCCGGGCTTCTGACGTATCTTGCACGTTCAACCCGATTAGGGCCATCCGGTCTTTAAACATCGGGTCGAGTTGCAGGGTCCGCACGCCTGCCGGAACAGCGGCTTGTTCCGACTTGGTCAGACAGACGAACACAAGCTTTTGATCTTGTAGATGCTTCATGCAGTCCATCATGACCGGGGGGACAATCGCCGCATCGATGTTGGCCTTGGCAATCTGACGTGAAAACAGACCGGTCACTGCTCCATTAGGAGCAACCGCCACGGTCATGGGCATCGGTGCCCGACTGACCTGGAACTTTTCGGCCATCGCTTGCCCCTGGGCGGAAGCCATGCTAGAGGTTGCGATGGTGGCTTGCTGCGGTTGGCTGGATACGGCCTGTTGCACGACTTGAAGCATCTTTTGAGTCTGCGGAGAGTTGTCTTTGTAGAAGACAATGAAAGTATATTGGCCCGTTTGCTGGGCCTGCTGCAGTGTCGCGTTGACGTCGGTCTGGGCGAAGCTGGCACCGTGCAGGGCAAACAGGCAAGCAAGTGTAAGGACTACATGCGTGATAATCTTCATCAGAATCCTTTCGGATGAAATGTTGTATGAATGAAACGATGCCAGAGCAGCAGCAAGGGCCTCGGCTCTTGGCGTGACGATTAATATTGATTCGTGACGGACCGGCCACTTGACCGATGCATCACCCGGTTGTTGGATTTGTCGAAAACGTAGATGGCCGACCATCATAAGCATTAGGAGAACGATTGAATCAGCCGAGGCCGACTCTAAAGCGTGAGGACAGCCAGGGAGAGATGGAGGCGCACTTTGGGCGTAGCATGCGATGATGTTCTGTGACAAAGTTCCCTTGGACTGTTCTGAGAGACGCTTTCGATCGGCAGATAAGATATCTCCGACCAGAAGGTATCCGCAGGCAGAAGCAGGGCGTTGATCAGCCCGTCGCTGGGAGATTCATTGAGGATGAATGCACACTTGGCCATGCCGCAGCAAAGACACTCATGATGTTGCTGAGGATCTGCGTCGGAGGATGGCTCGGCTATCGTCAAACTGACGGCCGGTTGCAAGCAGAGTTCGACGTAGGCATCGTGCTGGTGATGATCACAGCAAATGCAATTTGCCTGACAGTGCTCGGCGGGGGTGTGATGCTCGCTAGCGGTGAGGCAACGAGCGCAACAGCCGAGCACACAGTGAATAAACACTGCTAGAACTGCCATCATTGCTGTCGCCCGTCGAGGCATACTTCAAGTTCCACGCGATCGGTAATACTTCTGCCTTCGATATATTCGTCCCTCTCGTGGCAGTTTCTGAACGGTTTCTAGCGGAATCAAAGGAAGAGTCAAAGATCAGTCGGAGACCATCGCTGGTCTTTCATGAGGCGCAAAAGGAAGCAATTTCGCAATACTTGATTGGGAAAGCCCAGCAAGGCTCTGTACCCAATGAATTGCGTTTAAGCCATTTGTCGGCTTCGGTAAACGAATTGACTTTTTGAACGGATGTCGATACTCAGTCAGAGGTAGGAACCGCAACCGAGATCTTCGACATCGCCCAGCTTTCGCGTCCGAGCTTGGTCACATTATCGATGACGTTGCCTGGGATAGCCGACTCGTCCCAAACTTCAAGCGGATCGTAGTGGAACAAGTAGAGACGCGAGGCAAACTCGTCGACTGGCAACGAGGACTCGCCGTAGAATTCGCCGCGACCGTGGGTTGAAACGGTAACCCCGTTGCCCCAGTTCTGGCCGCTATCGTTATTGGGGTTGTAGAAGTAAACCCGCGGCTGGCCCGTTTTATCGAGCGCGACCCGCAAAAGGGTCACCGCGTGCCACCCGACAAATCTCGCCATCGAATCCGTTACGGCTACGCCAACCGGCTGGGGATGAATGATCGGAACATTGCCGTTGTAGCTGGGATGGTAGCAAGCATAAAAGCGTCGGATAAAAGCGTTGTACGCTTTCAATTTGCCGGTTTCGACGTTGACGGCAATAGAGAACCCGCGGCCAACACGCCATCCGTGGAACTCTGGATTCACATAGATGTGCGGGTCTTCGCCGGCTCGAGTGGCCAGCCGCGTCATTTCCGCGTACACGCGATCCAGATGAGGTACCAGCACCATCGAGACCGGATCCAAATCTATGCCGATGGTACCTGCCGCACCCTCCTTGAGAAACGCAGAGGAGAGTTGGTGCCCGTGAAACTCCATGAGTACGCCATCGTCGCGTCCGGCCCAGGCCAGCAGTTGCAACAGATAGTCCGGATCGGAATATGCCCATAGCGATAAGGCCCGTGCCGCTTGACAGGTCGCGTTGTCTCCTTGGCCTACACCCAATGGTTGACCGAGCACGCTGATTACACCGCCGAGCAAGTGCACATCCGCCGAGTGTTCCAATCCGCACGCATTGCCGATACGCTGCTGGACGGCATGGGTAAGCGGCAAGTTTATCTGCCGCCAAAGCGAGGAAGCGACACCCGGATAATGAAGAACGGCGCGTTCAAGCAAACTTGCGAGCCCATACAGACACTGGCAGGTTTCCGGATGAACGGCTTTATCGATCAACGCATGGACAAGCTGTCGATAAGTCAGGTAGCTGTCGATTCCCGTCGCGCTAAGGCCCAATGCCGAAGCGATTAGGTTGGGGGCCTGGGTAAGCAGGTGACGTAGCAATACGCCGTGGTAAGGAGAAACGAGCCCCGTATCATGCATTGCTCTGGCCGCGGAGTTCGCTTCGTTCTGAAGCGAAATTTCATCCATCTGCATTAACCGCTCGGTATAAACTTCGGTGCCGGGGTCTTCCCGGGAGGCGGTCGTCGGGCTGTACAACGCACTGATCAGTCGGTCCGCTCCGATGGGGATGGCGGTGGTTTCATGCTGGTCGTCGTAACAATAGGCAGCCAGCTTCGTCACCATCGTGCGAATAGGCGCCACGTTGATCGGTCGCTGATAGAGCAGACGCCAGATCTCTTCGACGAGTTGTCCTAATAGATCGTCGTAGCCTATCGTCTCGGCAACGAAAAGTAGCACGCGTCCCGCAGCAACGGATTGGGTTCTTTCTAGACGAGCCGCTTCCGTCTGACGCTCAAAGATGTGATCGAGACTTAATGCAAGAACCTTCCGCAGGTAATTGACTGCCTGTTCGGCGGATAATCCTAAACGCGTAGTCTGTCCTTGCGAGATGGCGAGCAGACGCAACTGACTAAGGCATTCCAGCGTAATGGTCCATGCCTGACCGCAAGACAGAGTGATGGGTACCAGGCTGGCCTGCAGACGGTCGGGATGATCCCAATCCGTTTCTGCGAATACTCCTGCACGGTCAAAACGATCGGCGAAATGATACATGGCCGCAGGTCCACCATCGCAGCGGAGAACACGCTCAGCCGTATCGAGTACGCGACCAATGTGCTTTCGCTTGGTAAACGAGGGCGAATGCTCGAACTTTTCGAGAGCGGAGGAAAATCGCTCGATCGAAGTTTGAAGATGGTTCGACGACGGTCGATTCATCACAATCCTTCTTAAAGAAAACGGGCATGATTCCTTCGCCCTTATATCAACAATTTTGCAAACTCATTCGTCGCGAACTTCATCACGATTCTGCGACACCCAGGCCAGAGCCTAGGGAAACTCTCAATCTTGGGGGCGATAGACGCCACGAAATATAGTATAGTGATTGTCTAGTAAGTTTGTCAGTCTTGGCAACGGCAAGACGGTATCCAGGTTTTCCGAAAACACTTGTCGATCAAGACATTCAATGTGCAATTGGCACGCTGGATGCACACTCAAACAACGTTCGCACAATAATTCTTAGCGGCATCGCTCTTCCGAGCGTTATAGCACCCGCCATTTATCGCGGTGCCTCAGGGAACTTCCCTGAACTGTAAGTTGTGCGATACATCGCTCTTTAAAACCGCAAAAACAACTAGTTGAAAGATGGCAGCTTCTTATGAGCAACAAGGATCCCAATAAAGGTTATATCGCACTTCTCGGGTGGTCCCTGGGCGCGATCGAAGCCGCAGAAAACTTTGATCGTCGCTACATCGTCGTCGCTCCAGATTGGGCCGAGGACTACGCCAAAGAGCACAATATTCCGTACATCCCCTGGAATTTCGAACGCCTCAACGAACGCTCGATCGAAATTGCTGAACGGCTGAAAGAGGAGGGGGTCGACGTTGCGATTCCGCTTTACGAAGAGACAGTCGAGTGGGCCGGAGCCATCAACTCGATGTTGTTTGACAATCCCAGGCTGCATGGTCAGGCTGTTCTCTTCCGAGATAAAGCATTGATGAAACGCCGAGCACAGTTGGGTGGCATTCGTGTTGGAATCTTTGAAGAAGCACACGACCGAGACGATGTTATCCGTTTCATCCGCCGAGTGAACCAAACACTCTTGAAGCTAGATGGTGACGTAGACGATCCGATTCACTTGAAAGCATTCGACAAGGCAGGCTGTCTGGGGCATCGCGTCGTCCGTACGCCGGAAGATGTCGAGCGTATTCCTGAAGATGAGTTCCCTGTCTTGATGGAAAGCCATCTCGATGGTTGGGAGTTCGCCGTCGAGGCTTGGATTCACGACGGTAAAATTTGCTTTCTCAATATCTCGGAATACGTGCATCTGGGCTATTCCGTCTTCGTTCCGGCCACGCCGGAACTGGAGAAATGGCGGCCCCGAATCGTAGAAGAAGTTGAAAAGCTGATCAAAACTTTCGACATTAAATTCGGTCAGATTCACCCTGAGTATTTTGTCACAAGCGATGGGACACTTTACTTTGGTGAGGTTGCTTACCGCCCACCAGGCTTCAAGGCATTCGAGTTGATTGAAAGAGCGTATGGCTTTAACGCCTATCAAGCCTCGATACTCGTCTTCGATCCGAAGACGACCACGGAAGAAATCAAAGCGTTTTTCCCAAAAGAAGTGGAAGATGCCAAGGGGCACGCTGGCTGCTTCGGCGTGTACCCACGACGCCGGGTCATTAGCAATTTGCAGATCCCCGACGAGACGAAGGATCACGAGTACTTCGAGTACCACGAATTACCTTCGCCGCTGGAAGGCAAAGTCACCAAACGGACGGCCTTCGGGACGCACTGGGGCTTGGTGTTTTTCTTTGGAGACGATCCCTACAAGTTGCGCGACTTACTGCTGGCTCAGGAAGAACTGGATTACTACGTCTAGTTGATTTCCCGAAGGCCTATTCGCCAGATCGACCATTGCCCGGCCTGGGTAGTCCCAGGCTGGTGTTGGCTGGGATGTAGGGAGACGGCCAAAACTACCGCATCATGCCGACCTCCTGTAAACCAGGAGACATGCATCTTGCCAGCAATCGACCGCCAATATCTTTTGGGTATGTGGGGCACGGTGCTAATTGCTCTGTTATCGGCCAACTCGCAGGTATTGGCTCAGCCAGCGAACGGTCACATACGTTTGCCAAAGTATGTCGTGTTGGAAGGGAGGACCGGACCAAGGGCCGGGAAGAGATGAGAAGGCCATCACTTCGGCGTGGTTGAATCCTATTTCCGTATGGGAGAACGCGCTGACTTCGACGACACGATCAAATGTCGTCAGGAATTGGAAGCCCTTTTCGACGCCGGCGCGATACGGTAAGAGTTCTATGGCAGCTTTCCTCTCCAATTGAGAATTCTTGAAGAGCTGCTCGTTGCGCTTCAGCAGTGGCAAAACGGTGAAAAATTGCGAGCCGACGGCAAACAAGCATGACGGCAATTCGGGCGATGTTGCCATGCCGTGTCGCGATTTGGTGTGGTAGTCGGCGGTTTTTATGCAGGTTTGGCCAATCGGGCAAATAGGTTTATACTTTACGTGGTCTTTTCCCCTGCCTAGCACTCTGGAACGCACTATGCCGTTTCTTCGCTTCCTCATCTGTTTTGCTACTTCGATCGCGGCTGCAAGTATCGGATCGCGGCCAGCTCTTGCCGAGAATTCGATTGATTTCAACCGCGACATTCGCCCTATCTTCGCCGCAAGATGCTTTGCGTGCCATGGCCCGGATGAGTCGCATCGCGAGGCCGATCTGCGGTTGGACGAGCGCGATGCGGCCGTTGACTATGGCGCGATCGTGCCAGGCACGCCGGACGAGAGCCTATTGCTCGAGCGGATCATGACGGACGATCCGGACTTGCAGATGCCTCCTCCGCACACCAACGACACCCTGACGACCGAGCAGAAAGCAAAGTTTCGCCAGTGGATTGAAGAGGGCGCCCCTTATGCCGAGCACTGGGCATTCGTGCCGCCTGAGAAGCCACCTTTGCCGGAAGTTGCAAACCCAAGCTGGCCAAGCGGCGGGATTGATCGATTCGTGCTTGCCCGCCTCGAAAAAGCAGGGCTGACGCCATCGCCCGAAGCAGATCGCTACGCGCTGGTTCGTCGTGTCTATCTAGACCTGATTGGTTTGCCGCCCACGCCGGCCGAGGCGGATGCTTTCGTGAACGATCAGGATCCTCAGGCATACGAGAAACTAGTCGATCGCTTGCTCACCTCGTCGCATTACGGCGAACGTTGGGCTCGCGAGTGGTTGGATCTGGCACGTTACTCCGATACCAACGGTTACGAGAAAGATCGTCAACGTTCGATCTGGCCATATCGTGACTGGGTCATTCGTGCGATTAACGAGGACATGCCGTTCGATCAATTCACAATCCAGCAGATCGCCGGCGATATGCTGCCGGACGCGACTCAAAGTCAAAAGATCGCTACCGGTTTTCATCGCAATACCATGCTAAACGAAGAAGGGGGGATCGACCCGCTAGAGTATCGTTTCTACGCAATGGTGGACCGCGTAGCCACGACTGGGACCGTTTGGCTCGGGCTGACGGTAGGATGTGCGCAGTGCCATACGCACAAATACGATCCGATCACGCATACGGACTATTACTCGTTTATGGCGATGTTGAATAACGCGGACGAGCCTGACTTGCGAATCCATGCTTCTGATGTTGCCCAGCGTCGTCAAGAGATCGCCGCGCAGATCGAGAAGTTGTCAGCGGAACTTGCCAGCCAGTTTCCGCCAGCTGAAGGGGAGGGCGAACAGGAAGAGCGTCGTCAAGCGAACCTGCAGGCAAAACGCTCCTCTTGGTTGGCATCGGCACGACAAGAGGCGGCCCCGTGGCAGACGCTTCGAGCGACTAAGTCTGAAAGCAGTTTGCCGAAGCTCGAGTCACTTCCAGATCACTCGATTCTATCCAGTGGCGATATTACTAAACGCGATGTGTTTACCGTGACGTACTCACTCGACGCGAACCAGTTACCGCTAACGGCAATTCGGCTAGAGGTCATGGCAGACCCTCGCTTACCGGACGGCGGCCCCGGCCGCGCTTACTACGAAGGCCGAGAAGGGGACTTCTTTCTCAGCGAGCTTTCGGCCAGTTTCGCTGGTCAGCCGATCAAGCTGGATGGTGCTTCGCATAGCTATGGGAAGATCGGCATCGGCAGCGGCAGCGGCAATGCCGATGCAGCCAACGTACTTGATGGAAACGGTTCGACTGGCTGGTCGACCGCCGAGAGGGAAGGGGAGTCGCATCAGTTGGTTGTTAACTTGGTGGAGCCCATTACAACGGCAGGCGAGCTTAAGATCGAACTGCTATTTGAGCGGCACTTCGCTGCTAGTGTCGGTCGATTCCGTGTCTCAGCGACTGCGGTGGACCGGCCGGTATCTGCTAAGGAAATGCCCGTCGAAGTAGAAGCGTTGCTCGTAAAACCACCTGAAGAACTCTCGCCGCAGCAACAAAAGCAAATCGATCAATACTATCTGTCGGTCACCCCGGAACTGGCCGAGGCTCGCAAACCGATCGAAGCATTGCGGAGCAAACTGCCTGAGTTCCCGAAGACCCTTGTCATGCAAGAGCGTCCTGCCGATAACCCACGGAAAACGTTTCTGCATCACCGCGGCGAGTACTTGAGCCCGAAAGAGTTGGTCACGCCGCGCGTGCCAAAGTTTCTTCGTGATGACTCGTTCGAGGGGCCTACCAATCGGTTGGAACTGGCACAGTGGTTGGTCAGCGAAGAGAATCCGTTGACTGCCCGAGTTGTCGTCAACCGATCCTGGCAGACGCTGTTTGGTCGCGGTCTGGCAGAAAGTAGCGGAGACTTCGGCACGCAGTCCGATCCACCGACACATCCGAAGCTGCTCGACTATCTGGCCTGCTCGTTGATGGAAAGCGGCTGGTCGATGAAATCGCTCCATCGTCAGATTGTCCTTAGTGCTACCTATCGGCAGACGGCCGACGTTTCTGCGGAGCATCGCGTAAACGACCCTGCGAATCGGCTGCTCTCGCGAGGTCCAAGGTTTCGAGTCGATGCGGAAATAGTCCGAGACATGATGCTTGCTGCCAGTGGCAAGTTTTCGGACAAGATGTACGGCCCTGGTGTATTTCCGCCGCAGCCAGAGAGTGTGACCGCGCTCGCCTATGGCAGTTTTCAGTGGAAACCGTCGACAGGTAACGATCGATATCGTCGCTCGATTTATACGTTTAGCAAACGGACAACTCCATTCGCGGCGTTCTCCGTTTTCGATGCTCCCAGTGGTGAGGTTTGTACGGCTAAACGAGATCGCAGCAATACGCCGCTTCAAGCGCTTACGCTGTTGAACGATGCGATGTACGTCGAGTTGGCTCAAGCATTGGCATTTGCATCGCAGCACAACGCTTCCACACCAGAAGAAATCGCTGAGAACATCTTCCGGCGATTGCTGACACGGCCTCCCGAAGAAGACGAATTGAAAGCGATCTTTGCGTATCGAAATCAACAGCTCAGTCGTCTTCTGAGCGGAGAACTAGACGTTCAGGCTATCGGCTCGCAGAAATCGAACTCGCCGGAACAAGCGGCTTGGGCCATGGTGGCTCGCTCGCTGATGAACTTGGATGAAGCCGTTACCAAACCGTAAGAAACCATACACGTTATGAACTGGCTACAAGAACAAACGCGCCGGCACTTCTTCCGTAACTGCGGTGTAGGAATTGGCAAGATAGCATTGGCGTCGCTCCTGGCTCAATCGAGCGAAGCCCTGGCTGAAGAGCCCAGCCCATTCACGCCCAAGCCGACGCACTTTCCGGCGAAGGCCAAGCGGGTCATCTACCTGTTCATGGCCGGCGCACCGAGTCAGTTAGAGCTGTTCGATTATAAACCCAAGCTGGCCGAGATGGAGGGGAAGCCGATTCCGCCTTCGGTGATTGACGGTCAGAGGTATGCGTTCATTCAGCCGGACGCGGCAGTGCTTGGTCCACGTTTTAAATTTGCTCGTCACGGCCAGTGCGGTGCGGAACTCTCAGAGATGCTGCCTGGCTTGTCCAAGGTCGTCGATGACATCGCAATCGTGCGATCGGTTTATACCGACCATTTCAATCATTCTCCGGCTCAACTCTTTTGCAACACTGGTAACGGTGTGCCTGGGCGGCCGAGCATGGGGTCTTGGCTCAGCTATGGCTTGGGCAACGAAGCCGACGACTTGCCCTCGTTTGTGGTGCTTAAGAGTGGCGGCAGTCTCAGTGGCGGAGCCGCTATGTGGAACGCCGGTTTCCTGCCGTCGGTTCATCAGGGCGTGCCGTTTCGTGGTTTAGGAGATCCGATCTTGCACGTTAGCAATCCGCCAGGCTACGACCAACGAGCACAACGCGATTCTTTGGACCTGATCCGCCATCTTAACGGCAAACAGCTTGAAGAGATCGGCGATCCTGAAATTCGCACGCGTATGGAAGCCTATGAGATGGCCTTTCGCATGCAGTCCCGGGCCCCGGAGCTAATGGACTATTCGCAAGAGTCTCAAGAGACACTGGATTTATACGGGGCCGATCCCAAAGACCCAAAGAGCGAATTTGCTACCAACTGTTTAATGGCTCGACGCTTGGCCGAACGGGGTGTTCGCTTTGTGCAGGTTTATCACGCCGGTTGGGACCATCACAGTAATGTCGAAGGTGGTATTCGCAGTCAGGCCAAGCAAACCGATCAGGCCTGTGCGGCTTTAGTCGAGGACCTTCGTCGCCGTGGTATGCTTGACGATACGCTGATTGTGTGGGGGGGCGAGTTTGGCCGCACGCCGATGGTCGAAGCAAGTGCCGCACTCGGCCGAAGTAAGGGACGCGATCATCATCCTCAGGCTTTTTCCATGTGGATGGCCGGAGGGGGGATCAAGCCTGGGCTATCGTTCGGCAAGACAGACGAACTGGGGTTTAATGTTGTCGAGAACAAAGTGCACGTGCATGACGTTCAAGCTACCATCCTCAAATGCCTAGGCATCGATCACTCTAAACTTACGTTCCGTCACCGCGGGTTGAATTTTAAGCTGACCGGCGTGGAAGAGCATCACCCGATCGAAGAACTTCTGGTGTGATGCTTACGTTTCTGAATTCCGCTGCACCACGAAGTGTTCGCTGAACGTGTTGATCTCGATGTGATCTTGACGAACGTACGGATCGAATTCTTCGAGTAGTTTTTCGCGGGGAATCTGTCGCAAGTAGTCTCCGAAAAGGAAACGCAGAATCTTCCAGCGGTTCTCTTCGCTGTCTGGAAAGCGAAGTTGGTAATGCGAGGGAGAATTATCAACGCAAACATTGTGGACGGCAAGTATCGTTTCCACGTCCTGGGCGATGTAAAAGGGAATCGGCTGGTCGAGCAAGCCAAAGCCAACTTTCCACAGCTTGATCAAGGCGTTCTCCGACCCTGCAATCGCCAAAAGCATTTTGCCTTCGGGATGCAAACGTTCCAATAGCTGTGCGACGGTCTGCCCCAGGTCTTCGGCGTAGTAAAGAACATGATTGGAAAGGATGATATCGAAAGTCGGCCGCTGGTCGTACGAGGCTTCCCCCAGGCTCGCAATCGCATGATCGCTGAAACGAGATAAACGTTCGGCTGCCGTTTCCTGTTGATGATCGACCGGTTCAAAGAGAGTCAGATACAACGATGCGGTGGGCCATGCTAGAGTCTCTAGCAATTGCCGGCTGAACTCTCCGGTACCGCAACCAAAGTCAAGCAGGTGAACGACCGATCGGTTGTCCGCAAATCGTGCCAATTGGCGGGCATATTCCTGAACGTCACTTTTTGCCTCGGTGGCATGCGACATGAAAAACGCGTAATCCGTTTCTATCGCGCCAAAGTCTTTCGCTGCCATGGTGATTCTCAAGTTGCTGGGCGAGGAGCTCACTGAACAAACATTCGATTTGATGGATCATAAAGAGGATACCATTGCCCAGGTTAAGACGAAACGAATTGCCTGGAAAAACAATGACGCATGAAGTACGGCTTGCTAGACTAAGGAAACGAATTTAAATAACTCACGGAAACTATTCCGTTTGCTCTCTGGATAAGACCTATGGATTTCGCCACTCTGTTTGCCTGGTTTGTTATCGCGGTGCTGTTTTTTGTGGTTGTCGCCGCGATTGTTGCCGTGGGATCTCTCCCGGGTCGTCTTGCCCGGCAGCGAAATCATCCCCATGCCGATGCTATTAATGCGGCGAGTTGGATCGGGCTGGCGTTGGGGGGGATTGCCTGGCCGATTGCGTTTGTGTGGGCGTTTATTCCTTTCGGCAATGAGGCTTCCGCAGGTAATGACGAAGTGGAAACGCTGCGAAAGCAAGTCGCCCAGCTTCAGGCTGAACTCTCTTCATTGAAGAACGCATCGGCATAAGAATTCTCGCCCCAACAAGAATTGGTTCACGATGATTGCCTTGTTTATCATTTTGTATGTGACGGGGATTTGGCTCTTCTATATTAAGATGAAGGTCAAACCGACGCCAGTGAATCTAGCTGTATCTGCCGTGATTGGGATTGTCGCGGTTGGTGCGATCGTGATCTTTTGGCAATTCTCGGCACCAACCACTAGCCAACTAGTGGTTACGCGGCACACGATTCAAATCGTGCCGCAAGTGAAAGGACACATTGCCAAGATCGAGGCCAAGCCCAACGTTCCACTAATCAAAGGAAAGGATATCCTGTTCGAGATTCAAAAGAATCCTTTCCAGTTCGCGGTAAACCAGAGCAAAGCGGCCGTTAGTGCAGCCGAGAAAACCGTTGAGCAACTACAAGCGGGCCTTAAAGTTGCGGATGCAACCATCCAAGAGTCGATGGCCAGCCTCGAGGCCGCCAAGGCAGACTTGGCGGCTAAGGAAGATGCCAACGAACGTTCGCCAGGTGCTGTGAGCGCCTTGGAGCTTACCGAGCTTCGCGCCAAGGTTGCGGCCTCGGAAGCTGGCGTCGACAAATCGAACGCGGCCAAAGAAGTGTCTGCGTTTTCCTTGCAGACGGCTCAGCAGCAAGTCGCCCTCGCTGAGGCCCAACTCGATACAACCCAGTTCAATCTCGAGCAATGTACCTATTACGCGCCGGCCGATGGTTTTGTTACTAACTGGCAAGTGCGCGAAGGGGCGATGGCCGTGCCGCTGCCGTTCTCGCCGATGGGAACGTTTGTCGATACGTCCGATGTCGATGTGGTAGGTGTGTTCAGTCAAAACGTCCTTAAGAACGTTGCTTCGGGAGATCGAGTTGAAGTTGCGTTGAAGAATCACCCAGGGCAGGTGTTCACAGGCACCGTCGATTCGGTGATTCAAGGTAGCGGGGAAGGCCAGTTCGTGACTTCTGGAAAGTTGTTGGATGCTGCCAGCGTTCATTCCAGCGGAAAGTTTGCCGTTAAGATTGCACTCGACGATAGAGAACTCGCCAAGACGCTGCCCATGGGAACTGCCGGAATGGCAACCATCTACACCCAAAAAGGAAAGCCTTTTCAAATCATTAGTACTGTCACTGTTCGGATAAAGGCCTGGATGTACTATCTCCTGCCGATGTAAACCGTATGAAACTCGCGTGAAATCCCCGTTCTCTGCCGATTCTTTCAACCCTTTTGTTGCGACCCCCAAAAAACACCACCTATAATTTGGGGTGAAATATCTTCTGGGGCAAACTCAAATAACGTAAAGAACGGGGGACGTCGGATGAAGTTTCTATCTTCGTCACGCCGATGCCATAGTGCCGGAAAGATCGGTTATGGGTTGGTGGCATGCTCTTTTGTGTTGCTTTTATGCATCAATCTACATGCTCAAACGGGCGAGCCTGCAAGCAACCCGCTGGAGCAAAAGCTGCAAGCATCGTTCAAAACATTTGAAACGGCGTTCAACGCGCACGATGCCAAAGCGATCGCCAATCTCTGGCAAGAAGACGCCGTCCATCGTCAGTCGGCATTGGCAGGCAGCCTGAAGGGGCGTGCGGCAATTCTGGCAGCCTATGAAGCGCTCTTTCAATCCGATCCCCAGGCCAAGTTGGCCATCACGGTAAATTCGTATCGAGAGATTTCGCCCGACGTCGTCAGTGTGAAGTGTTCGACGCAAGTAATGCACACCAACAAGTCGGTTTCGTTCTCACGATTGTCGGCTTTGCTGGCTAAGCATGGAGATCAGTGGCTGATCAGCGAAGTGGAAGAAACTGATATACCGGTCAGCGCGTCGATGCCATCGGGCGCTTTGCAGCAGTTGGATTGGTTGGTGGGCACATGGGTTGATGGCGACGAAAAGTCGACTGTCTCGAATCAAGTGAGTTGGATCAATGGTGGCAACTTCCTGGCCCGCCAATATCAAATCAGCACACCGCAAGGCTTCAGTCAGTCTGGCATGCAAGTCATTGGCTGGGATAACGAACACAACGTGATCCGTTGCTGGCAATTTGACGGCGACGGAAGCTTTGGCGAGGGAACGTTTGAGCAAACAGGTCCGGCGACATGGCGCTGCCCGATGGTGGTGAAACTGGTCGACGGACGTCGCGCTTCGTACAGCCAAGTGATCGAGCGCGTCTCGAACAACGAGTTGAAGCTCAGCCTGGTCAACATGGAAGTCGACGGCAAAGTTCTGGCGGGAAGTGGTCCCGACAAGCTAACCCGATACGGCAACTAGGACTTTACGCACACAAGAAACATAAGGGAACATTTCCATGCAGCGAAATCTTTGGACCTGGTGTTGGACGGTCGTGGCGGCAGTCTTTTTACCGGTATCGGCTTACGCGGTCGGCTTTCATGGCGGTGGCGGATTCCACGGTGGTGGAATGGGAGGCTTGAGTGGCGGCTTTCACGGCGGCGGCGTGATGGCCGGTGGTGGTTTTCATCCTGGAGGACCAGGCGGTGCCGGGCTTTCCGGTAACTTCGGCGGTGGCGGATTGGGAGCCGGCGGCTTTCAGGGAGGGGACTTTGGTGGCGCGCATCTGCCATCCAGTACCCATTTGCCGCAAAGTAATTTGAATCTGCCTTCGTCGGGGATTGCCGGTCGTTTTCCCGGAACACTGAATCCCACGTCACTTCATGCCGGTGACAATCTGGCCGGTATTGGAGAAAGCCACGCTGGTTTTCCTTCGTTTACCACGCATCTGCCCAACGGCGGTCGACCTTCGACGGGGCAATTGCAAAGCTTCCTTAGTTTGCCGGGTGGACCCAAAGCAGACGGTGGGATTCGTACGAGTTTCCCTGCCGATGCAACCAGCAAGATTCATGGTCAGCTGAGCAATATCGTCGGACCAGGCAGCCCCGGTGCCAACAAGCTCAGCAGTTGGTTGGATAACAATCCCGACCGTGCCACCAAGCTCGAACAATGGGCCGACAAGGCAAAAGGCTCTGGGCTGAGCGGTGGCGACACGTGGAGCAAGGATCATCCCAACGCCAGTAACAATATCGACAAGTGGCTTGGCGGTAACGGGCCCAAGCCTGGTAGTGATTTTTTGAGCAAAGACCACCCGAATCTCGATAATAAGGCCCAAGACTTCAAAAATAACACCAATCGCCCCAGCAGTGACTTCTGGAGCAAAGATCATCCGAACCTCGATAACAAGGTTCAAGATTTCAAGAACAACGGTAATCGCCCTGGCAGTGATTTCTGGAGTAAGGATCACGACAACATCGGCAACAACGTCCAGAACATCCACAACAACCATATCGACGGCAATTGGTGGAACGTCAATCATCCCGAGATCACGCAGAACATCGACAACCATTTCAATTGGAATCGTCCTGGCAGTGACTGGTGGAGCCACGATCACCCGAACCTCAGGCCTTGGTACTACCAACACGATTGGCACAATCACAATAGCTGGTACTGGTGGCGTGGTGCGACCTGGGGCCGCATGACGGCCTGGTTCCCTTACTATGGCTGGGGGGCTCCGGTTTATTACGACTACGGCACCGGCGGCAACGTCGTGTATCAGGATAACTCTGTGTACGTCAACGGACAGGATGTCGGCACACAAGAAGAATACGCCCAGTCGGCGATGGATTTGGCAACCGTTCAGTCTGCCGACACGCAGTCAAACAGCACCCAGGACGATAGCCAACAGAGCAGCAGCCAGCAGGATAATAGTCAGAACGGCAACAGCCAAGACGACAAGTTTTTGCCGCTAGGGACCTTCGGTATTTCTACCAGTGAAGAGGATCCTAAACCGACACGGGTTATTCAATTGGCCGTCGACCACAACGGGATCATTAGCGGTTCCTACTACAACACGTCCACAGACAAGTCGTACCTTGTTCAAGGGAAAGTGGACAAGAAGACGCAGCGTTGTGCGTTCACCGTAGGGGACAATTCCTCGACGGTATTTGAAACAGGAATCTATAACCTCACCAAGAACGAAGTGCCGGTCCTGGTTCATTTTGGTACCACCAGCACCAAGCATTACTTGTTAATTCGCATGGACCCGCCGAAAGACGCCAAGTCGAGCGATGAAGGAGATTCCTCGAACAATGCTTCCGGAGAAGGGCTGTCGTTCTAACGACTACGTTTCTTACGAGCAAGTTCATGACATGCCCACGTTCGCGTGGGCATGTTTGTTTCGAAGAGGCCTTTGATCAACCGCTCTTATGTTGCCGTCCGAAAACCTTGAAAGGGAGCAAGCTGCCAAAAAGGCTTGTTCGACCTTCAAATACTTCCGGCGAGAAATGTTTCGGGAACGCCGCTGCATTGTGCCCAGGATTGAAGTTTGCAGCAGCGTATGTGTGATTTACCAGGCCTTCGAGAAACTCGCTGCCATGCTGTAGTCGGTTTCCAACTGCACCCCATTCAGGTCTTGGGCGACTGGCAGAACCATTTCAACATTCAGACGGCTACCGTCGCAAAATTGATAGATGCCGCCGAAGCCGAGATTGCACCAAAAGCCGCCTCGCATATCGGTGCGGGCCGTGCTGATCATGTTGGGGTTTAACTGCGGGTCGCCGGCTCCACGGTAGTTTTCTCGCCACAGTGCTTCGGTGCGAAAGGTCAATGCGAAAGGTTTGGTTACCCGCTTGGCGAACCACCAATTTAATTGGTATTCGTTACCTACGGTGTAATCACGGTAGTTTTCGCCGACGGGTAAGTTCGTCTGAAGTTGGGCACCCATGCTCGCCATCGCCCAATACTTCTTATAAGTAATGCCGGGACGGAAGTTGAACGTCCCGCTGCCCAGTTGCATTGGGTAAGGCATCTGTGTTTCCATGCCTGCGGGGCTCACGTTGGTGGTGGTGCCATGGATGTTACCGGTTGGGGCACTCATACCGAAGTTGAAAATCAAATCGGTGCTGTCCGTATCATGCAGAAGCATCAACGCACCAAAGTGGAGGTCGCCGAAGCCAGAGTTGTAGGTGGAAAAGGTCGTGTTGTTGGCGCGTAGATGGTCCATCGTCAGTTCCATCCACATGGGCATGATGTACAGCGTGATATCGTCGGTGGCCCCGTACATGAAATGGATCATGTGCATATCCATATCCATCTGAGTGGGCGTGGCCATGAAGTTGATGCCGGTCACGGTCAGCGCTTCGGTGTCGGTCACCCGCCGCGAGCCGAAACGGTTGCCGTCCATGTACATCTTGCGGTACTTGTACTCCACCATGTATTCGCCCTGGTGGTGGACATGGTCTCCCATCAAACTAGCCGGTGCGTGCGTGTCGGGGCGATCTTCTTTCAGGTCGTGACCGTGTCCATGGCCTTCGCACTCCCAGCACGTAGCGAACGGCTCGGCTGGGTCATAGAGCGAATCGGTAGCAATGGGGTCATCGGGATGTGCCAAAGCCAGATTTATCATGGCGAAAGGAGCAAGGGCCGCAAAAGCCAGGCAACGAATCCGATTCACAGGGCAGTTCTCTTAGAGCTTGTTCGTTGGGGAGAGAGCACGGTATGTTTCCTTCATCGGCCAACCAAACCATTGATGGCGAAGAGATAGGAGCTGCAACCGTGCATTGCCCTTGGGGGCATGATAAGATTTGCGGATTATTCAACTTTTCGCTTGAACGACTTCCCACCATGCAGGTCTTATCTGCTAGCGATGTCAGCTTTTCTGGAGTTTCGCCACCGTGACTGAAGAACATCAACTGCTCGAGCACATTGAAGAAGGCATTGTCACCCACGGTGGCGAACTGGGCGGCTGGACGCAGTTGTTTGATGGCAGTCTCAAACTGTTTGACGGACGCATTTCACTTTCAGTAGTAATCTACGAGGGGGAAGATGGGCGGCGAGAGATGGCTCATTGTCATGTCTATGCCACGCTGCACGAGTATGATGACGAAGTTCTGGATGCGTGTGTCGTTGGCATGGGAGAAGATCGAGATAACGCACTGCGCGAAGCGGGTGGACTGTGGGTTACCTGCGTGGCGGGGCCAATCAAATCATTTCTCGATAACCGACCGCTCTGCATGACCTGCCAGGCCGGCGTCCAGGACGGTGATTTCTCGCAAGGATATGCCCCGGGTGATTACGGTCTGTCGGGGCTGCGTGCTTACGTGGGACCATCGCTGGCCCGAGGCATCGACGACGAAGCAATTCATAATAAGCTCGACGACAGTAAGCCCTGGTTTCGCTATGCCGCTGAGTCGGCTGCTCCGCGGCGGGTTCACCTGGTCAAAGCGACGATCCTTTCGCACGGCGAAAAAGGATGGCATCGGGAACTCGAGATCGATGGTCATGAAGTCGCCCATCGTGAAGAGAACTGGCCGGCTGGTATCGGTGGGCCAGACTTCGGCTATGTGACGCGATTTGCCGTGTTTGAGTTTCCTAGCAACTCGACAGAGATCAGATATCGCAGGGAACTTGAACGAACAATCCGATACTTTGGCGAGCACTTTTCCGACTACGAATCGGTCGATCAATTGATAGAGGCCATGGTCGGGCAAGGCTTCGATGCCGATACGGTTCACGAAGTCGAGTCCGTCTCGACCATTGCATTCGGGCGTCTTTATTTCGAGGCGACCGGCGTGCAATATTCCTCGACTATCATTCGGGCACGCCGCGACGGTACGATCGAGACCGACGTACCACTGATGGCATTGCCAGCCTACTCCAGGGGCCGAGCCATTGGGGCCAAGCTTTGGGAGACATTGCCCGAAGAAAAATGGCATTCGCTGACGCTGTACAATGCCGAGTCCAATGCGATTCTCAGTGCGTTGGAATCTGGCACTGATGCCGCCGACTTAAGTGGCGTGAAGCTCTTTCCGAGTGTTGTGCCTGATCGCGGAGTCTCTCAGGAAACGATGGACCAGGCCATTGACATGGTTTTCAAAATGTCGCAATCTACGCGACCCGTAGGTAAGAAGCCCTGGTGGAAGTTCTGGTAGACATCCAGCGACAAGGCTAGAATTCGAAGCAACCCTGCTTATCGGTTGCCCCTTTCTCTCAGATCGAAATTCATGACGAACCTCACTTGCGCCGCGACCTGCTTCGTGGCAACCATCTTGCTTGTTGGCTGCGACACTCAGAAAAGTGGCGACGCCCTAGTCGAGCAAGGGGGTGTCTATAGCGACCAGGGCGACTATGCCGAAGCCATTGTGTATTTCAAAGATGCAATCCAACGGCCGTTGATTAACTACAGCAAAAGTGGCGTGTTGACGATGATCGGCAACTGCTACAACGAACTGGGCGAGTACGAAGAGTCGATCAAGTACCATGACTTGGCAATCAAGGAGGATCCCCAAGACCATAGGGCTTTCGTGAACAAAGGGGTGGTATATCGCCTGCGAGGTGAATTCGACGAAGCGGAAAAGATGTACAACCAGGCTTTGGAACTGGAGCCTGACTACGCCGAGCTTCACGTTAATGTAGGTGCGTTCTACCTCCATCAGAAGGAATTCGAGAAAGCGGTCGTGCACTTAGAGAGAGGAGTCGATCTGGACGACTCGCGGCCAGTCGCGCACTCGAACTTAGCGCTTGCGTACGCAACGGTTGGACGCTTGGAAGATGCGGATCGCGAACTCAAGAAAGCAATTGCCCTAGGATACCAACACCCCCAGCTCATCCAAGAGCGAATCGAATCCCTTAAAGCGGAGACGGAAGACGCTCCTGCGATCAACGAAGCAGAGGCAGCGGATGAGGGGCAATCGTCCGGCCAGTGATCGGCTTCATCCAAACACAAGTCTGCCTTATCTAACAGTTCGCGGTGCGTGCTTCTTCAGAAATCAGGCTCTGCAAAAGGACGCGACCCAATTGAACCAGGGAGTCCTCCTGTTTCAATAATTCTATCTTAAGCCGTGTACAGAACTGAACTCGTGCGGCTCGTCTGCCGAGACAATCGCAATAAGATTTTTGTTGTTTGTTTTCATTTGACCTTCATCTGTTGCCAACAATATGCCCCCAAACTGGTCGGCATATTGTTTCTTTGGATAGACCCTATGATGAAGGATCACCTCGGATGAAAGTGTTTTCTTTGAACAGTGCCGTTCTGGCATCGCTGGTTCTGGCAGGTTCGGCTGCGGCTGGCCCTTTGGATTTTCTGTTTGGTACGCCCAGCTTAGAAGAAGCCTGGCGATATGAGGCTGAAGGGGGCGAAACGGCTTGCGAGATTGTTTCCTACGATGCGGACACACGGAAAGTTTTCGTAACCAACGCAGCAGACGAAACGGTGGACGTACTGGACGCGACCGACGGCACGCTGTTGCATCAGATTGACGTAGGTGATGTGAATAGCGTGTCCTGTTACGAAGGTCTCGTGGCGATTGCTGTTGCAGCCGAAACAGGCGTGCGTGGTAAAGTGATCCTCCTCAATGCCGAGGACTACACTGTTTACTCCGAACCTGAAGCGGGTTACCTGCCAGACATGGTCACCTTCACGCCAAATGGCAAGTATGTTTTGGTTGCCAACGAAGGGGAGCCAAACGACGATTATGACATCGATCCAGTTGGCTCTGTTTCGATTATCGACGTGACCGATCCTGCCGATCCGGAAGTGTTCGAAACCGGCTTCGAGTCGTTCAACAGTGAAGAAGCAGCGTTGAAGGCCGCTGGCGTGCGTATCTTCGGACCAGGTGCCTCGGTCGCACAAGATATCGAACCAGAATACATCACGGTTTCGGCAAACTCGCGTACGGCATATGTCAGCTGCCAGGAAAACAACGCGATCGCTGTGATTAGCATACCTGCTAAACGTGTTCTGTCGATCAACCCGCTCGGTTTCAAGGATCATTCGCTGCCTGAAAACGCGATGGATGCTTCGGACGATGACAATGGCACGATCAATATTCAGCCGTGGCCAACTAAGGGCATGTACATGCCTGACTCGATCGCTTCGACTCAATTCTTCGGTTTCACGCTAGTTGCTTCCGCCAACGAAGGGGATGCCCGCGATTACGATGGTTTTGCGGAAGAAGAACGCATCAAGGATCTGGTTCTGGACGAAGACGCCTTCCCTGATGCCGACGAGTTGCAGGAAGATGAAAACCTGGGTCGTTTGAATGTGACGACCACGCTTGGCGACTTGGACAACGACAACGAATACGAAGAACTGTACAGCTTCGGTGCTCGATCGTTCTCGATCTGGCTGCTTACTCCGTTTGGACAAACGGTGCAAGTGTACGACAGCGGAAGCGACTTCGAAGAAATCACTGCCGCTCAGGTTCCGGATTTCTTCAATTCAGACGATGGCGACTCCGATAACTTCGATAATCGCAGCGACGCCAAGGGGCCAGAACCGGAAGCGATCGACATCGGCAGCGACCTGGGCTGCACTTGGGCATTTATCGGCCTGGAACGTGTCGGCGGCGTAATGGTTTACGACATTACCAACCCGCTCAATCCCAGCTTCGTGCAGTACTCGCGAAATCTAACGGACGTTGCTCCTGAAGGGATTGACTTCATCTCTCGCAGCAACAGTCCATTTACCGAACCGGCGATCGTCGTCGCTCACGAAGTCAGCGGCACGACGACCCTGTTCAAGATCAAGCGAACCGGCGGACTACTATCCCGTCTGCTTAACAACTAAGTGAACTCTCGCCCGCATCGAGCTAAAAACAAAAACCGCCTGGAGCGATATCTCGCTCAGGCGGTTTTCTTTTTCTAGTGTTGCCGGTTTAGCTTAGCGTTCGGTATTTGCTGGACGGCGTCGCTTTTGCTTTTGACCAAAGCCGGTAGCAGGCTTACCGGCGATGCGTTTCGGCTTGTTCTTATTGCCGAAGGGGCCTGCCGCAGCGGGCTTCTTGTCGCTCGGTCGATCGTCACCGCCTTGGTTGTCGGAATTCGACTTCGAGCCGAAACGACTTGGCTTCTTACCACCAGGCTTGCTGCCGAATTTGCGTGGGCCGCCACTGGTGCGGGGACCGCCGTTGCCACGAGGACCACGTCCACGCGAACCACCGCGACGAGGTTCGTCGTGGGTGATTGGGTCGCTGGTCTCGAACCCGTCGATGGCTGGCTCGATGGGGATTGAAATGCGTGTCAAGCGTTCGATCTGCTTGAGCAGGCGTCGTTCGCCACCGGCACAGAACGAAACGGCCACCCCTTCGGCGCCGGCTCGCGCGGTGCGGCCAATTCGATGGACATAGGTTTCTGGCGTTTCTGGTAGATCGAAGTTGACCACGTGGGAAACGTCATTCACATCCAGGCCACGTGCGGCGATATCGGTCGCCACAAGTACTGGCGGACGGTTGCTCTTGAACTGTGCCAGCGTTCGGCTTCGCACGCTCTGGCTTTTGTTGCTGTGGATCGCGGCGGCTCGCAGGCCGTCCTTTTCCAAAATACGTACAAGCTTATCGCAGTCGTGCTTCGTGCGAACAAAGACCAGTGTGCGGCTGCGCGGAGTGTCTTGCAGGTAACGCGATAGCAGGTCGGCCTTACGACGCTTGTCGACGTAATGGACCGACTGTGAAATGCGTTCGGCAGGTGCCGCGACCGGAGCGACCTGTAGCGAAACAGGATTGGTCAGCCATTTTTCAGCCAAATCGCGAATCTCTGGCGGCATCGTGGCCGAGAACATCACCGTCTGTCGATCGTGGGGACAAGCGGCGACAATTTTCTTTAGTGCCGGCAAGAAGCCCATGTCCAGCATCTGGTCCGCTTCGTCGAAGCACAGGATTTCCAGCTGCGAGAGGTTGATGTGCCCCTGAGTCATCAGGTCGAGCAGACGGCCTGGGGTGGCAACCAAAGTATCGATACCCCAGCGAAGGTCGCGTACCTGAGGAACCTGTGAAACGCCACCGAACACCACCGTGTGCTTCAGCGAAGTAGCCCCGCCGTACTTTTTCAGGCTCTCGCTGATTTGCGCAGCCAGTTCGCGTGTCGGAGCGAGAATCAATGCGCGAATTGGGCGTGGAGGTCCTTGGAACTTGTTGGAGGTCCGCTTGCCACGAACGCGCTCGGTCGGCTGTTCTCTGGGGGGAGCCGACTCTAGCAGACGATGCAGCATGGGCAGGGCGAATGCGGCCGTCTTGCCGGTGCCGGTTTGGGCACAGCCAATCAGGTCTTTACCATCCAGGATTACGGGAATAGCTTCCGCTTGAATCGGCGAGGCCGTTTCGTATTTCAGCTTTTTAAGGGCACGCTGAAATGGTTCGGCTAGCGCGACATCGGTAAACTTCATATCGATCAATGCTTTCGGATGACATTCGCAGACCGTGGGTAGAGAGTCCTCTCGACCTGCACGCGCGAACTGTCTGCCCCTTGATTTTGGGGGCGATGCCAAATTGTCGGCCAACTGGTTTTGCCTTACGTGGCAAATGGATCATCACGCAGGCGATTTCATTGCGTGGAGTGGCCGTAAGGGGCAAGATAATCAGTCGCGGTCGAGAGAACGAGCAACCTGGGAAGAGTGATTGAGATGGCAATACGCTTGCAACATCTCGGTCCAGGTGACCGCTTTTTTATCGAATCGAATGAACTTAAACGGCTTGTAAGCTGCTAAGTCTCACACCTTGTTTGGGATAAATATACTCCCTAAGCGCACTAAAGACTAGGCGTGTTTCCGCGACATGCGTCCAGAAAGGGGTAAATTTAACCCATTGATGGATTGAGCTTGAAGAAGATGTCAAGGCATTTAAGTGATTATGTAGAAAGACGTTACCGAACGGGGAGAAGGGAATGGGCAATCTGTGGAACGACCTGCTAGGGCGGCAATATGAAGCCGCATTATGTACTTTAAATTACTCTATCGAGAAGAGCCCGGAACCTGCCTGGCAGGGAAAAGTAGTCAATATGACCTTCGATCAGGCTGTCTTTCACACGTTGTTTTTCACGGACTACTATCTCGGAAAGAAGCCGGAAGAACTCAAGCAGCAGGCCTACCACCGGCAACATGCCGAGTTCTTTGCGGATTATGAAGAGATGGAGCCACGTGCCCAACGGCAGCGTTACACCAAAGCAACGCTGGGTGACTATCTACAATTCTGCCGAGCAAAAGCGAAGGAAACGCTCGCGGTGGAGACTGCACAAGACTTGGCTGCCGCGTGTGAGTTTCCCCCGAAGACATTCAGTCGGGCCGAGCTTCACGTTTATAACTTGCGTCACATTCAGCATCACGCAGCACAGCTAGTCATGCGACTGCGGATGGATTATCAGGTCGATACGCCCTGGTTTGGCAGTGGTTGGCGAGCGAGCTAGTTGTGTCTCTTGTGGTCACCAAGCGGCGTTCGGATTATCCGCTATACGGAAATTCCCTGACTACGAGAGCGATCGAGTGATATCCTGGAGCGCCGGCCCGACGTCAGGAAACTGAAACGCAAAGCCTTCTTCCCGTAACTTATCGGACCGCACGTACCGTCCATAAAGAGCCAAGTTCGGGTCGGTCCGCAGCAGCAAGGGTGCCCCCAGGCGGACCATCCAAGCAAACGCCGGCAATCCAAATCGTATGCCCATCGCTTCGCGTAACGCTCGCATGAATTCGATTTGCGAGACAGGGTTGGGGGCCGAGGCAATGTAGACTCCGTGCATGCTTTCTTGGATCAGTGCTCGTTGGAAAAGACGATTCAGATCGAGTTCGTGAATCCAGCTAAAGCCCTGCTTGCCGGTGCCAATACGGCCACCGAGCCCCAATCGAGTGAGGAGGCTCAAGCGATCCAGGGCACCTCCACCGGCGCCCCGGTCGCGTCCGACAACGAAACTGGTTCGCAGCACGATACCACGCTGAGAAGGGAGTCTCGCCTTAGCGAACTCTTCTTCCCATGCCATGGCCACATCGGGTGCCAGCCCCACTCCGATCGCCGATTGTTCGGTGCAGATTGCTTCGGGAGGATCGCCGAAGATGTGGGCTGTTCCCATCTGAACCCAAACCGGGGGAGGCTGGTCGATGGCTCGTAGGGCTTGGCCGAGGACCCTGGTCGATTCCACGCGTGAGCGGAGGATTTCGTCCTGATGGTCTGGCGTCTTGATGCAGTCGACCGTTCGCCCCGCCAGATTGACCATGCCGTATGCTCCATCAAGGCAACTCTTCCAATTGCCGAGTGATCGACCGTCCCAGGCCACATGCGTCCAGGGTCCTTCCGACCTGGGGGTATTTCGTGAAAGTATGACAACCTCGAAGTTGTTTTCGTGCAGGTGCTGAGCCAGCGAAAGACCCAGGAATCCGCTTCCGCCTGCGATGACGATTCGACGGGTTGGGGAGGTGTCTGCCAACGTTATAAATCCTATGCATCGTGCTAAGCTGGTCTAGTGTTACCCGCAAGCCGCTGCCACAGTTAACTGAAGAGGGGTGCCTTGCCGGACAACTTTTACTGCGTTATTTGGTAAGCCAAATACTTCTGCAAACCGATCGTAATGATATGCCTATAGTTCATCCCAGAATATTGGAAGTGCGTGCCCCGGCGCTTAACTTCTTCGTGCTGCGCGATGAGAAAGGGCTTTATGTTATCGATGGCGGTTTCATCGGGGGGTGGCGATTACTTCAGAACGCCCTTCGTCGAGAAGGATGGCAAGATGAGCCGGTCCGAGGGATTGTGGTCTCTCACGGGCATCTCGATCATATCTTGAATGTGGCCCACCTGGCCAAAGCTTACGGTGCCTGGATTGCCGCCCCGCGGCTCGATGCCGATCATCTCGATATCGCGTCTGGCATTCAAGCAGTTCATCTGCCAGGTCATACCGCCGGGCATATGGGCTTCTGGTGGGGCGAAGAGAAGTTACTGCTGACCGGCGATTTATTTGTCAGTTACCGTGACGAAGCTCGACTGCCGCTGGATATCTTCAACCTCGATTCTCAACAAAATGTACGCAGTATCGAGACGGCACTAGCTTTGAATCCGCGCGGAGTGCTGCCCAATCACGGCAGTCTCGCGGCACCGGGAGAGCACCTCCGACGTCTCAAGCGGCTGCACAAGCGGGTCTCGGCAAGTCGTACCGGCAATTAGGAATGAATGCCAAGTTTTCGCTCGATCTCTTCCAGCGGGACCCCTTTTGTCTCAGGCATTTGCACAAGCACCCACAGCAATTGCAAGACCATCATCCCGCAGAAGATACCGAAGACGATCGCAGGAGCGAACGCGGTTACCATGTAAGGGAACACGAGCGTGAGCGTCGCCGCAAAAAACCAGTGTGTGAAGCTACCGAGTGTCTGCCCGACGGCTCGGTAGCGATTGGGAAAGATCTCAGAAATGAAGACCCAGATAACTGCGCCTTGACCGACCGCATGGGCTGCGATAAACGCAAAAATACAAGGAGGCACGATTGAATAATGCTCGCTGTGGAAGGCCCACGCGCAGAGGCCAAGCGAGGCGATGTAACCGATCGAACCGATGATCATCAACGTGCGGCGTCCTAGGCGGTCGATCAAGGCCAAGCCGACAAATGTGAAAATGAGGTTGGTTACACCAATTCCTACCGATGTTAGCAAAGCGGCTTCTTCGCCGAGCCCAGTTAACTCGAAGATCCGCGGGGCAAAATAAAGCACCGCGTTAATGCCCGAGAGCTGATTGAAGAAGGCAATCAGGAAGGCCATCAGCATCGGTACATGCAATTTCGCTTGCCAAATGCTGCCGCCTGCGATTGTTTGTTGGGCGGTGATTTCGATTTCATCGGCTACCGCTTCCACGTGTCCGGGCGAATCATCCGGCATGATTTGACGCAGTATTTCGATTCCCTTTTCACGTTGCCCTTGGCGGGCAATCAACCAACGAGGACTTTCTGGTAGAAAGAAACAAAAGATGGAATAGATAATCGCGGGAATCGCTTCGACGCCCAACATCCACCGCCAAGCGTTATTGACTTCTCCTTCTGCGACCGATTCGGCAAACCACTGCGCAATCAATGCGTTCGAGAGAAACGCGATCAGAATGCCAAAAACAATATTGAATTGAAACATGCCGGCGAGTTTGCCACGGTCTTGGGGTGGAGAGATCTCAGAGATATACAGCGGAGATGTCACCGTCGATATCCCTACGCCCAGGCCGCCAATAAATCGAGCGAGCATGAAGGAATAAGGGTCAGTCGCGAGCGCAGACCAGATCGCCGACGCAAAATAGAGTATGCCGATCGATACCAATGTCTTTTGGCGACCGAAGTGATCGGTCGGCCAGAAACCAATCATCGACCCGATCACGGTTCCCCACAAAGCGGCACTCAAGGCCAGTCCGTGCTGAAAGTCTTCTAACCCCCACAACTGCTGGATGTTTTTTTCTGCGCCAGAAATCACGACGGTGTCGAAACCAAACAGAAAGCCGGCCAGGGAAGCCGTTACCGACCAGAATATAATTCGAGGGAGCATATCAGCGATTACAGGAAGATTAGGTAAAGAGATCAAGACTGGATCACGTCTTGTGTGATGACTCCGCCGGATTCTCTCACACTCATGCGGCTTAAAAAAGGCTTTTCTTCCGCAGATGATCCTGAATTGCCTCGGGAGGTGTGGTCTCGTAAAGCCTCTTCACCTGTTATCCTTTACAAACTGGGGTACACTAATTCGATTACCGTCATAGTCGATTTCCTGCCAGGAAGAGTTTAGATGAAGCTAGCAGTCATAGGCACAGGCTACGTGGGTCTGGTAACGGGAACCTGTTTCTCTGATTTGGGAAATGAAGTCACGTGCATTGATGTCAATCAGGCCAAAGTCGAAGGACTGAAGCAGGGCATTATCCCGATTTATGAGCCGGGCCTGTCGGAACTGGTTTCGCGAAACTATGAAGAGGGGCGACTGCAGTTCACCACCAATGCTGCCGACGTGATTCCAGATGCCGATATTGTCTATATCGCCGTCGGAACACCTCAGTCTGATAGCGGGGCTGCCGATCTTTCTGCCGTATGGAAGGTCGTCGAAGGCATCGCGCCCCATCTACGAGAAGACGCTTTGGTGGTAGTAAAGAGCACCGTCCCGGTCGGCACCAACGGCAAGGTGTACGAGATGCTTAAGGAGCTATGCGGCCGCGAAGTCAACGTGGCAAGCAATCCCGAGTTTTTGAAAGAAGGCTCGGCCATCTCCGATTTTATGTATCCCGACCGCGTTGTCTGCGGCGTTCGTAACGAAGCGGCCGAAGAGTTGCTGCAAACGCTGCATGCCCCGCTGGTTCGCACCGGCAAGCCCATCTTGTTCATGAGCCCTGAAAGCTCGGAATTAACAAAATACGCCGCCAACGCACTATTGGCTACCAAGATTAGCTTTATCAACGAGATCGCCAATCTCAGCGAGAAAGTCGGGGCGGACATCAACGATGTGCGGATCGGCATGGGGCACGATCAACGCATCGGTTTTCAGTTCCTCTTTCCCGGTTTGGGCTACGGTGGAAGTTGTTTCCCGAAAGATGTTCGTGCTTTGGCGTCTTTGGCGGAAACATTGCAGCTTGAGCCGAAGATCATGCGTGCAGTCGACGAAGTCAACGTTCATCAGAGGGCATCGCTGGTTCGTAAGATCGATGCGTTCTATGGTGGCGACGTTGCTGGCAAGACGTTCGGCGTTTGGGGACTCGCATTCAAGCCGAAGACCGACGACATTCGCGAAGCGCCCGCTCTGGAACTGCTGAACTATCTGGCCGACAAGGGAGCGATCATCCACGTGCACGATCCCGAGGCGATGGAAAACGTTCAGGCTCAATTTGGCGACAAAATTCGCAAATACTGCAAAAGCGAGATGGAAGCCGTTGACGGTGCGGATTGCTTGGCTATCAACACCGAATGGAACGAGTACCGCACGCCGGACTTCAAGAAACTAAAAGCGAAAATGAAATCACCGACCATCTTTGATGGACGTAACCTGTTCGAGTTGGGCAACATGGAAAAGCATGGGTTCACGTATTTCTCGGTGGGCCGTCGACCAGTCGATGTTTCCAAAACCTAGCCTGCGGATTGGGACTTTACTACAGAGAGCGACCTGAAATTTTATGTCTCAGATCAAACGCATTTTGGTAGCCGGCGGCGCTGGCTTTCTAGGTTCGCGAATTTGCGAAGAACTGGTCGAACAGGGGCACGATGTCATCTGCGTCGATAACTTCTTCACCAGCCAGAAGTCGAATATCGTCCATTTGTTGTCGAAGCCGAACTTTGAGGTCATTCGGCACGACATCATCCATCCCGTCTGGTTGGAGGTGGACGAGATCTACAACATGGCCTGTCCGGCGGCTCCTGGGCACTATCAATTTAATCCCATCAAGACCATGAAAACGTCGGTGATGGGTTCGATCAACTTGCTGGGGATGGCCAAACGTTGCCGCGCGAAATACTTGTTTGCTTCGACGTCGGAAATTTACGGTGATCCGGAAATCCATCCGCAGCCAGAGACCTATCGCGGCAGCGTCAACACGCTCGGAATCCGCGCTTGCTACGACGAAGGCAAGCGAGCCGCCGAGACGCTATGCATGGATTATCATCGCATGAACGGCGTTCAGGTCCGTATCGTACGAATTTTCAATACGTATGGGCCGCGGATGCATCCTTACGACGGTCGCGTGATCTCGAACTTCATCCGCCAGGCCTTCACCGGCGAGCCGATTACCATTTACGGCGATGGCTCGCAGACACGCTCGTTCTGTTACCGCGACGACCTGGTCGACGGCCTCATTAAGATGATGGCTTGCGATCAGGTAGGCCCGATCAACGTGGGGAACCCCATCGAGTTCTCAATCCGGCAGTTAGCTGAGCTGGTCGTCAAACTGACCGGTTCTAAGTCGGAGATCATCTACACGGACTTGCCCTCCGACGACCCCAAACAGCGTCAACCGGACATTACCTTGGCAAGAAAGCACTTAGGTTGGGAGCCAACTACCCAGTTGGAAGACGGCCTCAAGCAAACCATCGACTGGTTCAAGACCATCGATCTTTCGCAGTATCGCCCCCCCACACCTAATTTTTAGTGGGGTAGCTAAGAGGTCAGGCTCTACTGTCGGGGGGGGGCGGCCCCGATCGTGAGTGCGGTAAGCCGGGCTTGCGGTTGGTTGGGTGCTTGCGAATAATCTTACCAACGTTGGCTACGCATACAGCCCCGGACGAGACGCGCCGTACCCGGTCAGGATAAGACGACGCACGAAGTAACTAACCTCGTGTCGTCCTACAAGGAGCTTATCATGGCTTGGTGGATTCTATTGGCAGCCGGTCTTCTCGAAATTGTCTGGGCAACGGGTCTTAAATATACCGAAGGCTTTACTCGCTTCTGGCCCAGCTGTTTGACGGTGATTGCCTTGGCTGGCAGCATGTACCTGCTTTCAGTCGCGGTTCGCGATTTGCCGATTGGGACAGCGTATGCTGTTTGGGTTGGGATTGGAGCGGCTGGAACTGCCGTGCTTGGTATGGCGATCCTGAACGAACCGGTCTCAGTCGCCCGGTTGTTTTTTATGGCTCTACTGGGGATTGCCATCCTGGGATTAAAGTTCAGCACGGCAGCCACGTGAACCCGAATTACGTGTTAAGAATTCGTGAAGCCGCTTGTCAGCTCGCCGGCACTTTAGGTACCTTGCCGCATGGCACTGATGTTTCTTTTAAGTCCCATCTTGGGAACCGGATATGGCTGACCCTAAATCGCGTCGTGAATTTCTGAGTGATACGTTTTCTGTTTTTGGATCGTTTGCCATTGGAGGTGCCCTGTCGACCCTGGGCGCGCGAACGGCACTCGGAGAGACGGCCCGGCAATCGGCATCTCTGGTTCCTGTGAAGGATGAAGCAACTGGCTTGCCGCTGTTGAAACTCCCGGAAGGGTTTCGTTACGTATCGTACGGTTGGACGGGCGATAAAATGGACGACGGCCAGTCGACCCCATCTGCTCACGACGGAATGGGCGTGGTAGGCCAAAAGGCTAACAAGTTGCTCATCACTAGGAATCACGAACTCGGCAAGGTAGGACCTGCGTTTAGCAGCAGAAATGGTTCTTCCTACGATCGATCGGCCACCGGTGGTTGTACCCAGTTAGAATTTGACATCAAGCGCGGACAGTGGCTGTCCAGTTACGGTGCCATCTCCGGCACCGTCCGTAACTGTGCCGGTGGCGTGACTCCCTGGGCTAGTTGGTTGACCTGTGAAGAAACCCTGGATGGGCCTGAGGACGGCAATCGCCAGGCCCATTACGAAAAGGATCATGGCTGGGTCTTTGAAGTTCCCTCGGATGGCACTTCTACTGCGCAGCCCATTAAGGAGATGGGACGTTTCGTGCACGAGGCCGTCGCCATCGATCGCAAGACGGGTGATGTCTATTTGACCGAAGACCAAGGCAAAGCAGGCTTCTATCGCTTCCGCCCTACGCAGCCAGGCAAGTTGGCGGCCGGCGGTGTACTGGAAATCGCCGAGGTCGTGGGGCATCCTGACCTTCGTGGCGGCTTTAAAGATGGCTCGTCGTTCCCGGTTAAGTGGCATCGGATTGCGAACCCAGCGTTAGAGAAAACGAACCCTGATGCGAAGGTCGACTCGGTTTTCGAGCAAGGTCAAAAGCTCGGCGGCTCAACCTTTTCTCGGCTCGAAGGCTGCTGGTACGGCAATGATTTGATTTACTTCGATGCCACCAACGGCGGAGCTGCCAAGGCAGGACAGATCTGGCAGTTTGATCCCAAGCAGCAAACGGTCACGTTGCTTTACGAATCACGCAACAAACGCGTTTTGAACATGCCGGACAACTTGTGTGTAAGTCCTCAAGGAGGCTTGGTTCTCTGCGAAGACAACGACTATTCCGGCGAAGACCCACTACCGCAGCGGATGCTAATCCTGACAAAGGATGGTCGGTTGAAAAACTTCGCCGAGAACAACATCACGCTTAATGGCGAGCATAACGGCCTTCGCGGCTCGTACGTCGATAAGGAGTGGGCCGGGTCGACATTCAGCCCTGATGGGAAGTGGATGTTTGCCAATATCCAAACGCCTGGTATCACGTTCGCGATCACCGGGCCGTGGGATGACGTTTTGGTCTAATCGACCTTGGGGAGAGCGAGGATTTCACTTGCGATCCGTTCTGCCTGTTTTTTGCGGTGCTGCGCCGTGAATATAAGCCATGGTTGGATGTCGGCCGGCATGATGCAGAACTCGTGGGGGCCCTCGCTTGTCTGACAAGCGAGATTCACCACGACAATCCACGGTGACTGCAACTTGATTTTCCGGACGTCACACAACAGCAGGGAACCGCGAGGAATGCGATAGCGGCGGTTGTCGCATTCGAGCACGATTTCTCCCTCGGTCTTGTCCAGTTGAAGGAGGCCGATGTCAATGATCTCGGCCTCGTTCGAGCCCAACTGAAACGAAGCCATCGACTGTGGCTGCGTTGATGTCAGCGTGACAAATTCGCTAGGGAAACTCTCTCTTGCGATCCATGGGGCAGAGCGATTGTCGATTTGTCGCCGCAAGAGCGTTTCCCACCAGCGGTCCTGGCAGAAAGCGTTAGTCAGGATATAGATCAGTGTGAAAAAGAGGATAATGCTGGCTACCAAGAGTGCGAGCGACGCGTTCCCACCCAGGTTCAACCACACCGGACCGAACGCCGCCAGAGTGTAAAACAAAATCCCAAGCGTGATGGGAATCAATACCTGGGGTAGCCCAAGTAGAAAACGCATGCCCAAGGTGCGTACTTTCCCGCAATGTGGCTCCGGGACATCCTCGATCACCGCAGTGGCCGTGGCCGTCATGGGGTACGCCTGGTCGGCTTCCGGTTTGCCGGTTGCCGAAATGTCGGCCAGCGGTGCAGCAAACGGATTGGTGGGTTGGGTGGTCATGTCGTGTTCTTTAGATGCAGGATACGGTTTCTATATTCTTCCGCTTTTGCATTCCTTTGACCATCGGTTTGCCAAAGTTGGTCGGATTTTCCGATTCGAGAACACAGCTCTTGGGGGGCTAAGGGGTTTGGTTTCAAATGGATAAGTTCTGGCGGAGACGCCTAGCGGAGTTCGACGAGTCGTTACGGCTTGGCTAATTATATTTTCCTGGTCGAATGCGGTGCTTGTTTCAGCAGCAAGATTCGTCCCCAAAACTTTTCAGCGACGGACTTTCGCTGGTTATTCGATTGCCAGAAGCCGTCGACGTTGCCAGCCCTTAGGCATACTTCCCGCGGACCTTCGCTGGTTTGAATGACTAGGCAAAGCACCCAGACTTGCTTCTTCGCTTTTGTGAAGCAGTCGACTCCACACTTGAGCAGAGCCTGCGAGGGTATCCAAAAGCGATGCTCGGCCCCTTCCACGATGATCCGCGAATCGTAAGGGTTGACATGCAAGATAGCGACTTCCTGCGTGAGCTGCTGTTCGGGAAGTTGCCAGCGTTCTCGAGGGACGATCGCTACGAACTGGCAGTTGGGGGAGTTCAGCGAGGGGATCGGTTTGGTTTCGCGCTGACGAATCAGTTTTGCTAATCGGCGGAAGGTGGAGACGTCCTGCTGAAAGTAGTGACGGCTGATGGTCAGGACAAACAGAATGCCTGGTAATATGACAAACAGCAGGGTCGGGATGTGCTGCATCGTGAGGGAGGCCAGGGCGTCGGAATTGCTTGTGCCCCACGCCACGAGCAGCATCACCCCAATCCAAAGCACATAGAGTCCAACAAGGCTCAGCAGTAAATAAGAAAGGATCTTGCCCCACGGCTGGCCTGGTACAATCTGCCTGCCTAGCGGCGGATCGATTTCTTCGATCATCGCTAGCTTTGTCGCCACGAACGGCCAAACTTCTTCAGCCACTGCCGAAACAGCCGACGGCGACTCATCCGGCGTGTCTTGCGGCGACTGAAACGGATTGATTAGGTCTTTAGGCATGAAATCAACGGGACAGAACCTTCGGCAGCAGGAATTGTCCGAATTTTAGGGCAAACCATGCAAGCAATCGAGCCAATTGCCGGCTGACGACCCACGTAGACGCCCCAGGGACCCCTGAGGTACACTTAGATGTTTACCTGTTAACGACTTACGCTATTCACCCACTTCAAGCAGAATCGACGCCATGGAAATGGAAAAGCTCGTCTCGTTGTGCAAGCGGCGAGGCTTCATGTTTCAGTCATCCGAAATCTATGGAGGTATCAATGGATTTTGGGACTACGGCCCGTTGGGCGTCGAGCTGAAACGCAATATCAAGGATGCCTGGTGGCGTGATATGGTCACCGGTCACGACGACCTGGCCCAACTGCCTGGGGCTCCGGCTGCGTACGAGATGACCGGTCTCGACTGCACGATCATCATGCACCCTCAGGTCTGGAAGTGCAGCGGGCACTACGACTTGTTCCACGATTATATGGTCGACTGCCGCGAGTCGAAAAAGCGCTATCGCCACGATCAGATCCAGGGACGTTGGGTCGAAGCGAAAGGCAAAAAAATCTTCGCCACCGCCGGTAGTGATTCGGAATCGCCGGAAGCCGATCTCGAACGTCAGGCGCTCAAATTCTTCGGCATGCGATCCAAGAACGCGGACGAACTGAAGTGGGATGGCCCGCTCGTTTCGTTGACGACCGTAGACGACTTCGAACAGGTTCTCGGTCCTGACGCAAAGAGCTTGGGCTCGCTCACCCCGCCGCGCGAATTCAACTTGATGTTCAAGACGACGATCGGCGCGCTCGGTGGCGATTCAGACGCGGCTTTCCTGCGGCCGGAAACGGCACAGGGGATCTTCGTGAACTTCAAGAACGTGGTCGATAGTAGCCGTGTTCGCGTTCCTTTTGGTATCGCCCAGGTTGGTAAGAGCTTCCGCAACGAGATCACGCCGCGTAACTTCACGTTCCGCTCACGTGAATTCGAACAGATGGAAATCGAGTTTTTCTGCCATCCCGATTCGTCGCAAGACTGGTATACCTATTGGCGGCAACGTCGTTTCCAGTGGTACCAGGACATGGGACTCGATAAAGGCAAGCTGATCCTTCGCGAGCACCACCCCGAAGAGCTGGCACATTACTCGATCGGTACGGCCGACATTGAATACGCGTTCCCATTCTTGCCCGAAGGCGAATATGGCGAGTTGGAAGGGATTGCCCACCGAGGTGACTTCGATTTGCGTAGTCATATGGAAGGCAAGCTAGATCCCAACACCAATCCGATGACGGTCGAGCTGAACGAAGAAGGCAAGCCCAAGCATCGTGGTAGCGGCAAGGATCTTTCGTATCGCGATGACCTCTCCGGCGAACGTTTCGTGCCACACGTGGTCGAACCATCGGCCGGTGCAGACCGCGCGATGCTGGCCTTTTTGTGCGAAGCATTCACGGAAGACGAAGCACCCGATGACAAGGGTAAGATGCAAACGCGCACGTTGATGAAACTGCACCCGCGAATCGCCCCGATCAAAGCGGCGATCTTCCCGCTGGTCAAAAAAGACGGCATGCCGGAGATGGCTCAAGACATCTATCGCACACTCAAGAAAGAGTGGAATGTCTTCTACGACGAAAAGGGGGCCGTCGGTCGCCGTTATCGTCGACAAGACGAAGCTGGTACCCCGTTCTGCATCACCGTCGACGGCGACAGCATGCAAGACCAAACGGTCACCATTCGTCATCGCGACACGTTAGACCAATGGCGTGTGAAAGCCGACGATCTCAGTGATGAACTGCGAAAGCTGATCGGCTAGTTGGCTTGGCCAAATCTGGTTAGATCGTCGTACCAAGTGAATCGGTTAGCGTCGTCCAAATCATGTCCCCTCTCCTTCGAAAGGAGAGGGCTTGGGCGAGGGATTCTAGAGCACATTCGACGCTGAGTAACTAGAAATCCCTATCGCGTTCAAGCGATCCGAGATCCAACCAACCTCAGCGTGATTCCACTTTGCGCGGCTTGCCCCACAGTTTGCTCCACCAGGTAGGCTGTTCTTCCTCGGCGGCAATGGTGGTGTCGACGAATTCGTAGGCCACCATGTACGACTGCAGGCTCATCAGTAAATGACGTGCTCGTTCGATTGCGTCCCGCTTGCGTCGATCGCGATTGCGGCGGGGGGAGATTGAAATCTGAACCATGGTATGCTGCCCGCCGTTTTCACCGGTGATAGGACTGAACCTCAATTCGATGATCAGTGGAACAGCGCGGTCGGCGACTCGGCGCTGCAATGGCAACGATTCTCCGTCGACCATGATTTTGATCGATTCATCGCTAACGTTGAGCACCTCGGCCCGATGATCGGCGACGAAGCCTCGGATCTTTTCCGCGGCCAGGTTGAGGGGGACTTTGGTCTTCATCGCTCGCTTGAGCAGGACTTCCGGTTCCGCCGGAGCAATCAGACGGGTAAACCAACCGCGTCGATCGCCAATGGCAGGCTCTTTCAAGCCATTGCCTATCTGGGTGACAATGTTGCGACCCATTTCTTTCGATTGTAGCAACGCTCGATCGGCGCGGTTCAAAATGGAATCGGCCGTGTCGCCACGCTGGATCTCGGTCACGCCGAAACTGGCGGTCATGTTCTTGCCACCCAATGCCGACTGAGGCATTGCTGCCAGGTCGCTGCGGATCTTCTCGGCCAGTAGTGCGGCCTCTTCGTTGTTGCAGCTAGGGCAAAGGACCACGAATTCTTCCCCGCCATAGCGGGCACAAATATCCGCCGAGCGAGCATCCATCTGAAGCAAATTTGCAAACGAGATCAATGCTTCGTCGCCGGCTTGGTGGCCGAATGTATCGTTGATTTTCTTGAAGAAGTCGATGTCGCAGATGATCACACTGCACGATCGGCCAATGGTCGTGTGGCGTTCGACCATATCGATCAAGCCACGGTCCATTTCGGCACGATTGACCAGTCCGGTCAGTGGGTCACGGGTCGCTCTGTAGTGCAGTGATTGAATCTGCTCTTCGAGTGACTCGACGCCGGATGTGTCGTGCATCTGGATGGTAGTGCCGAGGTTCTTTCCGTCCTCGCCAACCACCGGAACGATATGCGCCGTGACGGTCACAAATTTTCCGGCCGCGTTGCGAATCGAAAGACGGTGCATGCCTTGGGTACCGGCAGCAATGGCCACACGAACCGGGTCGGTCTCGCTGGTGATCTTGCGACCTTGATGATCGGCCAGCCCGAGCAATTCGGATGTCCAGTAATGGCCTTCGACGGCGTCACGTGTCAAACCGGTTAGACGCTCGGCCGCTTGATTCCAACCAAGTATCTGCAAGTTGATGTCAATAAAGACGACCGCGTCATGAATGTGTCGAACCAGGCTATCCTGGAACGGTGCCTGCGATCTCAACTTCGACGGATTGGCACCTTGCTGGTTCACACGCCAATGTTTATTGGCATGTTCTGGAGAAAGTACCCTGAGCCAATTGCGGGTTGATTGCGCTTCTGTTGGCAACGGATGCGACATCATTTCGCAAAAGTTACTGACCAGGTCCGGATCGAACTGAGTACCGGCATAAGAAAATAACTCGGCGAATGCACGTTCTGTTGAGCGGGCCCGGCGGAAAATCTGGTCAACAGTCATCGAGTCAAACGCATCGACAATGGCCAGCATCCGAGCTTCGATGGGGATGTCTTTCCCCTTCAAGTTGTAATTGCCATGGGTACCATTGAACCAGGCATAGTTGAAGCGGATCAGGTCGACGATCTCTTCACCGTCGCAGCAAGCCGAGAGAATCTCCAAGCCGATATCTTGGCTGCGATCCATCAGCAATTGTTCTTCGGCCGCCAGCTTGCCTGGGCATGCCAACACATAGTCAGGCACACCCATCTTGCCGATATCGTGCAAGAGAGCGGCGACTTCTAACTGATCGCGCTGGTAGGCTTCTAAGTCGAGGATCGCGGCCCACCGGGAGCACAGTTTGGCGACGCGCAGCGAGTGCGAAGCCGTCGGGAAGTGCTTCGCTTGCAGCGAGTAGAACAGCCCCGAGGCAATCCCCAGGCTTACTTGAATGAGTTGATTGTCTGCTTCACCAAATTCGTCGTCGACCGTCTCCTCCGACGGTTCGTCGGCCCAGGCGATTAAATTCGATATGGTGTGAATCGGATCATCTACGGGGCCAGGGGGTACGTCCGTAGCGTCAAATGAGCCAGAATTGTGAGGAGGTTCCGTGGCCATCAGATATTGCTGCCCATCGCTTACCGCGCTTGAGTGTTGTTGGAAGGTTAGCGCTGAACGCTACGTCAGAATCCATAGAACAGCAAACTACGTCCGACTAAGAAGTGGGATTTCCGTAAAACTATAGCTCTCGAACACCAGATCAATCGTTGGAAAGCAGAAACGTCTCGTTGTCCCGCGCGAGTAATTGCGATAAGTTGAGTTTTGAGTGTTGTTAGGTTTTTACCGATTGTGGGACTTGCTTCTCAGGAAAGTTGTCGACGGATATGCGATTGATCAGCTATCAAAGTGAAACCGGCCCACGTACCGCCGTGGCCCGTGGCGAAGGTTATGTCGACTTGAATCAGGCCGACCCGTTGCTGCCAACTCAGATGAAGCACTTGCTACCGATGCTGTCGTTGCATCGCGAAGCCATATTGGAAGCCGCAGAGGAAGGGCGACTCCTTGATCGGGCCAAGCTTCGTTTGCTTGCTCCGGTTGTCGAACCACAAAAGATTCTCTGCATCGGTTTGAACTATGCTGACCATGCCGCCGAGACTGGGGCGACAGTCGGTGATGAACCGGTTGTTTTCAACAAGTTTCCCACCTGTCTGCGAGCCGACGGCCAGCCGATCGAACTGCCTGCAGTTAGCAAGCAAGTCGATTACGAAGCGGAGCTAGTCGTGGTAATCGGTCGCCCCGGAAAGAACATTGCCCAGGCAGATGCCATGAGCCATGTTGCCGGCTATGCGGTGGGGCACGATGTATCGGCCCGTGATTGGCAAAAGGGCAAGCCGGGCAAGCAGTGGCTGCTTGGCAAATCGTTTGATAGCTTCGCCCCCCTCGGCCCCGAGTTGGTAACGGCGGACGAGATCGAAGACCCACATGATTTGCGGATTCAGTGCCGACTCAATGGCGAAACGATGCAAGACTCGTCGACCAGCCAGTTGATCTTCCGAATCGACGTTTTGATCTCTTACCTTTCGCAGGTTTGCACCTTGATGCCAGGCGATTTGATTTACACGGGAACGCCGCCGGGGGTGGGCATGGCACGAAATCCACCCGTCTTCTTGAAGCCGGGCGATGAAGTACAGGTCGAGATAGAAAAGCTAGGTGTGCTCACCAACCCGGTGATCGACGCCAAATAGCGTAGGCCAGCGAGATACCGCTAGCCTTGCCAGCAATCGTGCCCGACTTTACGTGTTTTACGCGATGCGATAAGCGTCGGTCGTTTGCTGGCTAAATACTGTCCAGCAATCATTCAGAACACTCCGATCAATTGCCGAAATGAGAAGTGTAGGATGATTAAATGCCACAGGGACGTGGACATTTCTTTCACCAGGGATGGATCTGAGCATGCAATTCAGGCGGAATGGCCTGCGCGACGAACGTCGTCGCCGGGCCCTCATGGACGATCGCACTAGCGATTCAGGCACTCAAACTGCGGCGACCACAGCGGACGACGTTGTACGCAAATCGGCACGGACTTACTCGAGAACTGCCGTCGACGAGCGAAGGATTCGCATCGTTGATATGGTGCCGGTGTATCTTGTTCATGTCACATTCATTTATGCCACTATTTTGCTCGGCGTCGCTGTGCTGCTAGCGATGCATCACTACGGCGCGAATATTGTGCGTTGGGCAGATCTGACCCGGGTAGATAGCCTGGGAACGTATCTCTCCGCAGGCTCGCTCTTGGTTGGGGCGATACTGGCGTTTCTCACGTATCGTATTCGACGGCATCGCTTGGATGACTACCGTGGCCGGTATCGTTGCTGGTTATGGTTTGCCGGGCTACTGTTGTTTGCCAGCTTAGACTGCATGCTGAACTTCCGCACTGATGTCGCTCGTGGGTTAGAAGCTGTCACGCGTGTGCGACTGCTCGGCCAGACCGATGGCTGGTGGGTTGTCGTGTGGTGTGTTGCCTATGGATCGATGGCCCTGCGAGCGCTCATTGAAGTTCGCGAAAGCTTCGGCACGATCGCCGTCGGCCTGATCAGTGCGGCGCTGCTATTCGCCGGGATGGCCCTGCAGATGGATTTACTGTTGCTTCCTAGTAGTGTGCCGGCTGGAGTGGCGATCCATGCGGCCCAGCTTTTGGGTGTGGGGCTGCTGTTGGCAACCCTCGTCCAATATTCGCGATTTGTGTGGTTAGACGCCCAGGGGCTGATCTCACGGCGTTCGGTGAGAGTAAAAGAAGAAACGGAAGAGGAAGCGAAGCCGAGGAAGGCCACTCGTTCTGCGGCCAAAAAGCCAGCGGCGAAACCCACTGCCCCAGAGAATTCCGAAGAGGACGAAGAAGAAGCCAAGCCGCGACGCGGATGGTTCTCCATCGGTAAGAAGAAATCAGAAGAGTCACCTGAGGAAGCTGCTAAGCCGGTAAAGAAGCCCGCGAAGTCTGCCGCCAAGGTGACGGAAGAGGAAACTCTGCAAGGCGAAACACCGAAGCGGGGGTGGTTCTCATTCGGCAAAAAGAAGGTAGAAGACGATTCGGCAGAAACGGAAATCAAGACGCCAGCCAAGCCGAAGATCGCGGCGTCCACGATCGAGCAAGAGCCAGCTGAAGAAACGCCAAAGCGAGGGTGGTTCTCGTGGGGCAAAAAATCTGCCGAAGATGCCGACCAGGAAGAGGCGGCAACCGACGAGCAAGAGCGGGCAACGATGAAGCCAAGGGTCAAAACACGACCGAAGCATACGCCGGCTCCTCAGGAGCAACCCGCTGCCAATCAGGTGCCTACTATTACCGGCAGGTATTCTCAGGAGGACGACGACTCGGCAAATTCCACCGAGGATGAGGAAATCTTGCGACTGGAAGCCAAACCAGATCATCTGCTCAGCAAGGCCGAACGGCGACGTTTAAAGAAGTTAAAACGCCGAGCGGCTGCTTAAATCACCGCAGACCCTTTGACGGGCTTTGCCGCAAGCGTCTAAGCTTAGGGATCGTTCAGGGTGGCTTACTCCCGATAAGGGGAAGCCACCTGTCGCTGTTCGGTTCCTCCAACACGGCTTAAACCCGCATCATCATGGCACCAGTTCGTACTCGCTTCGCCCCCAGTCCGACCGGTTACCTGCACATCGGTGGTGTTCGCTCCGCCCTCTTCAATTGGCTGTTTGCTCGCAAACACGGTGGCCAGTTCATTCTGCGGATCGACGATACCGACCAACAACGCAACGTCGAAGAAGCATTGCAGCCCATTCTCGATGGCTTCAATTGGCTAGGCATCGACTGGGACGAAGGCCCCGGCATGGGCGGCCCGCACGAGCCCTATTATCAGTCGCAACGCTCCGACAAATACAAAGCTGCCGCCCAGAAGCTGATCGAAGACGGTTTCGCCTATTACGACTACTCGACCACCGAAGAAGTCAACGCCGAACGCGATCAAGCACACTTTGAAAAGAAAGCATTTCAGTACAGCCGCAAATGGATGGCGACCACGCTGGAGGAACGCGCCAAGTTCGAGGCCGAAGGACGCAGCTTTGTCGTCCGTTTGAAGATGCCTCGCGAAGGTAAATGCGAGTTTACCGACGCGGTCCGTGGCGATGTCTCGTTCGAGTGGTCTAAAGAAAACGACCACGTTATCCAACGCAGCGATCGCTCGTGCTTGTATCACCTGGCCAGTGTGGTCGACGATCACGACCTAGAGATCTCGCATGTGATTCGTGCCGAAGAGCATTTGCCCAATACCCCACGGCAAATCTTCATCGCCCAGTCGCTTGGGTACGAATTGCCCGTCTATGCTCACCTGCCGTACGTTGCCGAGCCTGGCAGTAAGAACAAGCTGAGCAAGCGAAAGCTCGAGAAGTATTTGAAGAACCCCGACTTCAAGCGGGTCAACGAACATGGTCAGGACATCGCCAACCGTATGGGCGTTCATATGTCAGCCGAGACGTTCAACCCGGTGATCGTCGATTTCTACGAACTGGTCGGCTACCTGCCAGCGGCTATCCTCAACTATCTGGTGCTGCTGGGTTGGTCGTTAGACGACAAGACCGAAGACTTCACCGTCGACGAAATGATCGAGCACTTTAGCTTGGAACGCGTCACCAAGGCTCCGGCCAGTTTCGACGCCAAAAAGCTGTGGGCTTTCCAGGATCGCCATCTGCAAAAGCTATCGGTATCGGAAAAGGCCACCGCGATGATGCCTTACCTGACCAAGGCTGGCCTGGTTGCTGATTCTAACGCCGAAGGGGAGATGGAGAAGTTGGAAAGGATTGTCGCGGCCTGTGGCGATCGATTGAAGGTGATGGGGGACATTCTTTCCTACGCCGATTACTTCTATGTCGCCGACGATAAGATGGAAATGGACGAGAAGGGCTTCAAGAAGCGGCTTTCCAGCCCCGAAGCTCAGGCCATATTGGCAACCTTCCGCAATCATCTTTCCGATGTTTCGGATTGGACTGTCGAGCATCTCGATAAAGAGATGCACGCGTTCATCGACGAGGCGGATATTAAGATTGGCGACATCATTCATGGTGTTCGCCTGAGCGTGACCGGCAAAACGGTCGGGCCTGGCATGTTTGATTGCTTGGCCATATTGGGCAAAGAGGCGTGTCTGAAACGTATGGACGCGACGTTGAAATTGGCCCAGGAAAAGTTTCCTTCTGAATCTGAATAGTCCCCCAATGTCCGATGAAACAAGCGATGTACCCGCGTCCTCTATCCCGATTGTAAAGCTTCGCCCGCGCAAGGCTCAGCCGTTCTTTGGACGGCATCCTTGGGTCCGCGACAGCGGCATCGATAAAGTCATTGGCAAGGTGCAAGATGGTGATGTGGTCCAGCTTCACAGCGATAAAGACCGCTTTATCGCGTACGGTTTGATAAATCGCAACAGCCACCTGCGTGTACGGCTTTACTCGTGGGACCAGCAGCAGCCACTAGATGACGACTTCTGGCGTGGCCGTCTGGAGCGAGCCATCTTGATGCGCCGCGAACAGGGGCTCCTGCACGACGACGCAGGCTGCCGACTCGTTTATAGCGAGGCCGATGGGCTGAGCGGTCTGATTGTCGAAAACTTCGCCGGGCATCTGATGATTCAGATCACCTCGCTGGGAATGTACCGCCGCGTCGAAAGCATCGCAGCGATTCTAGCCGATCTGCTCAAACCCAAAAGCATCTCTCTGCGTGGAGAAGCAGGCGTCTTGAAGCTTGAAGGCCTGGAAGTCGAACCGCGACTGCTTTCCGGTGAACTGCCCAGCGAACCGATCGAGCTCGTCGAAAACGACTTGCGGTACGAGGTCGATATGAACCAAGGGCAGAAGACCGGATTCTACCTCGACCAGCGTGACAATCGGCGTGTAGCTGCCAGTTATTTGCCGCAAAACGCCAAGGTGCTGGATATGTTCTGCTATAGCGGGGGCTTCGCCATGAATGCCGCCAAGCATGGTGGGGCAGCCTCGGTGCATGGCGTCGATGGAAGTGGTCCAGCGATTTCTGCGGCTCAACGAAATGCGGAACGTAACCAACTAAGCAACGTGACGTTCGAGAAAGCCGATTGTTTCGATTACTTGAAGGCCCGCGTTGATGCCGGCGACCAGTACGACGCAATCATCCTTGATCCCCCTAAGTTCACGAAGTCTCGCCGCACGATCGACGAAGCCTTGCGGGCCTACTTCCATATCAATCGCCATGCCACGCTACTTCTACGGCCTGGCGGCATCCTGGTGACTTGCAGCTGCAGTGGAAATGTAAGCCGCGAGGATTTTCTGATGATGCTGCTCGGCGTGTCGCAGAAAACGGGCCGCGATCTGCGACTTCTCGAACAGCGCGGAGCAGCCCCCGATCATCCGGTGAACGCAATTTGTCTGGAAAATGAATACCTGAAGTGTTTCATTGCCAGCGTTGGATAGCCGGCTATCGAAATACCGATAGGTTTCCGAATTGTCCTTTATGGTTGTCATCGGACAGGTCTTCCGAGCGGCCTTCTCGTTGTGGCGGCCCCACGTGACGGCGAAGTTCCGCCACCAGAAGTTTTCGATCGTTAGGGGGCATAAATACTTCAACGGGGCCGCGTCCACGGATATCGAAGACCACCAGCGAGGCAGCATCTTCCCAGACGTTGTAGCTGCGGATGCGATTGAAGCGGCAAGGAAAGAAGCCGCCAATCATCATGCCTTCTTCGTGCACTTCAAGATCGTGTCCTTTGACATTCAGAAAAAACTGCACGAGCCAGGGCATACTTGCCAACGCGCCAAATCCGGCCATCGCCACAAAGGGCAAAAAACCGTTCAGCGGTGTGTTGGGTTTGTCTTGCATGAGCAAGGGAATCCACAGCAGGAACAACGAGACCGTGTGCATTCCGCCTCCGAGCAGCAGATTGCGATAATGCGATGATTGAAACCCTTCGATCGTGAATTGCCATTCGCCCAAACGCGACATGGCAACGGTCCGCCAGGTAATAAGCACCGCCACGAGCGACCCGTCGAGAACCAGCACCGTGACCAGACAAAGCAGGTACGAGGTTGTCTCGATAGAGGATACGTCCGCAGCGAAAAAGAGGGGAGCAAACGCCACAATCAGCGAAAGCCCCACCATGACGCCGCCGATGCCGCGTAGCCACTGTGCCTGGCGAGGAAGTACTTCCGGGCTTTGGTTGATTCGCAAATGCGTGGGCGAATCACTTTCGTCGAATGGATTGGTCATGAGTCCTTCAATGGAGCAAGGCGATCCTAGATCGGATGATACGCATTTGCCAAGAAACGCATCACGATCCCGATTCTAACGAGCAACGATGTACTGAGCGTTCACGTATCTCGCTGGCAGGTTAACTATCCCTGCAAACGACCGCCTTGCGGAACGTCAGCAAGCAGGGCATCTGGTAAGATGTCCTGCATTCAATATCCGTTAACATTGACGAAACGTGGAAAATAGATCACGCGTTCGTGTTCATTTCGAGTCCATTAATTATACCGCTCTGGTGGTGACAAAAAACCATGAAAGTGATTGCCTCGCACAACGGTTTGGAAGCCACTCGGTTGGCCTGGAAGAAGCTGCAAGAGAACTTTCCGCTGATCGATGCGTGCGTGGAAGGAGTGGGGCTGGTCGAGGATGACCCGGACGAACTAACCGTCGGCTATGGCGGCCTTCCCGACGAACAGGGGCATGTCAGCTTGGACGCCGCCGTAATGGATGGTCGATCGCACCGCGGAGGTTCCATTATCGGCCTTTCAGGCGTGCGTTATGTCTCGCAGGTTGCTCTCCGCCTAATGCGAGAATCGCGTCGCGTGATGTTGCAGGGCGAAGGAGCCGATGCATTCGCTCGGGCTTGCGGTTTTCCAACGGAAGACTTGCTAACTGAGAAAGCACGCAAGCTGTGGCGTCTGTGGAAGAGGACCTATCAGTCCAACAAAGAGTGGCTGCCAGCTCCGGCGGATGAAGAGACCGAGCAGCTTATGAGAATCTTAACCCATTTTTATCGTCACCCCGGCGGAACCGTACACGCCGCAGGGCAAGATCAGCAAAGCAACCTGGCCTGTGTGACTTCGACCAGTGGACACTGCTTTAAAACCAAAGGTCGTGTTGGAGATTCGCCGATCTTCGGAGCCGGCCTGTACGTCGACAACGAGCATGGCACATGTGGAAGTGTCGGGCACGGTGAGGCGAACCTGCTCAACTGCAGCAGCTTCCTGGCGGTGCACTTGATGGGGCAGGGGATGTCGCCCAGGGAGGCCGGAATGGAAACCTTAGAGCACGCCGCCAAGCACGCTCCGCCGTTCGAGTTAGATCCCCTGGGCCGTCCTAACTTCAACTTGCAACTTTATCTGTTGGCCAAAGATGGAACGCACGCCGGGGTTTGTATGCGTGGTGACTGGAAGATCGCCGTCACCGACCAGGCAGGCTCTCGGCTAGAGGCCTGCGAAGCCATGTTTCCTAGTGACTAATCATTAGAAGCCCGAAGCGTCTCCCCGCAGGGCGTTGGTGCTGTCGGGGGCAGCACGCATCTTTCCTTCTAGTTCAATCTTGAGTGAGTCCGTCGGCTTATCGATGACAACCGTGAGCCCACTCGTTTCCATCTCGGTATATTCCGTGGGAAGCAGGTTCACGGATTGACCACCAGGCCCCAGCGCCTTGACGAGGATTGTGACCGCGTGTTCACCGGGAACGGCCCCATCATCATTGTCAAACGTGGTCAGTGTGAAGGTACCGTCGCTGGGATTGATCATTCCGGTTGCCGGTCGATTATCGGCCGGAATCACCTGTACGAAGCCATCCCCCTTGAAGATCAAAGGTTCTCCATTAAGGAAAACCTGCCCCGACGTCTTCACCACCGCAGGGCGACCATCACCACAACCAACAAGCATCAGCGCGGTGAGTGCTGCGCTGACCAACAAGGATTTCGACATAAGGCAATCTCTGAAGAATGATTATCAATGAAACGCTCAGACGATTGCCGTTTCTAGTTAATTGCTTTGGGCTTATTGGATGCCCGTTGGCCAAGCAGTTTGTAAACGGTCAGATTGATCGTTTCAGGAATGAAATGAACCGATCCGTCGCCAAAAGCAAAGTTCGCTCCGCCTGGGTGCCTGCTACCAAATGCACCGTTGAGTGCGTCCCCGTACGGCGACGTGGTGATGCCTTGTCCGGCGGGCGTGTTCACGGGGTTTTCGGTAGATCGCAGCGAATCGAGGTGACGGCCTGCGATGGTCCAGCGGTTGATGTGATTGGAAAGATGGCCGTCAATTACTTCACCCACAAACATCACATTCGAAAGGCCATCGACCGCCTCCTGGACGCCGAATGAATCGCGGTAAACAAACATGCCTGAGTTATCCCACTTCACTTTCGCGCCGATGCCCTGTGAAGGTCCAAAATGCCCCGAGACAAACGCGTAGGAACTGGTTGCCCATTGCTTACTGCCGGAAGTCACTGTTTCTGGCATGGTGCTGCTGGCACAAACGAAAGCATCGGGACGCGCCGACAGAGTCGATTCGGGGAGCGATCCTGGGAACCCAGAACTAGGTCCATAGGGTGCAAACAATTCGTATAGGTTGTTCTCTTCCAAGAAGGGGAGCAGTAACACAAAACCACTAGTACCAGGGCCGTTGGTAGGGTTGCATGCACCATCGCATCCAAGACGGCCGGTGGGAAACAACTTGAAAGTTGATTCATAGTTGTGCATGGCCAGGATGATTTGCTTCTCGCCATTGGTGCACTGCATGCGGCGGGCTGCCTCGCGTGCCTGTTGAACCGCCGGCAAAAGCAATGCAATCAACACGCCGATAATGGCAATGACGACGAGCAACTCGACCAATGTAAAAGCATGAGTCTTGCGCATGGGGATTCCCAATAAGAATGGAGAGATGATAAGAATAGCTACGCAGCACCGCCAATGACTCCGCGTTCCTGCGAATTGGACGGGAAGGATAAAGAGTCTTGCGGTAAGTAATATGCTGTAAATATATTTAAAAGAAATGAGTTTGTTAATCGCCCTTAAGGGTGGCACGCTTCTGCGTAAGCGGATGGGCGATGGTAAGAATTGGCTCCCCATTAGGGCATTTGCCGCGTACGAATCCGGCGACCTGATGATTTCGATCGATTGCGATTGCACCGATCGAGAAGTCTATGGAGGGGGATCCGGAAAGGATCTCAATAGCGTTTGTGAAAGTAATCGGTCGGCAGATATCCCAAGCAATCAACTCTGGCTCGGAATCTTGCTGAGCCAGCATGTAGGCAAACCGACGATCGAACTTATCGTTGCCGGCCAGATTGATCTGGGTCCATTGTCCATCTTGCTCAATATTCTCAATTCGAATCAGCCCCAGTTGCGACTCTTCATCCATCCCCAGGCATTTGGCAGGGAACTTTTTACCGTCATCTCGCGTAATTGTGACCTGATTGCCCCGTTTCCAATCGTCATCTCCGAGCATGGCGAAGATGCCTTGGCCTTGGTCAATCATAATTGCCGGACGACCGGGTTTTTGGGGCCGATCGACCTGTACCAGCGCTTTGCGAAGTTGCGGTAGTACCTCTTCTGATCGCTTTTGCCAGTCGTCCCAGTTGTTGTTGAGCGGAGAGATGGAGGCCAATTGATCGTAGTGCCTGGCGCTGCTGGAAAAAACAAAATGATCCCACGTTGATTTACTTTCTCCGACCGATTGAATCGCAATACCGGTGATGTTGAGTTCGCGAAAATTGGAGAAGATATCTGGTCCGACTTGGTGCCAGTCATTTTCCTTAATCTTCTTCGGGTCTAGCTTGATGACTCCTTGGTCCGCTTTGCTTGTCCCAACCGAATAGATGGCCGGTGACTCGGTATCACGATCATGAAGCAGGCGAATCTGGACATAGCCATCCCCCTGTTTTTCAAAGGCGAACCGCAACTGCCGATACTGACCCGGCAGCGGGCGTTCGCGAATCTCGATCGGACGATCGAAACTGGCAATCTGCACCCATGGCCCATCGTTGATCTCGAGGGCCGGTCGGCTGACCAAGCGAATATCGTTCCTCCAGATCGCACCGGCCGGCTGTCCAGCGATCGTTAACAAGCTGTCAACTTGTTTTTCGGAGGGAGCATCCAACACCGGCATCAGAAACGATGGCTCTGACAGAAAGTGAATCCCACGCCAATCCACGGCGATATTGTCTGGCCCTGGCGTTTGCGAGACTTCGAGCGTAACTTCATGCCCGGCGAAGGGAGTCAAATCGACTAAATAGGGTGCCGGAGTGTTCACATGATCGTGCGTATTAACGTTTTTGAGAGGTTCCGAAAGAACCGGAATGTCGTTGATACGAACTTCAATATTCGGCTCATCCCCTCCGTCGAACTTGGCTGCGTTGATTTCCAGATAGGATGTTTCAGGAGCGATCCTCTTGGTTGTCGTCAACCGCAGCGGTTCGTCCTTTGCGACAACGGTGGTCCGCCACGAGGGTGCTTCGAAGGGATATTCCACACGGCGGCGGGTTGTATGGAAACGCAGCTTGGCAATGTCCGATGTGAGTTGCCATCCGCTCCAGGCCAAGATCGTCTCCGGCGTTTGCTCGTCGATGGCCTCGCGCAGTTTCTGGTGATCGAGAAGGACACGCGGTTCAATCCAGTTGACCATGTCGCGGATGTCGAACGGATCGGCACCTTCGGGACGATCTTGATGGGCCATGTCCACTTCCAAAATCAGTTGCCCGTCGCCAGGCAAGCTATTCCAATGGATATTACCCCCTTCGGTCGTTTTTTCAGAACCGACAATCGATTTGGATTCAAACTTCGGAGAACTCTCCCACGAGACGAAAACGCGACCGACAATACAGCCCCGGTCATGCGCGGCCTGATCGATCCCAACGGAAGTGCGAAACCCAGTGGCAATCGGCGGCAAGGCAAAACTCAAACGGCTGGGGGCCATCACACCCAAACTCCACCCGCTGATGCGATCGCCACTCTTGGCGGTACCTGCCAAAATCCCTCGGTTGATGCGGGCTGAGAAACCGTTACGGGAAAACATGGCCCCATCGCGGCTCTCGTGATATGGCAAGCGAAATAGGGGCATTTCGTCGAAAGCCCAGCTTCTCCGCATCCAGGTCGAGCGGCACTCGACCCAGATCGGATCGATCGACCAGGCCGGCTGAATACCATGCGCCCAACGATCGGAGTTGTTGTTGTCTCCCCGCGAATCGGCATCGATACGCTGCACGCTAGTGGTGGCAACCAGGCCGTCCGAGGTTTCCCATTGCACCAATCTCTGCTGATCGGCCGGAGCGACCTTGCCACCGGGGAAGAGGATCGCCAGTTCACGCAAATGAGACTGCCAGGGGGATTCTACTTCCAGGTGTAGTTCGGCAATTTCATGAAAGCCGAACGACATTCGCTCGCGTTCGACCAGTAGGTGAATGCCTGCTTCCGAGAAGCGAATTGCGCGGAAGGTGATCTCACGCCCGTTTTTCAAAAAGACCGTCGCTGGAACATGGCGATCGATCAACGCAGGCAACTGTTCCCAGACGATCTTCCGCACGAAGTCGCGACGGACTCGTATATCAGAGCGGTAACGCGAGTTGGTCGACCGGCGAAACGGAAAGCTGGGTGTAATCAGAAAATGCTCAGGCACGTCGGCCTGATATTCGACCCCTTCGGCCGCATAGGCATCGGGATGCCCTGGAATGCGATCCCCTGAGAAAAGCTCGATGTAGGCGTTGGGCATCTCGGCAGGACCCAACGAGCGGTCCACCATCCACCGCATGGGATTACCCCCGTTGATCAAGCTTTGCCCAGCCAACTGCGGCATCGCATTGCCGGAATACCAGTTGCGTAGGACGTCGTCTTCTACCACTCGGCCATCTTCCAGCAGAGCCACAAACCGCTTTTCTTCGTCACCATAAGCGAACGAATAGAAAACGCAGGCGGAAATTAACACGCAGAGCAGGGCAGAGCGAAAAGGCAATTTTCCGACCTTTCGAGGCAATCGAGCGAATATGAAGGGGTTCAGGACGCCACAAGAAAATGACCACAATGCCGATTTGGTTTCATGCGGTACGTTGCAGTCGAAGCGAATTCCCCGATAATGGGGCGTTTGCGAGGTTCATTATGGCCCAGACAGGGAGAACTTCCCATCGTTGGGTCGGAACATCGCATCGGTTGAAAATGATTTTCCACTGCTCACGCTAAAACGAAAGACGCCCCCATGTCACTTTTGGTCGTCGGTTCCATCGCCATCGATTCGATTCATACGCCCACTGAAGTTCGCGAAAACATCATCGGCGGATCGGCAACCCACTTTTCCTATGCCGCCAGCTTTTTCAGCGGCGTCCGCATGGTGGGGGTCGTGGGCGAAGACTGGCAAGAAGAGCATACCAAGCTTTTCTCGGAGCGTGGCATCGATACGACCGGCATCGAAGTCGAAAAGGGGGGCAAGACCTTCCGCTGGACCGGCAAGTATCACGACAATATGAATGACCGTGATACGTTAGAAGTTCATCTGAACGTGCTGGAGAACTTCAGCCCGACCCTTTCCGAGGAAGCGACCCGCTGCCCATTCGTGTTTCTGGCCAATGGCGCGCCGGCAACCCAGTTGAAGGTGCTCGATCAAATGACTGGCCCGCGTCTGGTAGTGGCCGATACGATGGACTTGTGGATCGAGATCGAACGCGACGAACTCATGAAGTTGCTCAGCCGTATCGACGGCCTGGTCCTTAACGACAGCGAAGCCAAACTCTTGACCCAGGAAGAAAACCTAGTCAAAGCCGGCCAGAAGGTTTTGGAAATGGGGCCAAAATTCGTGGTTTTGAAGAAGGGAGAGCATGGTGCGATGTTCTTCTCGGAAAAAGAAACCTACGTGATGCCTGCCTTCCCAACGCCGCAAGTGGTCGATCCGACCGGTGCCGGCGACAGCTTCGCCGGCGGCATGATGGGTTACCTGGCCGAACAGAACGACTTCGATCCGAAGACCCTCAAGGAAGCCATGGCTTACGGAACCGTCGTGGCCAGCTTCATCGTCGAAGACTTCAGCATGGATCGCTTGCAGGGCACAAGCCGCGATGAAATCGACGGTCGTTTCGCCCAATATCGTCAGATGCTTACGTTCTAACTCTTCTACTACTCCGAAGGCGTACTGCTTGATGGAAGCGACTCGCTGTTTTCTGGCCGTGCGAATTTCCTCGGATGTCCGTCGCCGGGCCGAGAAGCTGATGAAAAAGCTCTCGGCCGCTGAGACGGATGTGAAGTGGGTCGAGTCAGAAAACTTACATATCACGACCAATTTTTTGGGCGATGTTACTGGCCAAGACGTGGTCGATATCTCGAGGAAAACCATTGAGATCGCAGCCGAGCATGCGCCCTTCGAACTCGAGATGTTCGGTACCGGAGCATTTCCCGACGTCGACAATCCTCGCACACTCTGGGTTGGTGCCAGCACGGGGGCCGAGCAGCTGATTTCGCTTCAGGAAGATCTGACTGAGAATCTGGCAGCGATCGGATTCCCGCCTGATTCTCGCAAAAAGTATCACCCTCATCTCACGCTTGGGCGGCTCAAGCGCGTAGGCGGTAAAATCGACGATCTCCAGGCACTGCTGGCTGAAAACGCCCAATTGTCGATAGGTCAGTGCCACGTGAAAGAAGTTTGTATCTTTGCCAGCAAGCTGGACCGCACCGGTCCCAAATTTACTCTGATCGGACGCGGCACGCTTGGTTAAGTGTCCCGCTTACCTTGTATAGCTACGTGTCCCAAGTCGTAACACATTTCTGTGGCAGGTGTTACGCATATTTGTCGGTCGTTTGGAGTTTTTTTTCCGGCCCTGGACCTAACGTGTCAGGGGCTTCACCGATCATTATTTCTAGAAACAACACAGAAACAAGATTGCATCGACGATGCAAATTTGTACACTGTTCATCTGTGCACTTAGGCTTGCAGGCCGCTTGCAGTACCTGCAGTCTTTCCCCATAAAGGAGCCCTGAGAAATGGTCACGGTCGCAACCAAGAGCAACGGTAAAATGGCAGCCAAAAGAAAGTCGTCCGGAAAGGACACCGCTTCCAAGGGAGCGGACGCCAAGAAGGACGTGTTTGCCGGGAATAACACCCTGAAAACGACCCTCGCGCAAATCGAAAAGTCGTTTGGTGAGGGGGCCATCATGCCCCTGGGCAACAATCATAAGGTGATCGAAGGGATCCCGACTGGATCGCTTTCGTTCGACTTGGCCCTCGGTGGCAAAGGAATTCCACGCGGTCGAATTATTGAAATGTTCGGCCCAGAATCCAGCGGTAAAACGACGCTTGCCCTGCACGCGGTTGCCCAAGCCCAAAAAATGGGCGGAATTGCCGCGTTTGTTGACGCCGAACACGCACTCGACCCAAGTTGGGCCAAGAAGCTGGGCGTTCAACTGGAAACCCTGCTGGTAAGCCAGCCATCGAGCGGTGAAGAAGCAATGCAAATCACCGAGATGCTCGTCAAATCGAACGCTGTGGATATCATCGTGGTCGACTCGGTCGCAGCGTTGGTTCCTAAGGCGGAACTCAACGGTGAAATCGGTGACTCACATGTCGGCCTTCAGGCCCGTTTAATGAGTCAGTCGATGCGTAAGCTGACCGGAGCGATCGCCAAATCAAAGACCTGCGTGGTCTTCATCAACCAGATCCGCGAGAAGGTCGGCGTGATGTTCGGCAGCCCTGAAACGACCCCTGGTGGCCGGGCCTTGAAGTTTTATTCGTCGTGTCGAATCGATGTTCGCCGCATCGGACAGCTGAAGGACGGCGAAGATGTGGTCGGGCAGCGCGTTCGTACGAAGATCGTCAAAAACAAGGTCGCCCCGCCGTTTCGCATCGCCGAGTTCGACATGATGCACAAAGACGGCATCAGCTATGAAGGGGACGTACTAGATCTGGGGATTACCCACAAAGTGGTCGCTCGTAGCGGGGCTTGGTTCCGTTATGGCGACATTCAATTGGGCCAAGGTAAGGAAAAGGCCCGGGTCTTCCTGGTCGAGAATCCAGAACTTACCGAGGAAATCAAGCAAAAAGTGCTGGCGGAGATCGAACCGATGGTGGTCCCGGTCCCCGACGCGGAAGACGACGGCGAGATGCCACCCGAAGAAGATTTGTAACAGACGACCCGCCCTCTCGGGCAGGTTTCCTACGCGGTCCTTGCAGCGGGGCCGTCTTTACGACTTGACTAACCATTTCGATGATCCGATTCGCTCCTCGCACTCTACGCAAGTAGATCGGGCAAAATTCCTCCCCGGGATTTGCCTTCATCGTATCTTTGCGTTACTAAAACAGGGTTCTGAGGTCGGCTGCCCCAGCACAGGGGGCGGCCGGCCTTGTTTTGGTTCTTGCGAGACCCCTATTTTAGAGCGAACCAGTCACCTTTGCCCAAATTGGCAAAGAACTTATCATGAAGGACTTGTGTCCCAATGATTGGGGAAGAAGCAGTGGCTCTCGCTTTCTGCCGAAACACTAAAAACTGAACACTGAAAACTAGTTTCCCAATGAAAACCGACGAACTACGCGAAAAGTACCTCAGCTTTTTCGAGACCAAAGGACACACACGTTGCCCGAGCGACGTTCTGGTTCCCACGTGGGACCCTTCGGTACTGTTCACTCCGGCGGGGATGAACCAGTTTAAGGATCACTTTCTCGGTCGTGTGAAACTCGATTTTACCCGGGCCACGACCTGCCAGAAGTGCCTGCGCACCGGCGACATCGACAACGTCGGTCGCACCGCCTATCACCATACGTTCTTCGAGATGATGGGCAATTTCAGCTTCGGCGATTACTTCAAAGAAGAAGCGATCCACTGGGCATGGGAATTTCTGACCGACAAAAAATGGCTCGCGCTGAATCCCCAGCAGTTGAGCGTCACCGTCTACAAAGATGACGACGAAGCGGCCAACATCTGGCACGAAAAGATTGGCCTGCCGTTCAATCGTATCGAGCGCCTCGACGAAGACGAAAACTTCTGGCCAGCCAGCGCTCCCAGCCAAGGCCCCGATGGGGTCTGCGGTCCGTGTAGTGAAATTTATTTCACGCCCGAAGATGGCAAGAAGGTCGAGATCTGGAATCTCGTCTTCACGCAGTTCAATCGCGTGGGAGATCCGCCAGATAACCTCGAACCGCTCCCCAGTAAGAACATTGACACCGGTATGGGGCTTGAGCGAACCGCCGCCACCCTGCAAGGCGTCACCACCAACTACCACATCGATATCCTGCGTCCGATCGTGGAAGCGGCAGGTGAAATCTGCGGCGTGAAGTACAATCCCGATTCCGACGAAGGCCGCCGCCTGCGCCGCATTACCGATCATATCCGCGCTTGCACCATGGCCGTCCACGAGAATGTCTACCCTGGCGCCAATAAAGAGAAGTACGTCATCCGCCGCTTGCTTCGCCGTGCGGTCCTCGATGGTCACCAGATGGGCATTCATCATGCGTTTGCTTACCAACTGGTCGACAAAATCGTCGAGATGATGAAGACACCGTATCCAGATTTACAAGACTCCGTCACACGTGTGAAAAACGTCATCAAGAGCGAGGAAGAGAACTTCCACCACTCTTTAGACGACGGCATTGCCCGTAGCGACAAAATCTTTGCCGGCATGCGTTCGGCCAATCGGACGGTGGTCAACGGGGACGAAGCGGCCGAGCTTTACCAAACGTTCGGCTTCCCGCCAGAACTGTTCGAGCAAGTCGCCATCGAACATGGCTTCACCTTCGACTGGGTCGGCTACAAAAAGGCAATGGAAGAATTCGGCGAGCGATCTGGCGGCGATCAGGTCAAGCTTTTCGAAACCGGTCCGATTGAGTCGCTCAAGAATTCGGTTCGCTCTACCGATTTCGTCGGCTACGAAAACGAAGTCACCGAGGTGACCATCAAGGGAATCGTCACTGCCCACGAGGGAGATGAAGAATCGCACTTGGTCGACCAGTGCGACACGACCGGCCCAGAGCACAAGCTAATCGTCGTGCTCGACAAGACGCCGTTCTACGGAGAATCAGGTGGGCAGGTCGGCGACGCCGGTCGAATCTATTCCAACGACTTCGAGTTCATCGTTACCGACACGCAGAAGGATAGCGATCTCTTTCTGCACGAAGGCTACCTGACCAAGGGGGCCATTACCACCGACGGCACCGCCAAAGCTGAAGTCGATACCTCCCGACGTGCGGCCATCAAAAGGGCTCACTCGGCCACGCACATTTTGCATCACGCGCTGCAGAATACGCTCGGTTCGCACGCCCAGCAGCAGGGCTCGAAGGTGGAAGACGACCTCCTGCGTTTCGACTTCACCAACATGGAACCGATCGCCCTCGATCAACTGACCACCATCGAAACCGACGTGAACGAAAAAGTTGTCGACGGCGGCACGGTCAAATGGGAAACGGTGCCCCTGGCCAAGGCCCGGGAACTGGGCGCGATGATGCTGTTCGGCGAGAAATACCCCGACCCGGTCCGTATGGTTACCATGGGTGATTTCAGCCGCGAGCTATGCGGCGGGACGCATCTGACCGATACCAGGCAGGTCGAAGCGTTTGAAGTCATCAGCGAAGAAAGCGTCTCGGCCGGCGTGCGGCGCATCATCGCTTTGACCGGCGAAAAGGCGAAAGAGTATCGCGAGAAGGTCGATCACTCCCTAGATACTATGGCCAAGACGCTCAAGTGCGATGTGCCCAGCATTCCTGAAGCGGTCCGCAGCCTGACCGGGTACATTCGCGACCTGAAGAAAGCAGTCAACGGCAGTGGCAAAACGCCTAAGGCCCCCACTGCGGTCAAACCGTACAGCGGCGCCGATGTCGATTACTACCACCGCAAAGAGATGCTGAAAGAGTCGGCCCGACTGCTTAACAGCCCGCTGTTTGAGTCAGCCGAACGAGTCGAAACGCTCTATCACGAAGTCGATAAGCTGAAGCATCAGCTGGCCGAACGCGAGAAGTCCGGCACGCTTTCCGGTGACGACCTTCTGGCCAAAGCCACCATGGTCGGCAAGGTGAGCGTCGTCGTCGCCGACGTCCCAGGTGCCAATGCTAACCTCATGCGACAGCTGATCGACCAGATTCGCAAGAGCACCGAATCGTCGGCTGTGATGCTGTTTGCGGCCGCCGAAGAAGGCAAAGTCACCATCGTGGCTGGGCTCAGCAAGACGCTTGTGGATAGCGGCAAAAAGGCAGGCGATTGGGTTAAGAAGCCTGCGGCACTCGTTGGCGGTAAGGGGGGCGGTCGACCTGACATGGCGCAAGCCGGTGGTAAGTACGCGGCTCAGATTCCTACGGCAATGGCTAAGGCGGAAGAGTTGGCGAAGAGCTTGTTCGCGTAAACAGTGCCGACGTGCTTTACGTATTAAGGGACGAGATCAGAAGTCGGTCTAGCAATCGTTGCAATCCAAACAAACCGCAGTGTTTCGGCTGGCTTGGCATCGCCGGCGGAAAATTCGTTGAGGTTTGCCTCTTGGGCTTCCGATAGCAGTGATAGCACTCAGCCGCTAATTCCCCCGATCTCAGACCTTTCGTGAGGCACCCGTGATGCAAGACATGACCGCGATTGCGAGTAATGTTCACCAGGCCCTGTCCGCCAACCCGCACTTTCCTGGTCGTCACCTTAAGGTGGAAGACAGCGAAGGTCGCGTCGTGCTCAAGGGACGCGTGGGCAGCTACTTTCATAAGCAGATGGCTCAAGAGACCGTTCGCCGTTTGGATGGCGTTCATGAAGTCGAAAATCAACTGGAAGTCGATTGGCGTTAATCGGTCCACCCTTTTTGGACCAAGGTGAGTCGTCAACGATCCATTGCTATAGAGTGAGATGCCACCAGGCGAAAGTCAGGTGGCATTTTTCATTTCGAACCGACTTGCTCAGATTTCTTCCTGAAAACTGAACACTTCAAACTGAAAACTCGCCGCCCCGTTGGCATTCTGCTTTTATTCACGGCATGTTCGTTCTACGCCCTCTTCAAACACCCCCGGCGGCGCGTCACAATGCGTCTTTGTTTGCGAACCACATTTGCCAACGGCAACATTCATTTGAAGAGGAAGTTCCATGAGCCGCCCCGCTGCGATCACGTTCAAAGGCAACCCCATGACCCTGGTCGGCGAAGAAGTGCAAGTCGGTCAGGCCGCTCCTGACTTCAAGCTGCATGCTTTCGGCCCTGAAGGTTTGACGGCCATCACCGTTGCCGACGTCCAGGGCAAGCCAACCATCATGAGCGTCGTCCCTTCGCTGGACACCGGCGTTTGCCAAACGCAGACCAAGAAGTTCAACGAAAAGTTGGGCGAACTGGGCGATAAAATCAACGCTTTGACGATCAGCCTGGACCTGCCGTTCGCTCAAAATCGTTTCTGCGGTGCCGAAGGTATCGAAAACATCAAGCAGTACAGCGACTACCAAGATCGTAGCTTCGGCAACAACTGGGGTATGCTGATCGACGAGTTGAAGTTGCTGGCCCGCGGCACGTTTGTTCTCGATAAGGACGGCAAGGTCGTCTATGCTGAAACTTGCAATGAAGTAACCGAAGAACCTAACTACGACGCTGCTTTGGCCGCGTTGAATTCGGCCCTGTAAGTCAACCTATCGCCAGTCCCCTCACTCGTTGCTCGGGTGAGGGGCCGCGCGTCATCGGCGGGCTGGGCTTTCTCTTCCGGATGCTACGCCATGAAATTTCTGCAAAAGCATTGGGGTAAGCTGATCGCACTTGCCGGCGGTGCGATCGCACTGCTGATTGTTCTTGTTTTGGTAGCCCCGGTGGTCATTAGCTACGGCCCGGTGCGCAACTTTCTACTGCACCATCTGTTCAATGGAAAGGAAGTCGCCGTATCGGTTGAGACGGTCTCGGTGGGTTGGTTTCATCCGACGGAGATTAAAGATCTTCACGTTCAGCAAAACATGGGCAAATACAACATCGACGTCCCACGAATTGCGAACGATGTCACGCTCTTTCAGTTGATCACCAAGCCGCGGCAACTGGGGAATTTAACGATCGAGCGACCGGTGATCCTGGTCGAACTGCCCAGCGAAAAGGCCGATCTGGTCAATGACGGACCAGGCGAGGCCCCATCTCTGGACCAAGAGAAAGTTCAAGCAGCATTGCAGCGAACCATCGACGTGCAGTTGATCGATGCCACCGTGCAGGTCACCAAACCAGGAGCGGCCAAACCGTGGGGATTTGAGAAGATCGGCTTCCTCGCCCAGTTGCGTCCTGGCCGTACGGACGAGCAGGGGCCATCGATTCTCATTCCTCACGCCACGCTGATGGATCGTCAGCAAATGACCGAAGAGATGTGCGACGACATGCTCAAGTTCGTCGCACCGGTCGTGAACGGAGTGACGAAGATCGAGGGAGAAATCTCGCTTTCGCTAAAGGATATTCGCGTTCCCCTGGCCGATCGACAAAGCTCGGTGGGCAAAGGCCAGGTAGTCATTCACAAAGCCCAACTGACCGGAACGCCGTTGGTGCAGAAGATTACCGAGTTCATCGGGCTTGGGCCGTCGGTCGATGTGTTTTCCGATTGCACAATCAATTTTGAACTGGCCGACAAGCAGGTTTATCACGAAGGACTCGATTTCGGAGTCGGCAATCTGCGCGTGCGAACTCGCGGGTTCGTGGGGCTCGATAAGTCGCTCAATCTGATCGCAGAGGTGCCTGTTCCGCTGAATCCCACAGAAGAATTCAGCGACGGCGAGCTTCCGCTTCCGCTCCTGTCAGCGCTTCGCGGTAAGACGATTGAGATTCCTATTGTCGGTACGCTGGAGAAACCGATCATCGACAAACAACGGCTAGGTCAGTCGCTAATGGCAACCGCCGAGTCGACGCTGCGTGACTTTCTTAAAAACGACGACATCCAGCTTGATCTGGAGGGTGAAGATGGCGAAATAGATGTGTCTGGTATTCTCGATATGGCCGGATCGCTCATGGAAAACGCCAACCGCGAAGGGGGCATGCTCGACCAACTGCGTGAGCGTCGCGAAGCCAATCCACCTGACCGAAACTCGGCCGACGACGGCGATGCCCCGCTCGAAGGTCTATTCCGGCGACTTCTCAGGCGTGCCCAAGAGCCTGACGCACCGCCTGGCGACAAGCAAGATCCGGCCGCCCCGGAGATCGAAATCAACTTGAACGAAGCGATCGATCTGTAGGGCTACTAGTCCTCTCTATTCAAGTACGCCACTTTCGGTTCCCACTCCCTTCCCAAGGGAGAGGGCTAGGGTCAGGGTTGGGAAGCGGGTACCCGGTTTGCCCCTCACCCTGTCCCCACAGGGCCGAGGGGGCAGGAATTGGTTGTTGCCCGTCCACTCGTTGCAATCGTCAACTTCGGTACCGCGGCCTGGTCAGATCTTACGCCGCCGTTTCTCTTTCTTTCCCCGGCTGAGGGGGCTGACCTATATTTGCCTGAATTCGAAACCCAGGGGGCGCATGCGCCTTGAAGTCAGGCAATCGCGATGAGTAATCCACTTCGGCAAATCCAGCATAAATCGACCATCCTCGACGGGCTCTACCGCGTGGCGGACGCTGTCGCGATCATCATGGGGATGATCTTAGCTGTCATGGGGTCTGGTGGAACTCCCGTGGGTGACCATCAGTTGGCCGTGGCTGCCGCACTGGCAATCTATTACGTCGTGGCCGAGTTCACCGGCGTTTATCGCAACTGGCGAGGAGTTTCCACTGAACGAGAAATCTGGTGCGGGGCAATGACCTGGGCCCTATCGCTGGGTCTATTGGTCCTAATCGCCACCATCTTCCGCTACGATCACCCTTTCAATCGCTACACGCTCGTGTCGTGGTTTTTGATCTCGCCGCTGCTGCTCACCATTTCCCGTATGATTATCCGCACGGTTCTTCGTTGGATGCTTGCCAATGGAATGAACCAACACGGCGTAGCGATCGTCGGCGTGAACGAACTCAGCATTCAACTTGCTCAGAACATTAAAGATACGCCTGACCTGGGGATGCGAGTCGCCGGGTTTTACGACGACCGTCCCAGCGATCGCTTGCCGCAAATCCCTGAGAGCCTGGGAACGTGCATCGGTAACCTGAACGACCTGGTCGAAGCCGCCAAATGCGGTGACGTGCATCGGGTATACATCACCTTCCCGATGCGAGCTGAATCACGTATTCGTAACGTGCTGAATCATTTAGGAGACACGACCGCTTCGGTTTATATCGTGCCCGACTTTTTCGTGTTCGAGATTTTGCACTCGCGCTGGTCTGATATTCGCGGCCTACCGGTGGTCAGCGTTTACGAGAACCCACTGCTGGGTGTCGACGGGATTTTGAAGCGGGTCAGCGACATCCTCTTGGCTTCGCTGGCCTTGTTGCTACTGGCCATACCGATGATGCTGGTGGCCCTGGCGGTGAAGCTGACTTCCCAAGGCCCCGTCTTTTTTCGGCAGCGACGCTACGGCCTGGACGGGCAAGAGATTTTAGTCTGGAAGTTCCGCAGCATGACGGTGTGCGAAGATGGACCCAGTGTGAAGCAGGCCCAAAAGAACGATAGCCGACTGACATCGATCGGCGGCTTTCTGCGTAAGTCGTCAATTGACGAACTGCCGCAGCTGTTTAATGTACTAACCGGGACGATGTCCCTTGTGGGGCCGCGGCCGCATGCTTCGGCACACAACGAACAATACCGCAAGTTGATCCATCACTATATGCTGCGTCACAAAGTGAAGCCCGGCATCACCGGCCTGGCCCAGGTTCGTGGCTGGCGTGGTGAAACCGACACCGTCGAAAAGATGGAAGGTCGAGTCCAGTGCGACCACGAGTACATCCGCACTTGGAGTATCTGGCTGGATCTGCGAATTCTATTCGAGACCGTTTTCGTCGTGCTTGGCCGTAAGAACGCCTACTAAGCTCATCGAATCCGAAACAAACGCTCCTTACTCAACAATATTCTGTCCCCTCTCCCCTGAGGGGCGAGGGGACTAGGAATGCCAGACGTTACTTCGGGTTGCTTGTTACCATCAGAAAGCCGATCAGGTCGCGCATTTCTTCTGGCGTTAGAACTTGTTGAAAACCTTCCGGCATGATCGACTTGTCCGAGTCGCGTTCCTCTTCGATGGCCTCGGGGTCGAGGTCGAAACGTTTGCCGGCTGTGTCGACGAACAGTCGTTGTTCGTTCACCTGAGGATCGGTAATTGGGTAACCGACGTGCAGTCGCCCATCGTCCGTCAGCAAAACTTTAGGGATATACATGGGCGCGATTTCTCGGCTGGGCTGAAGGATCGATTCCAGCAGGCGTTTACGCGTCATTCGCTGGCCAATGTAGGTGAGGTCCGGGCCCACGTCCGCGCCACTTCCGTCGTACCGGTGGCAGCGGATACAGTATCCACCCTTGGAGGAAAGGAACGTGCGGCGGCCTGCCTCGACGTCTGCTTCACCTTCGATTGAGGTCAACCACTGGTCTAACTTCTCCGGTGATGTCGGATCAGCGATCGTTTCGCTGCGTAGCGTCCGTTTGGCTTCTCGCCCAACGATGGCGTTGTCATCGGCCGCAAGTTTTTTAAGCGCTGTTTGATGAACGTCCGCATGGTCGGACAGCCCGACGATCGCCATCGCACGAAGCTGCGGATCGCGGGCCGTATCCAAAGCGATGTCGGTTGCTACCTTCTCTCCGAAATCACCGCCGCGAAGGTATAGTACTTGAATCGCCTGACGGGCCAGGTTGGTATCGACGGACAGGGTTAACGCCTTCAGCGTATCGTCGGTTAGCTGCTTACTACGTGGATCGATTAATTTAAGAGCCAGCGTTCGCAGTGCGGTCGATTGGTTCTCGTCACGAATGATATTGGCCAGCGTCTGCTGTTCGAGAATTTCGTTCCGCCCACCAACGCTGCCAGACTCTAGCCACGAGATCGTACTGAGCAGCACGGGAAATTCGCGGACGCTGGGCGTATGCGATTGAAGGCGTTCTTTAAGCTGCGGTAGAAAATCTTTGTCCTGCAGGTCGGCGATCCACCGCATCGCATAAATGCGAACGCGATCGTCACGATCGTGCAAGGCTGCACGAAGTAGATGCAAGGGAGCATCCGTCTGCTTGGTATCGTAAGACCAGCGATACGCTTCGAGGATTCCCAGCCGCTGAGCACCGGTCGGCAACTCTTGCCACAGCTCTCGCGGCATGTCGATGTTCTGCTGGGCATAGCCATAAACGGCCGCCTGATGTAGGAAAGGATCGTCGTACTCAAACGCCGACAGGGTAGGGGACTTCCGAAGTTCGCTTGCTTCCTTCTCAGCAGCGGAAAGTGGTAACGCCTGGCTTGACTTGGGTTCGTCTTTCCAGGTCAGCCGCCAGATACGTCCTTTGCCATGCACGGGATAGCTACGGTCGACCCAATCGGTGAAGTAAAGCGAACCATCCGGGGCGATCGCAAAATCGACCGGGCGAAAGTTATGGTCCCCCTGTACGACGGTCTGAAATGTTGCCTGCACGCTCGCGCCATTGGTGCCCAGGCGAAACGTTTCGATGCGATGATCTCCCCAGCTGGTGCCCCACAACTGGCCGTGGTACCACGCCACGGCGCTGGGAGCCTCACCAGTAGCAGCCACCATCGGCAGTGTGCCCGGCAGTTCGCCATTCCAGGCCTGCAGCGGATGAACGCCCGTTCGTCCGTAACGAAATTGATAGCCATAGTCGCCGCCAGGAACGATATGCAGCAGGCGGCACGGAGGACGGCTATCGGGATCGTTGTCGACCATGTACAAACGCCCGGCCGGATCGAAGACCATCCCGAACGGGTTCCACACGCCGGTCGCCATCAACTGCAGATCGCTACCGTCGAGGTTGCAGTGATAGATAGTACCTCCTTCGCCGCCCCCGGAAAGCTTAGTGCCGTCGCTGCCGACCAGCGTGTACGGCTCGCCCAGGTTTTCACCCAGCCCGAAGTAAAGCAAGCCGTCGGGACCGATGGTCAGCCCGGCCAGCCCGTTGTGTGGATATCGCCCGGCTGTCTCTAGATGAGCAATCTCTTCCCGCTTGTCAGCGACCTGGTCGTCGTTGGTATCGCGCAGCCGAAAAACTTCCATCCGTGTGGCGACATAGAGCGAACCATCCTGTGCGGAAAGTATGCTCATCGTGGACTCGGTTCCTTCGTAGAACGTGCTCCACGTGTCGAGCTTACCGTCGCCGTTGGTATCGGCAAAGCGGCGAATGCGGTCTTTCGGAGGGCCTTGGTAGTCCGGCTGCCGATGATGCGTGTGCGACTCAATCACTAGCAGGTCGCCGTGCTGGTCGAAGGTGATGCCAATCGGAGTGACGATCTCAGGCTGCTCGGCAATCAGTTCCAGCTTAAGACGCGGATCGAGGACCTTGGGCTTCTCGGCGCAAAGAATACCCGCAAGTCCCAGCAATAATAGCAGACCCAACGCGAGCGACTGAAATCGAGACATGGCGAAACCTTCGAATGAAGCAAGGAGGGAGGGCAGACGCAGCGGCGCCGTGATAAATTCGTGGGAATTGATCGCGTGCAAGCGGTGAAATGTGGCTCGATTTCGATTATAACCGAACTGGTTCAAGACTTCCCACCTTTCGATTTACCCCATTAGGACTTATCCATGAAATTCAATCGCTTCGGGCTCGCGTTGATTGCCCTGATGTTGACACCGTTCTCTATGATGTATGCCGACGAAACGATGCTTACTTACGATGGTGGCGAAGGCCCTGGCGAAGGGAAGCACATCGTGCTCATCAGTGGAGACGAAGAGTATCGCTCGGAAGAAGCGCTTCCGATGCTCGCCGACATTCTTTCACAGCATCACGGCTTTGAATGTACCGTTTTGTTTTCGATCAATCCGGAAGATGGTACAGTCGATCCGAACAATCAAAAGAACATTCCCGGCATCGAAAAACTGAAGTCGGCTGACCTATGCATCATCATGACCCGCTTCCGCAATCTGCCGGATGAAGACATGCAGGTCATTGACGAATACCTGAAAGCAGGCAAGCCGATCATCGGTATTCGTACGTCGACCCACGCGTTCAACATTCCCAAAGATGCCAAGTACAACTCGTACAGTTTCAATGCCCAAGGTGGCTTTGGTAAAAAGGTGCTAGGCGAAACGTGGGTGAATCACCACGGCAAGCACAAGGGAGAAAGCACCCGTGGAGTGATCAACGAGCAACAGAAGAATAACCCCATCCTCTGTGGTGTCGACGATGTCTGGGGACCCACCGACGTGTATGGGGTTCGCAATCTACCGGAAGACGCGACCGTGCTGGTCTATGGAGCGGTACTGGAAGGAATGAAGCCGGAAGATAAGCCTGTTGCAGGCAAGAAGAACGATCCCATGATGCCCATCGTCTGGACGATGCCGTATCAACTTGAAGGAGGCAAAGAAGGGACGTCTGTGTGTAGCACGTTCGGCAGTGCAATCGACTACCTTAATGAGGACGGTCGCCGAATTGTGGTGAACGCGGTGTTCGATCTGCTGGGTCTGGAAGACAAGATCACACCGAATCTCGATGTCAGCATCATCGGCGACTACGATCCGAGCTTCTATGGTTTCAATAGCTTCAAAAAAGGCTTGAAGCCGACCGACTTCCAAGCGAAATAGAAACTAGGTTAGCCCTCTACTGGCCGCGCCGTTCTCGTGGCGCGGCCGTCCCGCGACGGTCGAAACCTCCACGGCGATCGACTTCCGGGTAGGTTGCCGGTGAGGCTTGGTCGGTCGCACGACGCCCTCGGCCGGTGGCATCTGAGTTGGCTGCGGCCGGATTGGCTGGCGGCTCAGAGGTACGGGCAACTGATCGGCGATCGCCAGCAGTAGGTGCGGTGGAAGTGTCGGTCGAGCGACGTCCAAACAGATGATCGGTCCAGCGGCGGCCTTGGCTGCCTGGCATCGGTGATAGCAGCACAACGACTCCTATCCCCAGCATCAGTCCACCGAGCAAACCGCCTCCGGCAATGACCGTTTTGCTGGGGCCCATCGGATATTCGCCGGTGGTGGGCTGGTCGATACGGGTGATCAAGCTGGAAGTTTCGGAAGCTCTTTTGTTGGCCTTGGCATCTGCCAGTTGTTCGTGTGCGGTCCGCAATACGACGGTGCATTTATCGACGTCGGCTACCAGGTTGGCGTAGCCCGCACGAATGGAAGCCAGCGAGTCGAGTCGTTCGCGAACGTCGGTCTCTTGATTGTTGATCGATTTCAGCCGCGAACGCTGTAATTGCACGTCGGCTTGCACCCCACGGACTGAGATTTCTAATTCCTCTCGTAGCTTGCGGCGGACTTCTTCTTCCGCGGCAATCGCCGAGAGAACTTGCGGGTGCGATTTGCTCATCTTACCCATCAGCTGCGATGTCCGGAGTTGAGCGTCGACCAAGCCATCTTTCAAGCGACGTAGCGAAGGCTGGCTCTCAAGCAATTGGTTGGGGGTCGCGATCAAGTGATCGGGGTCGTTTTGCGCCGCTTCCAAAATGTTGAGCTGTTCGTCCAGCTTGACCAGTTCAGCCTCGCCGTCACGAATCTGCTGCTTGATCTGATTCCAGGCGTTGCGGAGATTTCCGTCGCCGGAACTGGCATCGTTCAAGCTTCGCAGTTCGCCCAGGTCGCTGCCTACTTTCGTTTCCTGAGCTTTCAAAACTTCGGTTGCCCTGGCCAGTTCTTGTTGGGCAAGTAGCTCGGCGTTATTCAGTTCGGCGATCACGCTGTCGGCGCGTCGATTGCGGATATTCTTCAGAGCGATGTCCATTTGTTGGCAAAGGGTTGAAACCAACACAATCGCACGCTCGCGATGGTCGGCATCAACCGAAAGATGCAACACTTCCGTAGTGCCGAACTCGGCACCGTTGGGTGGGCTGACGGCCACGTTTTTTCGCAACGATTCAATATCGGTCAGTGTCGGCCACTCACCTTTGACGCGGCTGCCTAGTTGCGGCCCAACTTGCTTGAGGGTGGCTTCTAGAACCGCTTGATTGCGAGCCACTTCCACCACCATTTCCTGAGCAGCTTTCATCGTGTCGATGCTGTCGAAACGCCCCTGGCCGCTAAGCTGTCCGGCCGCTTCGTCACGCAGTAAAACCGACTGCGTTGCTTGCCACTGGTCTGGCTTCACCAAGGAATAGGTTGCCGCCAATAGAAAACAGCCGAACGCTACCGGCACCCACAGTTTCCACTGCTGTCGAAGGAGACTGGCGTATTGCTGAGCTTGAGGGGGTAACTGAAGCTGACTCATGGCGACTTCTCAAAGGCGGATTGCAGCGGTTATGTCGATTGTCCGACGCGTGCGCAGTGGCGCAGCGAAACGCGTAACCAACTCTAGGTTGTTGTTAAGTATCAGGGACGCGATTTAAGAGAATCGCCGTGGCGAAAGAAACTCGATCGGCGACGACGTCTGGCCGGTCATCGCCAGGTCGCATAGGATCTCGCCCAGGGCCGAAGCGAACTTGAAACCGTGCCCGGAAAGGCCAGCGGCAAAGTGCAGACCGTCGTGCTCGGGATGCGTCCCCACAAGAAAATGCTGATCCGGCGTGACGGTATACATACATGCCTCGCGGTGCAGCAAGTTTTTGGAGAGCAGGGGGAGGTGACCCGCCGCGAACGCTTCGAGCGCGCGGCGATCGGCTGGGTCCTCGTTTTGGTTCTGCTGAGCGGCCGACGCGATCGGTTCGCCCCCATCGTGTCGCGAGAGCTTCACCCCGTGCTCGATCTGGGGAAATCCATAGTAGATGCCCGTCGGTGTTTCGATAAGAAAAACCGGAAATTGGGCCTGGCTCGTGTAGGCTGAGGCATCATTCGCGTACCAATAAAGATGCTTCCGCAAAATGGTCATCGGCACCTTCAGGTCAGCGAGAAGCTGAGAGGCCCACGCCCCGCCGCAAATGATTAACTGCCCGGCGTGAATGACTTCAGACGCGGTACGCAGCTCAAACGTTTGCCCTATGCGTGTCCAAGACTGAACCGGCGAGTCGGTCTTGATATTGGCCCCGTGCCGCTTGGCCTGTTCGAGATAGGCCTGGATGCACTCGCTCACCAGCAGGTAACCGGCGTCGCGTTCCAAGATGCCGACGCAGTCTTCCGGCGCGACCACCCCGGGAAACACATCGGTGATTTCGTCGTACGCAATTCGCTGGATCGCGAGGTGATGCTCTTGAGCACTCCGCAGTGTACCGGCAATGACTTCGCCTGCTTCCGGCCCAATTTGTAGCACGCCGGTGGGGAAGTACAACGAACGACCGGTCGCTTGCTGCAGGTCGCTCCAACCGCGATAGGCCTGATGAAGCAGCGGTACATAGTCCGGGTGCTCGAAGTAGGCCATGCGAATGACACGCGTCTGGCCGTGCGAACTGCCATGGATGTGGGGCGGCGAGTAGCGATCGAGCCCGATGACCGATGCGCCTGCTTGAGCTAAGTGTGCGACTGCCGCGCTGCCGACGCCGCCGGTACCAATTACAGCAACGTCGCACCTGAGCATGGGCGTCTTCCTACTTGATGCGGAACTCGATCGAGGTCTGGCCAAACTTATCGGCGGTCGAATCGCGGACCGTCAATTCTAGTCGATAGGTGCCAGAGGGGATATTCTCAGGCATATAGAGTCGGTAGGGGACGTAAAAATCGCGACGACGAACGCGGCAACTGTCCTTCACTTCTGGGAACTGGCGAGCATCGATCCGACGGCCTGCCTGGTCGTAGATCTCGTAGTTGCTCTGCAAAGCCGTTTCAAACTTGCCGCCGTTGTCGCGGCTCGAGAAGTTCTCGACCTCGACGTACAACAGGACTTCCTGCTTGGGTTGAAAATCATGCGAAGGGAATGGCTTGAATTGGCCAAAACTGTCGACGCTTTGAATGAATTCCAGGTTACGCAGTTCCAGCGGGCTGGCCGCTTCCAGATGTGACATGGCCCGGCGGAAAGAGCCCAGGGCCAGCGTATGACGGCGTTCGACGGGAATCTCTTCGACTTTCATGTAGTCGGCTAAGCCAAAAAGCGTGTTGCTCCAAACCTCTTGCTCTTCCGGCGTCAAGCTATCGACCTTTTCCATGGCGTCGGCCTTACGATTCGCAACTAGATACAGCATCCGCAGGCGAAGCTGAGCGATCGTGCGTTCTTCTTCCGAGGCCCGCGTGTCGGTGGCAATTCGTTCGAGCTTTTGGATCGTGTCGTCCATTAGCTTTTCCCAACTGCCAGTGTCGGTTTCCTCTTGATTGCGAGCCGCCCAAAAGACGACTGTATTGCCTCGCCGGGTATCTGAGATCCAACCGCGTCCTTTCAGGTCGAAGAGAATCGCGTGAAGTTCGTCGAGGCTTAGGATGCTTGGGTCCGGCGAAGTCCGCGTTTGCTCAGGAGCGAACTGAGCTTTGTACTCTTTGTGCAATGCTTCCAACGAAAGTTGACTGCGCTGCCAGAGGATCTTCATCGCTCGGTATTCGACTTGGGTCAGTTGGCTGACGGTTTCTTCTTCCTGCGGCTGATCCACCTTCGGCTTGGGGCCGGCCGTTTTGTCAGGCATGTTCATCGGATCCCGCTTCATATCGGCAATGGCGGCGGCCTGTACGTCTTCTGGAGTGAGACCTTTCGCGTGGGCATCCAACTCCGGCACATAGGCGGCCAGCTGAACACCGGTGTCGCGACGTATCTTTTCCTCGGGAGGAGCTGTCGCACGAGCTGCCGGCGTTGTCTTGCCTCGGTCGAGATCGATCGTCCGGGGGTAGCCAGCGGGGTCGGCCTGGGCCAGATGGGACGTATCTTGATGCATGTTGGTCGATGGCAAACGCGTGGGCTGTTCCGCCGGGACGCTGTCTGCGGGCATGTTCAGGTGTCGCTGTACGAGCTTTGAGGCGTATTGATCGACCAGGTCGGATTCGCTGGCTGCTTCCTTTTTGACGACCGCTTGCTGCTTAGGTCCGAAGACTGGCTCCAACTTGGAAAGCAGTTCTTCCCACTGAGCGTCGCTGGCCGAAGCGAACTCGCTCAGAATTTGCTGTTTGTCGTCGGCTGGCAAGGTTAACGCTTCCAGACGGGCCGCGTACTTCTCGCCTAGTGGTGCGGATTCCGCGGATTGGTTCTTTACTTCCGCCAGGCGAGCCGCCAGCTTTTTGCCAAGCGCGACATCACTGCTTTCGGACTTGGCTAACTCGTGCTGCTCAGGCTTCTTGCCTTCGGGCGCGCTGGAGTGTTTTGCCACCGGTTTCTCTTGAACCGCTTTCTGATTGAGATACGAGTTGATCGAACTGGGATCACTCATACCGCGATTCCAGCCGCTCATGCAGCCGGTCAGTAGGACGGTCAGGGTGGCAACGCTAAGGAGGATAATCTTCGACATCATTCGCTCGGGCTTCCGTTGATGGCGCGCATAGGCGCGAGCCTTCTTCCAAGAAACGGTCGGCGGATAGTAGGAAATCGTCAAGATTGAAGCAAGAGATACCGAGTCGGATTATCAAGCAAGTGCTAGCTGCCAAGCTGGTCCGCATGCTGCAGCTTCGTGTACTCGCCGCTTCCTGGAACCAATGCTTCCGGTCCCCACAGCAATTCTGATCCCCTTTACCCATAGGAGTGAGGAGCAAAGCGGTTACCAACTTCCCAATCTTCACCCTGGGAATTGGAGCCCCTTCGAGAAGAAACAAGAGCTTGAAGGTTAACGTTGAGGAGCAGTTCGCGGTGGGTCCATCGCTTTCGAGAACGACACAATCAGCTTCTCCAAGGCCAACCGCCCGCGGGCTTCTTGCGAGTGACTTCCTTTGAGGGACATATCCAGTTCGAGCAGCTGTCGATAGAGCCGTCCTCCACGGATTTGACCGAGTGCTAAGAGGCGGCGTTGGGCTTCTTCCAACGCTTTGGGCCAGTTAGGAAAGCCAGCTTCTTTCAATGCATCGCGCAAGCTGACAGCGTCGCCGCGGCGGCGTCCTCGCTGATAGATTCGTGTCGCGGCGGCAAAACGTCGCAAGCTCCAGGCAATTTGCCCGTACAGCTTCTGTGGCTTGTCGCCTGCTTGAAAGAGTCGGTCGAGCTGGTTCAACGCTTCGGCTGTCTTTCCTTCGACCGCCGCATCGACCAGGTGCCAGATCTCTTGAAGCTGACCCCCATGAACTTGTTCGCGAACAAGATCCTCGTTGATGGCCTCGTGCGGTTCGACGAAGAGCGAGAGTCGGGCGACCTCCTGATCGATAAGCCCCAGTTCCGTCCCTAGTAGTTCGACCAGCAGATGAGCCGCGCCTGCGTTGAGTTTGGCGTCGTGTTCATCTTTTGCCCGTCGGACGAACCACTTGCTCAGCGCGTCCATGTCGAGCGAGGTCTTCTTGCCGGCTTTCTTCTCCGGCGGATTGCATTGAACCTGAAGACCAACCTCGTTGCACTTTTTATACAGTCGCGTGTTAGCGGCCCACTTCTCGACTTGCAGAACGAGGACTCCGCCGGGACGCGACTTTTCTAGAAAGCTCTCTAGTTCGTCGCGGTAGCGAGAAACGAAAGGGTCGGCATCTTCCACGATCGCCAGCCGTCGTCCGGAATTTCCGAACAAGCTCATCGTCGAAACTTCGTCCACTACATCAACCCAGGTCACGGTGTTGCCGGCCAGCTTGCCGTACGGGACATCGTTCACGTCCCCCAGGACCGCTCGGCGGATCTTTTCGGCGACTAACCCGCGCAGGAAGGCATCACGGCCAAAGACGACGCAAACCGAGGGAATCGACGTCGCGTCCGTGTCAAGAAAATCAAACGCATGAACCGTATTTGCCATGTCACCAAGTTACCCGGTGCAGGAGCATTTGACTACCAGCGACTAACGAATCGTAAAGGGCATCGCCGCTTGATCGTTCTGCTCGGATATCGGCCGTAGCGAGCGAATTTGAGCTCGAGGAACGAGGCCGTCGTTGGCGATGGCTCGCTTCAGCACGAATTCGCCCACGTTGCCAGATCGGTCCCGGGCCGTTGCTTTCAGGAAGATATCGGCCGGCACTTCCGGGGTGATCTTCCAGATGTACTGCCCTGAGTTGGCAATCTCTTCCGCAATCGGCTTCCAAGGGCCATCGGCCGACGACGCGTAGTACAGCGAAACAGGTCGATCGGCCAGATCGTTGTCGGTCGCATTCCAACTGATATCCAGATGCCCCACGTGAGGACCTTCTCCGTACACCACGTTGGTGATCGTCGCGATCGGTTGCGACAGGTCGACACGCACCCAAATGTCGGCCAGGTCGCCGGGTTGCGGGCGTCGACCGGTCAGGCCGTTGCCTCCTTCAACCACGATGCGGAACCCATAGGTCCCTTCCGATTGAACTTCCACATCGAACGGGCTTTGACGATCGGGATCGGTTCCACCGGGTTCCCACGTTTCGCCAGCATCGCGGGTCACCCACAGTTCGATCTGGCCGATGCCGGAGGGGCCGACTGTGTCGACTCCGTAATTGAGCGCGAAGCCTTTGTGGTTGATCGCTTGGGCTGTCACCCCTGGTGGAAGGCCGACCGTTGAGTTTGCTCTGACGGTTGGGCGTTCTGGCTGACTAGAGGAAGCCACCGGCGGTTCCATCTTCATACTGGCAGGCTTGAACCGATCGTCCATGCCCTGCGGCACCGGCGGAACTCCGATTCCGGCCAACGGCTGACTTTGCTGAGGGCCTGCACTAGATGGCGTGCTGGGGTTGCTGGCATGGTTTTGTAGTCGCGGCACGGCATTATCGGTCGGCCAGGGTACTGCTTGCTTGGGCGGCTCAGGCATCTCGATCCGGCGTTGTCGGAACGGGTCGACCGGGATGTTACCGCCGGCCAATGAGTCTGGGGCGGGGCCGGCCTTGCCTGGGGCTGGTCTGGGAACACCGTTCCAGCTTGGCTTTTGGGCAACCAGCGGCACCGAAACCGACTGTTGAGCGAAGCCTACGTTGCCTGCTTTGTCGTAGGCATCGAGTCGGATCTGCATGACCCGATCCGTCGCAATCGGAAAGAACCGTGTTTCGCCAGCAATGACACCATCGGCTTGATAGGCATTGGAAGCATCGACCTGAACGGACTGGAAAGGAGACTGTAGTGACGATTGATAGCTTAGCTGGATCTGTTCAACGTCAATCGCGGGGTCGTTAATCGACCACTGTGCGATCACCTCACCACTTTCCAGTGCGTGCGCCTTAAGCGAAACGTCTGGGGTTTGCGTGTCGATGGCGACTTTCAACTCGGGTTTGAAATAACCGTTGTTTTCGGTTGGTCGTCCGCTGGCATCGAACGTGCGGATTGCAAACCAATATTCGCCATCGGATTGGGCTTGAAAGACGAACCGGTTTTGCTGGGCCGACTGACGATGATAGCCAACCCAATTAGCGCCTCGGTCGTTTGAGACCATCAACTGGACTTCGGGCGTCGAGCCGGGAGCATCCACCTGGTAAGGAATGCCAAACTCCATCTGTCGAGTCAGCATGGGGCCGCCGTCTGCAGTGGTCGCCTCTGCTGGCCGTTGGGCCTGAACTGATAGCATGGCTCCACTGAGTGCCAGCATCGATGCGAGTGCGCCAGTGGTGGCAGCGAGCAAGCGTGATTTGGCAAACATGAACGACCCTTTTGCGATAGAGGACACGACAAGACATTCTATCGGTCGTTGAGTCGTCCGCTTGATAGGGTCGCTCGTATGATACGCGTCAGCAAAGGCTGGCAAACTATGCCGGTCGTACGGTTCGTACCAATCGCTTAATTCGTAACGCTCACGGCTGGTCGAGCATGTCCATCTCGTAGCCAATATCTTCGCTACCACTTCGCGTCGCCATGCTTTGCAGAAGGGTGACCGAAGTCGCTTCGTCGGCGTGGTACGTATCCTCGTTCATCACGCCCATGTTGCCCGTCAGCATCGAACCGTTCGACGTCGAAGATTGCCGATTGTTGTCGATAATCATCGTTCCTTGCGGGCTATCGAGGTCGTAGTTCTCGGTCGGATCGGTCCAGTCGAAACCGAGTCCATGAAGTTCGACAATCAATAACACGGTGCTCGGGTCGTCGATTGCCTGAGACCGGGTCGTCGACTTTGCATGCGGAAACATCGTCCGCTTACCCACCACGGCGGCGAAGTTGGTAGAGATGGCTTGGGCCGAATTGTCTGTTTCGCTGCGATAGACGTCTGGCATCTGAGTCGTCACAGTGATGTTTGCCGGCGACGTCCACGGCTCATCGAAATTGTACTGCTCGTAGAGATCGTTGCGATCCAGTTGCGGCAATATCATGACCCGCCACGAGTGACTTGGCTTTCCCTTATCGTCGGTGAAATAGGCAGGCGGGTACGATCCGTGCAGATCATGATAAGCATTAAGGGCCTGGGTGATGCGTTCGATCCTGTTCAGTGAAGCCCGGTTTAAACTGTCCGTTCGCATCTGGTTCGCAGCCGGTATGGCCACCTGAAAGATCAACACCAGGGTCAGGAAGATCACCGAGAAGCAAGCGACCGAGCCTCCTAGAATTCCGATCAGCGTACCCAAGGCCACGCCGCTGTTATCGTCGGACGAGCGTTTGGTGTTCCCGCGTGCGTGGTTTTGGTCGGCAGCTGGGCTGACGCTACCGGGAATAGTGATTGTCTTAGCGCACACGGCGCATGGCCCGGTTTGGCCGGCAAAGCGGTCGAGGACCTCCATTTGGGTCCCGCAATGAGGGCAAGCAAACGAGATGGGCATGAGCGCTGCGGAATAAGGGGATGAGAAAACGTCGAGTTCGTCTCAATGCATCGTATCGGTCCCTATTCCAGGGAACAACTATTGTGCCCGGAATCGCTGGACGATCTCGACATATTGTTTGGCTAGGTCGTGAATGCGGTCCATGTTGCCTGATTCAATCGCAGACTTTTCGACCAACGACCCACCAACCCCCAAAGCACAGGCGCCGGCTTTAAGAAACGACTCGGCCGTCTCTAAGTTGACGCCGCCGGTCGGCATCATGCGAACTTGGGGCAGGGGGCCCTTCAGCGATTTCAGATAGCTTGGTCCGGTCAGGTCCGAGGGGAAGATCTTCACTACATCGGATCCGGCTTGCCAGGCTTTTACCACTTCGGTCGGGGTTAGTGCTCCGGCCATCATCGCTTTGTCGTAACGATGGCTGATTTCAATGGTCGGCAGGTCGACGATCGGCGAGACAATGAAGTCCGCCCCGGCGAGAATCGCGATGCGGGCTGTTTCGGCATCGAGTACGGTTCCGGCACCGAGTTGGATTTTGTCTCCGAAACGATCGGCAACGTATTCCAGGACCTTGTGGGCCTTGGGCACGGTAAAGGTGACTTCGATGGCCGTTACCCCTCCGTCGACCAGGGCCTGGGTGACATCTGCCAGGATTTCCCCATTGTCCGCGCGGATGACGGCGACAATTCCTGTGGTCGAGATTTTTTGAATGGTTGCTTCGCGTGCCATGATCAGATCGCCCTAAATGTTCTTCAAGTAAGAAGATACGAGAAGTCATAGCCTATCTGGCGGCGGATGACCTTGTCAATTTGCCGATCGGGGTGGTGCAATCCGGGCGAATGATTGGACGAGGTTGCCGTTTATGGAAATAATAGGGGTTTGAAGGACTACCCACGCTATCGGTATGCTTGCGGCATGGGTAGACGATGACGAGTTAGTACTTCCTGGGTCGAGATGGAAAATCAATACCTGCAGTTAGCATTCGCAGTATTCCTATTAGCGGTATGTATCCTAGGACTGGCACTAACGTTCCACCTTCTGAGAAAATGGCGCGAATACTCGGACGAGGACCAACACAACCCTGCATCGATGCTATCAAAGTTCCGCGAAATGCATTCACAGGGTGAGCTATCGGACGAGGAATTCCGAAAAATAACAACGGACATGTCAGCCCGAATCCAAGAACCTGCAACAGTTTCGGAAGAAGCGGAGATCGTTTTTACCGAAGATGCCAGCAAGTCGGATTAGGGATAATTTGTCTGGTTTTTGCGAAACAACATCGCACAAACCAAAACATCGTTTCGTAATGCGAGGTGTGGTGCCTGGGAGGCCAACCAATGAGGGTCACGGAAGTGATTCTCTCTTCGCCCATGCGAAGCGGTATCAGCGTAGAACGTCGCTATTTTTGAAGAGCGATAACTGCGGCTGAAGGATACGGCTCGAACTCTTTGCGGACAAGGATGCCCCCAGGCCTACGGCTTCGATAAGCCATGGCCAGTCGAGCAGCACGTGGAAATAACAACAGCCCTGGCCGGCATAAGCATCAAGAGATTGCCTCAAGGTCCAAACGCCCCTGCCAGTTGCTGTTCCAAGCGAAGCCGAAAAGGAGTGAATTCATGCCCGCAGGAAATGACGTTGGTGGAACTCGCCACAATAGCACCAACAAGAAGAATGCATTTTGTTCGTTCTGTCGTCGAAACTACCGCGAAGTAGGCCCGCTCGTTGAGGGACCTGGCGACGTTTACAACAACGTCTACATTTGCGGCGAGTGCATCGACTTGTGCAAAGAGATTCTCGAGAAAGAGAATCGCCGTCGCGGATCTGGCAACAAGCTGTTCAACAAGATTCCCAGCCCTCGCGAAATCATGGCCAACCTCGACGAATACGTCATTGGTCAGGATGGTGCGAAGAAGGTGTTGTCGGTCGCCGTTCACAATCACTACAAGCGATTGGTCGTCGGTCACGAAGGTTCCGATGTCGAGATCGAAAAGTCGAACATCCTGCTCGCCGGTCCGACCGGTAGCGGTAAGACGCTAATGGCTCGTACGTTGGCTCGCATCCTTAACGTTCCTTTCGCCATTGGTGATGCTACCACGCTAACCGAAGCAGGCTACGTCGGTGAAGACGTCGAGAACTTGCTGCTCAAACTATTGCACGCCGCTGATTTCGATGTAGAAGCCGCCCAGCGAGGCATCCTGTACATCGACGAAATCGACAAGATCGGCAAGACGTCTAACAACGTCTCGATCACCCGTGACGTCTCTGGTGAAGGGGTCCAGCAGGCCTTGCTGAAGATGCTCGAAGGCACCGTCGCCAATGTTCCGCCACAAGGTGGTCGTAAGCATCCCGAGCAGCAGTACATTCAGATCGACACGAGTAACATCCTGTTCATCTGTGGTGGTACGTTTGTCGGTATCGACGACATCGTCCGTCGCCGCATGGGGCGCAAGAGCATTGGCTTCGGTCAATCTTCGGGGTTCAAGTCGGACGCTGATGCAGCCGAACTGATGCGAAACGTGACCAGCGACGACATCCTCGAGTACGGCCTGATTCCTGAACTCGTCGGTCGTTTGCCGATGGTCGCCTCGCTGGAACCACTCGACCTCGACGGCTTGAAGAAGGTGATCACCGAACCGAAGAACGCCCTGGTCAAGCAGTACCAGACCCTCTTCGAGATGGAAAACGCCGAACTCGAGTTCACTGACGAAGCGATCGAAGCGATCGCCCAGCGTGCCCTGGCCAAGGGAACCGGTGCCCGTGGTCTTCGTTCGATCATCGAGTCGGTCATGCTCGACATCATGTTTGACCTGCCGGAACAAGAACCCGGCTCGAACTACTCGATCACACGAGAGATCGTTGAAGGTCGAGAACCACTATTCCAAATGCCTGAAACGAAAAGTGCCTAGGTTTTTCACTTGCAATCCCCTCCTTTTCAAAGCACCCCCGCGTCAGTCGCCCGACGCGGGGGTTTTTTTGTTGTTAGTTTTCAGGAGGAAGTGTTCCGTTTTCAGCACGAGTGAATCGAGTATCCTCGACGTTTCCCGTGTAAAAAAGTAAGATCAAAGTCCTAATCCCTCGCGCATGCAAAACTTTCACGAGACGCCCCTTGGACGATTCGACAACCCCCGAGAAACCGGTTGACCCTGCCTGGCTAGCATTTGGCAAGCTGTGCCGGCTACCGAACCTGTTTACGGCCTGGGCGGATATTTTCGCAGGCTTCTTTATCGTCTCGGCATTTGCCAACCAAGGCGTCGCCAACCTAAACGCTCCGGTCATCTTCGTGTGCTTGGTGCTGGCTTCCAGCCTGATCTACAGCGCAGGGATGATTCTTAACGACTACTACGACCGCGAGGTCGATGCCCAAGAACGCCCCGATCGCCCGATTCCTTCCGGGGCGATTTCCGCGCAAACGGCTATGCTGGCCGGCTTTTCGATGCTGGTTGTCGGCTGCCTGGTAGCACTTCTGGGCGGCTATGTTTACGTCGACTATGCCGCGATTCCCTGGCGAGGCGGTGCCGTGGCGGCCTGTCTTGCCGTTTGCGTGGTGGCCTACGACGCCGTTCTCAAGCGAACGCCCTTAGCACCGTGGCTGATGGGGGCCTGTCGTTTTTTCAACATTTTGTTGGGGATGAGCCTGTCGCAAGAGCTTCCCTCTGGCGAAAGCTGGCAGTTCTTGGGCTACGATACGGGACAAATGCTCTTTGCCGGCGGTATCGGCGTGTACATCGTCGGCGTGACCTGGTTCGCGCGAACCGAAGCGGTCGTGAGCAGCCGGGCCATGCTCGGCTTGGGGGCTTTTTTAATGCTGGCAGGCATCAGCATGCTAGGAATATTGCCCTGGTTTCAACCGTCGATTGTTGCGATCGTTTCGGCCAAATCATTTGGGCTGTGGGGGATTCTGCTATTATTGAGCTTGGCCCTTGCGCGAAGAGTGGTAATCGCGGTCTGTTACCCCGAGCCGCGAAACGTGCAATTAACGATTAAACAAGCGATCTTGTCGCTGATTTTTTACGACGCAGCGATTACCCTAGCGGTATGCGGAACGATTTGGTCGGTGGTGATCGTTGCCCTACTGTTTCCGATGATGGGGCTTCGCCGCTGGATGTATTCGACGTAATGGTTTCGGTATCGTGATGGGGCAACGCGATCGAGGTTGGCCAACTTTGGTTCGCGTGGATAAACAAACCAGTCATCGGCATTGCAAGGTCGAAGGGTTAGTCAGGAATGATCCTAGGATACAACACGAATGGACTCGCGCATCACGACCCGTTCGATGCCGTGGAAATCCTGGCAGAGATCGGCTACCGGGCGATTGCCCTGACGATCGACCATTTGACCCTCACGCCGTTTGGCAACACCTATCTCGCCACGCGTCAGGTCGATCTTCTCGCCAAAACGCTGGAAGAAGCGAAAATGCGATCGGTGATCGAAACAGGGGCCCGCTTTCTGCTCGATCCGCGTCACAAACACGAGCCGACCTTCATCAGCCCCGAAGCCAAAGGCCGCGACCTTCGTTACGAGTTCATGCGGCACTGCATCGATACGGCTCAAACGCTCAAAAGCGATTGCGTCTCGGTTTGGTCAGGCCGTCTGCTGGATGATGTTTCTGCCGAAGTTGCTATGGATCGGCTGGTTGCCTCGTTAGAGCCAGTGCTCGACTATGCCGCCGAACGCAACGTAACGATCGGCTTCGAGCCGGAGCCTGGCATGTTAATCGACACGATGGAGAAGTTCGACCAGCTGCAGCAGCGGATCGATGCTCCTAACTTTCAGTTGACACTGGACATCGGCCACTTGCATTGCCAAGGCGAAACGCCCATCGCCGATTACCTCCGCCGCTACGGCGACCGCGTCGTCAACATCCACCTGGAAGACATGCGCGCCGGTGTCCACGAGCACCTACCCTTTGGGGAAGGCGAGATCGACTTCCCACCGATTTTCCAAGCCCTTAAGGAAATCGACTACCAAGGTACCGTAAACGTGGAACTCAGCCGTCACAGCCACGACGGCCCCAACATGGCAAAGAACGCTTACGATTTCTTAAAGCCGCTGATCTAGCTCAGTCGGAACCCGTAGGACATCCCCAGACCCGTGAGACCTCCCACCCTGATGCGAAACCCTTCCCATGTTGGGCAAGTGGTTAGCCCTGGTTTTCTCGCGTGGAATCTCGGGTTAGAGTGATTTGATTGTGAATTGATTTCGATCCTGCCCTTTCTTCAGCGAGTATCCCCATGGCCGACAACGTTGTTCTTCTTTCCATCCCCGGATTGCGAGCCTCCGACGTTGCCCACATGCCGAATCTTACGGCGTTGACCGAATCTGGGGACAAAGCAACGCTCGTGCCTAGCTTTCCCGCAGTGACCTTGTGCGTAGAAACGAACATCATGACTGGGATGCTGCCGGTCGATCATGGGGTGGTCGCCAACGGCTGGTACGACCGTGAAAAGGGGGAGGTCGAACTGTGGACCATGGGCAACGAAGCCATCGATCGTCCGCAGATTTGGGACACCTTGAAGCAGCACGATCCATCGCTTACGTCGGCTGTGTGGTTCCCCATGCTCAGCAAACGTTGCAATGCCGACTATGTCTGCATGCCGGCCCCGGTGCACAACCCAGACGGAAGCGAATCGTTGTGGTGTTACACGCGGCCGACCGAGTATTACGGCGAATTACTCGAACAGTACAATCACTTTCCGCTCAAGTACTTCTGGGGACCGCTCGCATCGATTCCTTCCACCAAGTGGATTGCCGATACGGCCGCTCTGACCGCGAAGAAGCACAAGCCCAACTTCTTTTACATCTACCTGCCGCATCTCGACTACCAGGCCCAAAAACTTGGCCCTGACAGCGAGCCAGCTCAGAAATCTGTCGCGGAATTGGACTTCGTCCTCGGAGAGCTATTTGCCGGGTTGAAAGAAGCCTACGGTGAAGATGTGCTGATTCTAGTAGCCAGCGAATACACGATTGTTCCGGTCGATCATGTCACCTATCCGAATCGCGTGCTGCGAGAAGCTGGCTTGATGCAAGTGAACAGCGACGAGGATGGGGAAACGATCAACTATCGCGGGAGCGAAGCGTTTGCCGTGACCGATCATCAACTGTCGCATATCTACGCGAAAGATCGCGATCAGGCCACCATCGATAAGGTCGTTAAGCTGTTTGATGGGCAGGAAGGCATTGCCGAAGTCCTAGCCGGCGACGATCGCGAGAAGTACTTCCTTAACCACGAGCGAAGTGGGGACGTCATTCTCGTTTCGACGGACAACAGCTGGCAAGCTTATTACTATTGGCTCGACGATGCCCTCGCTCCGAAGTTTGCTCGGACGGTCGATATCCATCGTAAGCCTGGGTACGACCCGGTCGAGATGCACGTCGATATGGCCACCAAGTCGATCCCGCTGGATGCGACGTTGGTGAAGGGCTCGCACGGGGCCCCTCCCAAAACGGAAGCCCAGCGAGGTATCCTGCTCTCGAACCAGAAAGGCGTCTACCCCGAGACACCTTTGGCCGATACCGATGTGTGCGATCTGGTGCTTCGCCAGTTCAATATCTAACGTCGAAATTGATGGTTACGGGTTTATTCGTAGACTGCCGCCGATTGGGGGTTTGATGAGGTCGTTTTTCTTCATCAATCCCCCCTAAAAAGGCTGCGTCTCGTTCTATCTGTAACGATTGCATCGCCCCAAGATTTGGGCGGATTCGATTTCATACGGTTTCTCACAGCCCATATCTGAGGGGAAAACTAGATTTTCCTGTAGTCGATCCAAGCTCCGGCCGCCAATGCCCGGAACCCATCAGACGTACAGAGAGAATCGAATCGTGCCCTCCGGAATCGAAAAAACCTTTCAGCTATTTGCCAACACAGACAACCATGCGGCGGTCCCGGTGTTGGTAGATGCGCTCGATTCCCCCTATTCCGAAGTTCGCGAGGGTGCCCTGTCTGCTTTGCTCCGTCAGCGCCATGCGGTCGCGCAGCGGGCCCTCGTGCAGCGCTGGCGAAAATTTACCCCGGTCCAACGCAGCTGGATCGAACTGTCTGGCATCTCGCTAGAGATCGCCCTGCGTGAACTGATTCAATCGAACGACCACGAGCAATTTGCGTTGGGGCTTGAGGTTCTTAATCAGGTTCCTGAATACGAGCTGCTTCCGGCTCTGACGCTGATTGTTCGAGATTCGGGCCATTCCTACCGAGATTCGGCAGGCAATACACTCGTGCATTTGGCGGCCAGTCTCCGCAAGGACCTCCGCACCGGCGATAACAAAATAGGAGTCGAATCGGTTCGCAGTCGTGCGATCGATTCTCTGGGGGACTGCATCAGCCACTTCCAACAGCACGAGTCGCTGGCCATCCTGGAAGCGTTCCTGGTCCTGGTGACCCGCGAAAACCAACTGCTGCGAGAGGCCTGGAATAATACCAAACACCCAGCACACTCCGCCATTATTCGCTTCCTGAAGCATAGCTCTCGCCCGGAAATTATCGATCTGGTGCTCAGTTCACTAACGGACATGCACCCTAGTGCCCCAGTGCTCAGCATCGTGGGACTGCGGCACGATCCCGCGTTCATGTCGGAATTGACGGCGCGGATCCAAGGAAACATGAACGATACCGTCCGGCGCAATCTGGCTAAGCTGACCAAAGTGGCCTGGGCTGAAGAGCATCGCCCGGTGCTCGAGAAACTAAACGGACTTCAGCAAGCAGCTGCCGTGCACATGGCCATGTCGACATCGATTGGTTCGGATCGGTTGTATAAGCTGCTGCTGCTGGTCGCCGATTCTGGGCATTCCAGCGGACGCTTAGCTGCACTCGAAGAGCTGGCCAGCTATGTCGATCCACACACCAATGAGCTAATCCTGGATGCCGTCAGCGATCCCAACGCTGGCGTGCGTGCCGAAGCCCTGCGCCAGTTACGGCCGCGAGGAATTCCTGGCGCGATTAAGCTGCTTCTACAGCATCTTGATAGCCCGCAGTTGGTCGTTCAAGACACCGTTCGCAGGTCGCTGGCCGAATTCAATTTCCCCCGCTTCTTGGCCGCGTTCGACAAGATGAGCTTAGACGCGCAAAAGAACACCGGGCGTCTGGTTCGCGGCATCGATGTCAACACGCAGCGTCTGCTGGCGGAAGAGATGGTCGACGATGCCAGCTACCGACGACTGCGTGCGCTGAAGATTATCGAAGTGATGGAAAATCATCTCGACATGGAGACCGATCTGATCAAGGCCTTGCAGCACGAAGATCATTTTCTGCGTGCGGAAGCGGCTAAGCTTCTTGCCCGTTGTCCTTCGTCGACCTCGGTGACGGCACTTCGCGGGGCCATGCTCGATCGGAATGTTCGCGTTCGTGAGAATGCCGAGGCAAGCCTCCGCCGCATCGCTGGAACGAAAGTGGCCGTGCCACCGATCGAGGCGTCGGTCGCCAGCGTCAAGGTCACCACTTAGGAGCGAAGACCGATGGCATTACTTGAACAATTCGTTTTTCTGGCAGACCAGCCATCGGTGGACTTTCGGGCAATGGGAGAACACTTCCGCGCCGAGAATGCTCACTTTAATCTTCCACACTTTATCGTCTTGGCGTTGGTCGTTCTGGTAATTGCTTCGTTAGTCTGGGCTTTGACTCGCTGGCAGGAAAGCGAGGAGGCCTGGAATGTCGACAACCCACAGCGGCTGTTCTCTGATCTGTGCAAGAAGCACGAGCTCAGCAGTAAAGACTCGTCGCTACTTAAAAAGATTAGTCGCGAGCTGCAACTGACACAGCCGGCCAGTATGTTTTGCGATCCGAGTATTCTCGTGTCGGCTACGAAGTTGGAAAAGTATCACGACCTGCACGGCGAACTGGCCAAGCTGGGAGAAGCATTCTTCGGCTATCATCTGTGGAAACAGGCCAACGCTTCCGATAGCAGCGTGCACCAGGAAGCTTCCATCGTCTAGTCTTCCGTCCCGTTCACTTGGCTCGTCCAGCTGTGCGAACTGGGGATCAGCAATCCACTGCGAGTTTGCACGTCATTCGGCGTTCGGCTGAAGCTTAACCGCCGTACCGTAAGCTAAGACTTCCGTTGAGCCGGGCATGAATTCGGTCGCATCGTAACGCACGCCAATAATGGCATCGGCCCCGACTTGCTGCGCATGCTCGAGCATGAGATCGTACGCATGTTGCCGGGCTTCCTCGCACACGGCGGCATACTCTGGGATGTTACCGCCGCCTATGGCCCGGATGCCGCCGATGAAACCGCGGGCGATGCTTGTCGAGCGAACGACGATCCCTCGGACCAGACCCAGGTACTCGACGATGCGCTGTCCTTCGACATCGTTGCCGGTGGTGACGATCATCAGACGCTCTCCTTAGTTACTCAAATAGTAAACACTAAGAGCCGTTTATACTGGAACATAAAAAGAGCCGAGATAGCAATCTCGGCTCTTTTTGATTTGTGATGATCTGACTTGAAAAGACAACCGTCTTAGAAGGCGCTCTCGCCGCTAGGACGTCGCTTTTGGAAGCCCGCTTTGACCTTCTCGGCTTGGGCTTCCAGCTCTTCCAGCTTAGAGGCGGCATTCAAGCGAACGAGTTCTTCGGCACCAGTGTAGCCGGCCCAGTCAATGAACTGGTCGACGCGAATCGCCTGGATACCGTTGGATCGGGCAGCTTCGCTCAATTGCGAGTACGAGGCCAAGGTTCCTTCGGCGGTCTTGTCGGTTGGGCGTTTACCCAGGATCAAGTAACGAATGTCCGGAGTGATCGTACCTTTGATGCTGCCGGTTTCGTCGACATAGGCAGCGACCACGCCACCGGACGTTTCGATAATCTGACGTAGGTCGTCGGTATCGTCTTTGTCGTCGCCATCAATGTCGATGTACCCGACCACGGCAAATTTCTCAGGATGGCCTGGGGTCCAGGTCGGGGTGAAGATGGTGTCTCCAGGCATGATTGGATTGGCCACGTCATAGCTAGTGATCCGAGCTTCGGCCTGATGACCGTCGTGGATCTTGCTGACTTCGATCGTCCCTTTCACTGCGACACCAGCCAGGTTCTCTTGGCCGACTGGATAGACGCTGAAGGTCATTTGCGGACGCAGCAAATCTTGCGAGCCAAGGTTGATCCAAACGGTTTGTTCGCGTTGGTTCGACCAAACAACCTTGCCGTCAGGACGGTCGGTGATCTGTGGCTGCAGGTTCTCGTTCACTTTGTTGAGGCCATCGATCAGAGTCCGCATGTCCTTGATATCTTTATCGAGAACTTTCTTTTCCTGGGTGAACTTCGCGGTCACCTGAGCGACCTGACCTTCGATGGCCTGTTTGGAAGCGAGGACTTTCTTCTGGTCGTCTTGCAGCGATTGACGGGCCGACTCGTAATCGGCTGTTAGTTTACGCAGGTTAGCGTCGGCGGTGTCCTTCTCGGACTTCGCTTTCGCCACGGCAGAATCGGCAGTCGTGCGAATCGAATCACGTTCGGCCTGAAGGGCGTTGATCTGAGCACGCGACGATGCGAGCTGCTGCTCGAGCGTAGCGTACTTATTGCGAAGTTCGACGGGGATCTTACGATAGTTCAAGGCTTGAGCCGCAGCTGGAGTCCCATTTTCGTCGGCTACAAAAGCGGCCACGTCGTTGGTGAACTGCGTTTCGATTTCGTCCATGGTCGCTTCTTCGGTGTGACCGATCATGACCTTCAGACGGTTGCGTTCCAACAGATAGTCACGGGCCTTGGATGATTCGGCCTGGGCTCGTGCGTTCGCATCCTGTGCGTCCGTTTGCGCTTTCAAGTTGGCGTTGTAGAACACGCCGGTCGTGATACCCAAACCGACCACCATCATGACCATAAGGATCACGGCGATTTGAAGACCTTGATTGTCACGGGCTGCCATGAGCGAATCTCTCCTGAGGGGACAAGTAAAGGGAGACGGGTAATGGACCTGCGGTCTCCCTAGTTTGCCTAAATTAGTCAAAGCGAGGGCAAATGCCAATCCAACCAATAGTAGGGATTACATCAACAAGCGACGACAGAAGGCCTATCTGGGCCTCATGTTAAGCATTTGTGAACCCTAGGGGCGGAATAGCGATTGGGATGAGTGGTTGGCTGGTCAAAGCTTTGCCAGCACTGTAAGTGTACACGCAATCTAGGCAGAAGTCAATGATTTGGAATTGGCGTAAGTCGTTATATGACAAAGGAGTTATGGGAATGTTGTTCTGTCGCATCGCGAGGTTTTTAGGCAACGTTCCTTCAGGGAGTTGTGTTGAAATTGCGAAAACCTTAGGAATTGGGCATATGAGGGTGGCTTCTTGTTCGTAACTCGTTGCTGCACAATAATCTACGTGCAGGATCGTAGTTCGCAGCGGCTTCTGGCTTCCCCCTTTACGCAGTTGGCATGATGAAAAAACGCACGCGACAAACGTCGCTAAGTTTCGACACGAGCGAGACGCAGGAAATTTCGGAAAATAATCCCCCAACCCCGTCTGCTCCGCCGGTTCCAGTCGATCCCAGCGACTTGCAGGGCAAAGAGGTGTGGATTGTCGACTCGCACTCGCTGATCTTCCAGGTTTTCCATGCGATCCCGCCCATGACCGGTCCGGCGGGTCAGCCGGTGGCTGCCATCTATGGTTTTGCCCGGGACATGGTCTTTCTGTTGGAAAAGAAGAAGCCTGATTATCTGATCTGTGCGTTTGACCTTTCGGGGCCGACCTTTCGCAATGAGTTATACGACCAGTACAAAGCCAACCGCGACGAAATGCCGGTCGAGTTACCTTCACAGATTGCCGGCATTCGGCGACTGCTCGAGGCGATGACAATCCCGGTTCTCGCCTGCGAAGGCTTCGAGGCCGACGATGTCCTGGCCGCTGCCGCAAAAGTGGTGGAGGAAAAAGGAGGCCGTTGCACCCTGGTCACCACCGACAAGGATTGCCGGCAACTGATTACCGATAACGTGCGGCTGTTCAATGTGCGTAAGGATTCTTTCTACACGGCGGAAGGATTGCTCGAAGACTGGGGCGTGCGTCCCGATCAAGTCGTCGACTTTCAGGCGATGGTGGGCGACTCGGTCGACAACGTGCCTGGCATTCCGTTAATTGGCCCCAAGATCGCCAAGGACCTACTCAATCAGTTTGGCACCTTGGACGAGGTGCTCGACAACGTCGATAAGATCTCGGGAAAGAAGCGGAAGGAAAATATCACCAACGGACGCGAACTGGCGATGGTTAGCCGGGAACTGGTACGCCTGCGCGATGATGTCCCGCTCACTTGGGAATGGGACAAGTACGTTGTTACGCCGGTCGATGCGCAGGCATGTGAAGCGTTATGTGACGAGTTCGGGTTTCGGACCTTGTCCAAACAATTGCAGTCGCTCTCTACCAGCGATGCAGGGCAGGGGGGCGTCAGCGCTTTGGAAGCGACCACGCTCGACTATCAAACCATCGAAACGACCGATCAACTAACCGAACTGGTCGAAATACTCAGCCAGCAAAAACGTATCTCGATCGATACCGAGACCACCCATACCAGCCCCCGCTGGGCCGACCTAGTTGGTATCTCAGTTTGCTGGCAGCCCGGGACCGCGCGGTACATACCCGTCCAAACACCTGAAGAGGACCCGTGCTTACCTCTGCAAGAAGTGATCGAAGCTCTGCGACCGGTGCTCGAAGATCCGAAGATTAAGAAGCTGGGGCAGAACCTGAAGTACGACGAGATTATCTTTCGTGGCGTAGGGATCGAGTTGGCTGGCGTCGATTTCGACACGATGATTGCCCATTACTTGTTGGAAGCCGGCGCGCGGTCGCACGGCCTCGATGAACTGGCGCGTCGCTATTTACAGCACGAAACGGTTAAGATCAGCGAGTTAATTGGGACCGGCAAGAAGCAAATCTTGATGAGCCAGGTTCCGCTCGAAAAGGTCTCGTACTATGCCTGTGAAGACGCAGACATTCCGCTGCGGCTGTACGAGATTTTAAGCGAACGTCTCGACGAGGAAGGCCTGAACGACCTATTCGACGACGTGGAAATTCCCCTGATCGATGTCCTGGTCGAGATGGAGAGCAACGGCATCCGCGTCGATACCGAGCGTCTGAAAAACTTGAGCGATGCCTATGGCGACCGCCTGGATGCGCTCGAAACCGAGATCTATGAAATCGCCGAGCAACCATTCAATATCGCTTCTCCCAAACAGTTGGCAGAAATTCTGTTCGAGAAACGCAAGCTGCCGGTCATCAAAAAGACGAAGACAGGCGCGTCGACCGATGCCGAAGTGCTTGAGCAGTTAGCCAAGCAAGACCCATTACCACAGAAGATCATCGACTTCCGGCAGTATGCCAAGTTGAAGAACACCTACATCGACGCGCTGCCGAATATGATTTGTCCGAAGACGAATCTCGTGCATACGTCGTTCAATCAAGTGGTGGCCGCGACCGGGCGGTTGAGTTCCAACGAACCGAACCTGCAAAACATTCCCATCCGAACCAAGGAAGGGAAAGATATACGTTCGGCCTTCAAAGCCAGTCGCGACGGTTGGGTGCTGGTTTGTGCCGACTATTCGCAGATCGAGTTGCGCGTACTGGCACACTATTCCAAGGACGAAGCTCTGCGTGACGCGTATCACAACAATCAAGATATTCATGCCAAGGTCGCGTCGCAGGTATACGGCATTCCACTCGAAGAAGTGACCTCCAGCGAACGCCGCAGTGCCAAGGCGATTAACTTTGGGATTGTCTACGGACAAAGTGCGTTTGGCCTAGCCAAGAGCCTGGATATCGAAAAGGACGAAGCATTCGGGTTTATTGATGCGTACTTCCGAAAGTACCCCGGCGTCGATGACTTCATGGAAAACACCCTGCAGCAGTGCTACAAGGATGGTTTCGTGAAAACGATTCTCGGTCGCCGACGCAAAATCGACGGCGTGCGTTCCCCACAGAAGCGTGACCGTTTGGTCCGCCAGCTACTGATGCCGGAGCGGACCGCAGTGAACACCGTCATCCAAGGATCTGCAGCCGATATCATTAAGCTGGCAATGATTCGCGTTCACAAGGTGCTCGCCGATTCCGATCTGCAGTCGAAGCTCTTGTTACAGATTCATGACGAATTGGTTTTTGAGGCACCCCCGGAAGAAGTGCCATCTTTGGTGAAGTTGATGCTGCCGGAAATGACCCAAGCAATCAAATTGGACGTTCCGTTAGTCATTGATGTCGAGTCTGGGCAAAACTGGGCCGAATGCGAACCGGTGCCAATCGACGGCTAACGGGGAAGTGTCCACCAATCGCTGGGCACGGAAACAAAAAAACTAGTTGGCTAGTAATGATTGCCGTTGCGTCTGATTTGGAAGCTTGTGGGCAAGTCGCATCATGAAAACAATCGGAATCCTAGGTGGTATCGCATCTGGCAAGAGCGCCGCAACCGATGCATTGCGCCAATTGGGGGCTGTGGTTTTCGACGCCGACAAGGCCGGACATCGTGTTCTGGAACTGCCTGAGGTGAAAGCAGAGATCCGAGCGAGGTTTTCTTCCTCCGTATTCGATGCTCACGGGAACGTATTGAGGCCGAAAATCGCGGAGCTTGTCTTTGGCGACTCTGGCCCGCATCGGCAGGCCCTTGCCGACCTAGAGAAGATCTCGCATCCTCGCATCGGCGCGTTATTGGAAGCGGCTCTTAAGCAAGCGGAAGTGTCTGGGGCGCCTGCTTTTGTGGTCGATGCCCCGGTTATGATTAAAGCCGGTTGGATAGGCCATTGTGACTATGTTCTTTATGTGGATGCCTCGCGCGAGAAACGTTTGGAGAGGGCCCTTGCGCGAAACTGGTCAGAAAATGAGTTTGACATTCGGGAGGCGGCGCAGGAAAAATTAGAAGTCAAACGACAACTCGCTGACATCGCGATCCCCAACGACGACGACTTATCCCAGCTTCAAGCAGCGATCCGATCCTTTTGGAATCAGCAAATCGCTTCCCCGCCAGGGCCTCGCGGGAATCCGCGTTAACTTCCCCAAAGATTTTCCTTTTCGTCGCATTAGGCTGCTGGTACACGTTGAATAATTTAGTGGCGATGAAACCCACCTTACTGCAAAGGTGGGGGTCAAGAAATTGCCTGCGTCGATAGCTGCCTGAATTATCGTTACTCCTTTAATTTCCAACCATTTACGAAGACTAGGATTCCTGCGGATATCGCCTCGCGAACTTTCCAGCGTTTTGCTACAACGAAAGAGTCTCCTCCTCATTCCTGGAACAGCCTGCGTCGACCGAGGACGCTCTGCATGCCCACTGCATGCCTATTTTTTTGAACCGCTTCGATAGGTAACCGGTCTGAACCGTTGGTTATAGGGACAGTCCTTGATTCAACTCTGACCAGGAAACTCCTCTTGGAGAACATTCTCCTATGGCACACAGAAACACAACAACAAACCGCAATACGAACAACAATTCGAATTCGAATAGCAATGTAACGTCCCAGGTTTCGAAGGACGCGAACGCATTTGGTGCCGGAATTATGCCGGAAACCAATGAAGCTACTTCGGATCAAGCCAATCATTCCATGCCCAATTCGCCCCAACCTTCCGATTCATCTTCGAACCGCTCGTCGGACGGGCACCGCTCGTCTCGCGGCTCGAATCGACGCAACAACAATTACGACGATGGTCCTGAGCCGATGTCCCTGGCCGAGCAAATTGCTCGTAAAAAGCACCGTGGCGATCCAGGGGATGACGACGACGACGAACAGTTCGAGCAGCTCAAGCACAACGAAGTGCATATCGCCGAACTGCAGAAGATGTCGATGCAGGAATTGATTGAAGAGGCCCGCAAGGAGAACCTCGAAGACGTAGCCGGTGCGCGCCGCCAAGACCTGATCTTCCGCATCCTTAAAGAACGCGTGAAGATGTCCGGCTTGATGTACGGCGAGGGAACGCTGGAAATCCTACCCGATGGCTTCGGATTTCTACGTAGCCCCGATTATCACTATCTGTCGTGCCCCGACGATATCTACGTCTCCCCCAGCCAGATCCGCCGATTTGGCTTGAAGACCGGCAACATCGTCACCGGGCAGATCCGTCCACCGAAGGAAAATGAACGCTACTTCGCGCTCTTGCGTGTCGAAGCGGTCAACTATCAGGACCCCAATGTCGCGTCTCAGAAGGTCTATTTCGACGACCTGACACCGCTGCACCCGGACGATCGAATCCGTATGGAAACGACCCCGGACGAAGTCAGCGGCCGTATCATCGACTTGATTGTGCCGATCGGTTTCGGTCAACGCGGTCTGATTGTCAGCCCACCCCGGGCCGGCAAGACGATCATGATGCAAAACATGGCCAAGTCCGTGTTGGCGAACTATCCGGATGCCTACTGCATCATGCTGCTGATCGACGAGCGGCCGGAAGAAGTCACCGATATGGAACGGCAGGTCAAAGCGCCCAACTGCGAAGTGATTAGTTCGACCTTCGACGAACCACCGTCGCGCCACGTTCAAGTGGCCGAAATGGTCATCGAGAAGGCCAAGCGGATGGTCGAATTCGGCACCGACGTGGTCATCTTCCTCGACTCGATTACACGTCTGGCACGGGCCTGGAACAGCGAATGCCCTCCTTCGGGTAAGCTGCTTTCCGGTGGTTTGGATGCCAACGCACTGCAACGTCCCAAGCGTTTCCTCGGTTCGGCCCGAAAGGTCGAAGAGGGAGGTTCGCTAACGATCATTGCGACGGCGTTGGTCGACACCGGCAGCCGGATGGACGACGTGATCTTCGAGGAATTTAAAGGGACTGGTAACCAGGAAATTGTGCTCGATCGCCGCATGGTCGATCGTCGCATCTGGCCCGCCATCGACATCAACGCCAGCGGGACACGCCGCGAAGAGATGCTGATGGATCCCGAAGAATACCGTCGAGTCTGCATCCTCCGCCGGGTCGTCAACGAAATGAACCCGCCTGACGCGATGGAGTTCCTGCTCGGTCACATGAGCAAGAACAAGACCAACGCTGAATTTCTAATGAGTATGAATGTGCAGTAACACGCTTGCTGCATACCTCTATTAAAATGATGACTTCCTTTTCGCAGTGGCGCGAGAGGAAGTTGGAAAAAGGGTTTTCAGTTTTCAGTGGGGGAGAGCATTGCTGCTCTTCGCGCTTCAAAAGCTTCACTGGTTGAGGGATGTCACAAGTTCTCTCTTTTGCTGAAAACTGAACACTGAAACTGAAAACTACCGATGCCAAACATCTTCTCCGGAACCGATTATCTTCCGACCAACGATCGCGTAGCGATTGTCGTTTCGACCTATAACACCTCGATCACCGACAAATTACTGACCGGTTCGCTGCAAACGTTGGAGAGCCGTGGGATCAGCGAGGCTGACATCGACGTGGCCAAAGTCCCTGGTGCCTGGGAAATACCCTTGGCTGCCGCGGTGATGGCTCGCAGTGGAAAGTACACGGCCATTATCTGCTTAGGGTGTGTCATCCGAGGGGAAACGACGCACGACGTGCACATCAACACCCAGGTCAGCCAAACGCTGGGCAACTTGGCCTTGGAATGTGAAATTCCCGTTTCGTTTGGCCTGCTGACCTGTAATACAGTCGAACAAGCGATCAGCCGATCTGGGGGAGCTGTTGGCAATAAGGGTGTCGAAGCGGCAGAAGCAGCCCTGGAAATGATGGGACTTCTGCGAAATCTGCCTCAGTCGAAACCATGAACTGGTCACGCTCGCTATAATTCACAAATCTGGCCGGTGAAATTCCCACGGACACCCTGTCCCGGCAAGAAGTATTCGAGACGAGGCATTCTTTAGGTTCCCATGGCAAGACGTAGTCGAGCGCGAGAAGTAGTTCTTCAAATCCTTTATCAAGAGGATCTCAACCCCGATGCAGACCCGCGTCTGGCCGACGAGTTCCTGCGTGCGCGTTTGAAGAACGACGAAAACCTGATTGTATTTGGTCGTTATCTGCTGATCGGTACCCGCGAGCATCGTGGGAAGATCGACATGCAGTTGGAACGCTTCGCCGATAATTGGAGCCTCCGCCGGATGGCCGCCACCGATCGTAACTTATTGCGGCTGGGTGCATTCGAGATCATCTACTCCGATACGCCGGCCCGCGTCGCCATTAACGAAGCAGTCGAACTGGCCAAACGCTTCGGCGGCAAGCACAGTCCGCAGTTCGTCAACGGGCTGCTCGACCGAATTCTGAAAAGTATCCAGGCCGAAGGGATCGATCCTGCCTAGCCAGTGGAGGCAGACAATCGGCGGCGATTCCGCTACATTGGCGGTGGAACATTGGGCACTATCACCCCACCCAGGGGAAGAGGATTGATTCGTAGCGATGGGCATGTTCGGATTCGGTAAAAAGAAAGAAGACGCGGAAACGACCTCACCGGAAGACGCTCTGGAAAAGGAAGCAGGTTTCTTTGGGCGCTTGGGGCAAGGTCTCGAAAAGACGCGGCGGCTGCTCAACACCGACATCCGCGACCTCTTTAAAGCGGAAGGTAGCCTGGTCGACGAAGAGTTGCTCGACGATATCTTCGCTATCCTCATTCGTACCGACATGGGGGCCGGACCGGCCAACCAGATCAAGGATCGCATTGCACGCGACTTCCGCGGCCGTGTCGTCCATACCGAAGACATCCTAAAGAACATCCAGGACGAGCTCTCGGGGCTGATGCAGCAAGACCAAGAGCCGATCAAAATGGCCGCTGAAGGTCCGACGGTCATCTTGGTGGTTGGCGTCAATGGTGCTGGTAAAACCACTTCGATTGCAAAGTTAACACGCTGGTTCATCGATCAAGGTAACTCCGTAGTATTAGGTGCTGGGGATACGTTCCGGGCTGCGGCGTCAGAACAACTGTCGATTTGGGCCGAACGGCTCGGGGCCACGATCGTGCGTGGCGAGCCCGGCAGCGACCCGGCCAGCGTCGCGTTTCGTGCGGTCGATGAAGGGATCAATCAAAACGCGGACGTGGTCATCATCGATACGGCCGGTCGTCTACAAACGCAGAAGAACCTAATGACGCAACTCGATAAAATGCGACGCGTCATCGGCAAAAAAATCGAAGCGGCCCCGCACGAGGTCTTATTGGTGCTGGATGCGACCGCCGGTCAAAATGGTATCAGCCAGGCCAAAGGCTTCTCGGACGCCGCTCAGTGCACTGGCATCGTTCTGACCAAGCTCGACGGGACTGCCAAAGGTGGTGTTGTCGTGCCGATCCGCAAAGAGTTCGAGTTGCCGGTGAAGTTCATCGGGGTCGGCGAAAAGCCCGAAGACCTGACACGGTTCGATCCCGAAGCATTCTGTAACGCCTTGTTTGCGGCGCCCTAACTGGATTGGACTGTGCGAGAGTCATCTGATGCACATCGACCTGAAAGATGATCGTCGGACCTCTCGCTTGAGTCTTGTCCACCTCTTTCTGTGGATGGCAGTCGCGGGTTTGTTGGTTTTTCGGACGATCGTTCCTTTTAGTACTGAAGTGCTGCTGGCGATTGTCATCGACTCGGCCGCAATTACGGCGGGTCTGGTGGCGATTTACCAGGCGACACGCGATGCGGAATGGGTGGATGCCCACCCAGGGCATTGGTTGGCAATGGTGGTCCTGTGGCTGTATGTCGATCATTGGCTGGTCGAGCCAGATTTACTCAAACGGGCGCCACGCTATGAAGAACTGGTCTATACGCTTTCTTACCTAGGTGCTGCACTCCTTTTGCTGTTCGGCATGCTGTTGGGTGATTGGGGCAGGCTATGGAAGGTTGCGTTGGGCGCCCATGCGGCAGTGTTCGCACTGGCCGCTTTCTGGCGAATCGCCCAGGCGATGTGGGACGATGGGGAGACCGGCCGTTTCGTTCGCAGTGATCTGGCTCCGCCGGTCGATGTGCTGGCGGTGACGCTCTTGGTGATCGCGGTGCTGTGGGATTTCAGATGGAAGCAACTGCGCGATTGGAAGCACTGGGTTGGGCTAATCTGCTTCGCATTCCATTGGGCAAAAAACGTTCAGGTGTACGGTGTTCCCAATCTATTTTTGTGAAGGCGAGTCCGCTAGCAAGCTGACCGTCGTAGCAATGCATTTCGGCTCAATATGACTCTCGTACCGGTTCTGCGGGATTTTCACTTAATTCCTGCTTCCTGACGCGCCGATGCTTAAGGTGCGGCATGTGTCCGTGGGAAGCGTGGATGATTGGTCGCGACTTCCAGTGAACCACTACTGAGTATTAGGGGGATCATCGATGTTTCGACACATCGTGTTTGGTCTGATCATAGCCGCTTCGATGTCGGTTTCATTCTCCAGCGCTGAAGCTGGCGATCAAGCTTACAGCCGCGTTTGGGGCGGGACCTACGGCAGTTACGACTGGGAACGTTTTTATCACTATCCCTACGTCTACTATCCCCAAAACTTCCAGGGCGCTGAGTACTATCGCAGCCGCGAGAGCCTGTACTATCGCTATCCGACCGAAATGCGAATCCCGGTCTACAACGAACAATGGCAGAACCCGTATCCCAACGGTCGTCTGTACCACTCTGGCCATCAATTCTTGCTGGATGTGTTTTAAGCGTCCGTGGGAAGTTTGAAGTGCTTCGTTTTCAGTGATCAGAGACTTGCATCTCTCCTGGATTGAACGCTTCGCACGAGTGATCACGATGAAAAGCGAGAGCCTGCCCGCACAGGTTCTCGCTTTTTTCTGCGCGCATGGGTATGTGTTGACTGCCCGCTCAAGAAGGCTTGAGCGTGGTATCTTACATGCCGTAAATTCGCAGAACGCTCGCATCAAGCGCATACACGATTGGAGTTCCCGTCGGTGCAGTGCCGGTAGGGTGCGAGCAGCGATAGCGCATCGCACCACGAACCGAGATTGCGCCGTTCTACCCGATGCAGGCCGGATTTAGTGCGAGCAGTATTGACGCTCGTTGAGATGATAACGGGAGCACTGCAACCGTGTTCCGCAATGGATCATGGGTATTTGGTTCGCACGGCTGGACTAGCCAGCCCTGGCGCCCGGCTTTTACGGTTGCGGTTGCCATTCACCTGTCGGGGGCAACTAAGCGAAGCTTCGGCAGACGGCTTCCAGGATATCGGTGGCTTGATACAACTGCTCGATTTCGATGAATTCGTCCTTGGTGTGGGCCTGGGCAAGGGAGCCGGGGCCGAAGACGACCGAGGGGACGCCAATGGCGAAGTACGCCGGCGAGTCGGTTCCGTAGGCGACCTGCAGCGATTGGCTGGTCACGCCGAAGTCTTTCGCCACGTGGGCAATATGGCTAGCCAATGCTTCATTCGATTCGGCCAGTGGCAAGCCTGGCGAACTCATGTAAGGTGGGTCGTGCTTTACTTTCTCGGGGTCGTCGATTTTCGCAGCAATGTAGTCGATCACCTCTTGGCGAACTGCCTCTTGCGACTCGCCTGGTAGGACGCGGCGATCAATCTCGATCGTACAGCAATCAGGCACCGTGTTGACGCTAACACCCCCTTCTATCGTGCCTACGCTGATTGTCGGCGGGCCGAGGGGACCTTGCTCGGTGGCTTGGGCGAGAACCGTTTGTTCGTAGTCGTGAATGATGTTCAGCACGTGGGCCATGCGGTAGATGGCGTTGTCGCCCACCGAAGGCTTGCTGCTGTGAGCGGCTTGACCGAACGCATGACACCGCCAGCGAACCACTCCTTTGTGCGACACCACGACGTTCATGAGCGTTGGTTCGGCGACAAGGACGGCGTCTGGTAGTTTCGAGATTAATTTCGAGTTGCCATTCTTCCAAGTGCTGGCCAAGTGTCGGGCACCTGTAAAACCGCACTCTTCGTTGACGGTACAGGCCACCAAGACGGTTGGCAGGTTGTCGCCGTGGTTTTCCTTCAACCGCGAAAGAACGGCCAGGCACATTGCCATGCCTCCCTTTACGTCGCACGAACCGCGACCGTAAAGTCGGTTATCGACCAGCTTGCCACCAAACGGATCGACCGTCATGCCTTCGACGGGAACGGTGTCTTGGTGGGCTTCGAGTACAATAATTTTGTCCGAAGTCCCTGGCAGGCAGGCGATGACGTTGTCGCGCTGCGGGGCAACCTCGATGCGTTCGTACTGGACCCCGATCTCTTGGAAGATGGTCTCTAAGAGGTCGCCCAGTCGGTGCTCGAGCTGAATCTCTGGCTGATCGACTTTGTGTCCCATCGGATTAACGCTGGGAACCTGAACGAGTCGCTGCGTCAGCTGCACCACATCCATCGGCATTTTGAAAATCTTTCAGATTTAGTTTGAGGTGTTCAGATTTCAGTTTTCAGTAAGAGACGAAAGGGTAACACGTCTGTACCGAAAACTGAACACTTCACACTGAACACTATTTATTGTTTGCCTTGACGGCTTTTCTCACAACCAGTCCACGCCGCTTGTTGTGCTGGTTTATAATACGAAGTTTGGAGAAATCTTGTTTGTCTCGCTGCCTGCAGCCCTGTGGACGGTAACTGGTGCCCTCGATTCCCCGTAAACCGACGACGTTTCTGATTCAAGCGTTCGACCTTTCCGCGTGGCCGGTCGTTTTGTTTGGCGAAGGAAATACGGTTCGCTATTTGAACACGGCCGCCGAAAAAGCACTCGGCATCTTGCGCGACGAGTTGTTAGAGCAAACGGCCCGATATCACGGTTTGGGGCAACTTCCCAAGGCCATGCAACAAGTATCGGACCTTTGTCCTGCTTCCAACGTGTGGTTGGGGGAAGTGGCCACACGAGACATCACGTTGGCTTCCGGCGGGGATGCGACCGAGACCAGTTGGCGGGGTGTCTTCTACCCGATCACCGATGCACCGGACACCGCATCGATGGCGCTGGTTCGCAATGTGGTGGTGATGCTCGCCCCGCCTGATAAGTTTCCGCACTGGGGGCCGCTGCAGCCGCAGGAAGAGATTCATGCGACGCTTCAATCGCTTCGCCACGAATATCGCGGGCGTTATTCGGTGAGCCACCTGGTGGGTGTGAGCACGGCCATGATCCGCGTGCGGCGACTGGTCGACTTGGCTTCACAGTCGCGCGTCCCCGTGCTGGTCATTGGCGAGCAAGGGACTGGACGCGAGCAGGTAGCCCGGACGATATGCTATGCTTCGAGCCCAGGTCACGCTGGCCCCGTGATTACCATCGAGGGCGAATTGATGGACGCTGAGATCATGCAGACTACGATCCGCGCGTTTGCCAACCGCTGCGAAGACGACGAGGACGGCGGCCATGCGTCGCTGGTGCTGTTGAATGCCGAGAAGTTGGATTTAGGGGCCCAGACAGAACTGTTGCACCTGCTGGATCTAATTGGGGTCGAACTGCGGATTCTCTCGACGGCGGAAGAGTCTTTGCTGGAACTAGCTCGACGCGGGCAGTTTCGCGAAGATCTGGCCTTTCGGATCTCGACCCTAGAGATTGAGCTTCCACCGCTGTGCGATCGGCCGGAAGATATTCCATACATTGCCCAGGCAGTAGTCGAAGAGCTTAATATCCCTTCCGATCGACAGCTGCAATCGATTTCGGCCGAGGCCATCGATCGTTTGCAGCAACAGGAATGGCCGGGCAATATCGATCAGTTGAATGAAATGCTGACCGGTGCGCATCAAACGGCGACCGGATTTACGCTGGATGTTACGGACTTTCCGGTGGCTGTCTCGCGAGGACCGCACAAGAAGCTGGCAGCGAAGGAGACCGAGTCGATCAGTCTGGATGCTGCATTAGAAGCTTATGAGCGAGGAATTTTGGAGCGAACGCTCAAAGCAGCAAAGGGGAATAAGACCCAGGCCGCTAATATGCTCGGTATTTCTCGGGCTCGGCTGCATCGCCGGATCGAGCAATGGGGGCTCGAATGAGTGGTGCGACGGGACTTCGCGTGGTTGTCACTTCAGGCCTCCCTTCTTACGATGAATAAGGGTTGTCATGGAATTATCGGGCCGCTGTGTACTTTACGAACCTCAACCATGCTGGGCTCCCCGGTTACGGGGGCTTTCGCCGACATCGACGGTTGGCTTGGTTGAGGTCCGGGTCGCATCCGAGATCACCAAGTTACTTTCGCAAGACAGTCAGCGTCTGCTGATGATCGTCTTGCGGAGTTCGATGACGGCGGCTCAGGTCGCGTCGCGCTTGCGCCAAGTGGCCGAGATTCGACAGCGATGGCCGGCATGTCGTGTGTTTCTACTTTTAGATGAGTGGATGGATGCATGGCATCGTGCCTGCTGGGAGATGGGCAGCGGCTTCGTTTTTATCGGGCCAAGGTCGCTACCGGCGATCGGTCGCACGATCGAGCGTTTCCTGAAACATTTGCCTGAGCCTGAAGATCGGCCAGCCGATCAGAACGATTCGCTGGATTGGCTTCCCTGGTAACCCAACTACCACTACCCCCAACACAACGCGCTTCCGGCAAGGTCTGAAGGCCTTGCCCTTTGCTTCCGCTCGAAGGAGAGTTCTCCATGGCTGATGTCCAACAAGTCATCAAGGCCCTTGAAAGTATCAAAGACCCATTCAGCGGTCGTTCGATTACCAGCACTGATCAGGTGAAGGAAGTCGACGTGAACGGTAACAAGGTATCGTTCATTCTGGAATTGACCACACACAGCGCTCCGTTATGGGAAGAGACAAAAGAGCTGGCCCGGCAGCAGGTACTTAAAGGGGTGCCAGAGCTCACGGAAGTGAACGTTCAACTGCGCGAACACCAACGCAAGATCGAACCGCTCGGCCAGATTGGCTTGACGGCCCGCAGCGTGATTGCGGTTGGTTCGGGTAAAGGGGGCGTAGGCAAAAGCACTGTCGCATCGTGCCTGGCGTATGCGTTGCAAAAATCGGGCGCAAAGGTTGGCTTGATGGATGCCGACATCTATGGACCTAGTATTCCGCATTTGCTCGGCGTGAGTGGTCGTCCGGAGGTGATTGAGAAGCGGATCCAGCCCAAAGAAGTGGATGGCCTGAAGATCATCTCGATGGGCTTGATCGTCGAGCCTGGCGAAGCGGTGATCTGGCGTGGTCCGATGCTTCACGGCGCGGTAACGCAGTTCCTACGCGATACCGATTGGGGACCGCTCGATTACTTGATCATCGATATGCCACCAGGCACTGGTGATATTGCATTGACGCTTAGCCAACTGCTACCGCTGACTGGCAGCGTTGTCGTATGTACGCCGCAGGAAGTCGCACTACTGGATGCGATCAAAGCTGTGGCCATGTTCCGCAAGGTAAAGATCCCGGTGCTGGGGATGGTCGAGAACATGAGCGGCTTCGTTTGCCCCGACACTGGCAAGGAATGGGACATCTTCGGGCGGGGTGGTGCCCAGAAGAAAGCTCAAGAGCTGGATGTGCCTTTCTTGGGAGACATTCCCATCACCATCTCGATTCGCGAACAAGGGGATGCAGGAAAGACGAGCGACGTCCTGCAGAATGAAGTCACAGCACCGCGATTCGAGAAACTGGCGCATAACCTGGTAAAGCAGCTGGCCGATTCGGCCGCCGAAAAACCGCCAATCCCTTCGCTAACTGTTTTGTAGCCAACGACTTCCAGCCTCATCTTCCTTCTCATGGGAGAGGGGGCGAGAGAGTCATCACAAGAAAAAGCTAGAGCCGTCTTCTATGCAGAAAACGGCTCTGTCTCGTTGTGATCTTGCTGAGGGAAAAGTTGGACGCCTTGGGTCCTGCTTTTCTGCCAAGCGGGCCTTAGGCCTTCTTCTTGGTAGTCTTTCGCTTGACGGTCTTCTTCTTAGCGGCCTTCTTTGGGGCAGCTTTCTTTACGGTCGTCTTTTTGACGGTCGCTTTCTTGACGGTCTTCTTAGCGGCTTTCTTAGGAGCAGCTTTTTTTACCGTGGTCTTCTTGACGGTCTTCTTGGCAGCTTTCTTAGGAGCAGCCTTCTTGACGGTCTTCTTCTTGACCGTTTTCTTGGCAGCCTTTTTAGGCGCGGCTTTCTTCGTAGCTGCCTTCTTGGTTGCAGCTTTCTTAGGTGCCGCCTTCTTCACGGTTTTCTTCTTTGTGGCCACTTAAACGTCCTCCGTAAGATCACGTTGCACTGCATTTGATGATGAAGTCAAGTCGAACCGATCGAACTCTTTCATCGTTCCGTTGCATTGCAACAAACTTAAAAATCTAGCCGGGCGCCCTGTGGGCAGTGCAGCTTCCGATGCAGCCCGGTGCCTTTGATAAGGCCATTCACAAAAGAAGCTGAGGTAAGTTGTACGTATATTCGTTTTTTTTGCAACACGTTTTCCACATCTCAACACGCACATCTTGAAAGTTCTTTGAGAAAAGATGGCGGTCGCGCAGAGAAGAACAACGCGCGCTTCAAATGCTTGCCAAGCACAATCAACACGGCAGCGCAGCGCGACGCGCGCTTAGTACAACGCAACGGTTAGTTGCTCGCCGCGCTGAATTACCGGCTGTTGTTTTGATTGCTTCAGACCAAAGAGAGTGCGCTGATGAGGGCGTGTCATCCAATGCTTTATCTCGTGCATGAATGTCGATCGCACACGCGTGTAATCGAACGATGAATGACCGAGCGAGGCAAGAATAGTGTGCCATACTTCGGGGCGTTTGCGCGGCTTCCAATGAATGGGGTCAAAGCCATACCACTCGGGATTTTGCGGGATAAACGTGATGTCGTCGTCTTGGGCTAGCGCTTGCACACGCACGTTTAATTCTTCAGCACGCTGCTGCACCGTTGTCAGCTCTAGCGTCGAACCAGGGAACATCAGCGACCGCAACGTGCGAAACTTATAGGGCGCTAAAGTTCGAATGCCGGCCAACGGAATTCCTGTAATCGCAATTGGTCCTGCGGTAAGTCGCAAGCGAATTATGCACTGCTCTAACCAAGCAATAATTTGATCGACGGTGCGACTGTAGAGCAGGTCGTTACCGATGTCGGTGATGACGCAACTTGTCTTCGCAGAGTTTGCCCTGCTTTCCAAAGTAGGCCAAAGTTCACTTTCTAAAATTCCTGGAAGTCTTCGAAAAAGAAATTGGGATTGGGTGCCGTAAGAGCGTCCACGACCGATCGCCGCATAGACTTCCAAGGGTTTAGAAATCATGCGAGGCGCAACGCGAAGCAGCACGTCTAAACTCTTCGCTACATTACTTGCGCCTAACACGATCAAACGATGTCGTTCGGCTTGGTCGTTCGTTTCACTTACCAAGGGTTGCCTCCGGTTCGATTAGGTCCGCTCAATTCCTGATAGTTTTGAATCGCCATGAAGGCGAAAAAGATTGCGATGAATTGTCGCTCGTTCTGAAAGCCCAAGATGGCGATCCCGATCGCGCAAATGATGGAAAGGATTAACGAATTACGAATGGCCATTCCGCCGTCAGCCATTTGAAACAGTTCGCGTGAAATCTTGCCTCCATCGAGCGGCCAAATTGGCAGCAAATTGACCAGTCCCCAGAAGATGTTGATGTACAGCAGTTGGCTAATCAGCAGGAGGATGTACTCGTTGGTCAAGTTAGGACCACGAATCATCATGTATCCACTAGGAATCATGGTTTCGCCGAATCTCAGGACTTGAATGGATGCAAGTCCCGTGCCCCAACAGACGGCGATGAGGATGCCGGCCAGAAGAAAGCCAGCCCCGGGACCGGCCAGGCTGATAATGATTTGTGTCCACTTATTGCGTTTGCTGCGGCCAGGGCCGTAATTCGATTGCAGATGCGGGGTATAGATCGCCAGGCCGCCAAACGAATAAAGCACGACACTGGGGGACCAGCCGTACCATCGAATGACCAGCGCGTGTCCCATCTCGTGAACCAAGATCGACACAAACACGGCCACAATCCACAGCAGGACCGTTTTGGGATCGCCTCCGTTGAATCCCATCAACAGTGCGACCAACCAAAACAACGGATGGACGCGGACCGGGACATTCAATAGCGAGAAGTGAAGGTCGTACGGCGTTTGATTCGGCTGGGTCAGGAACATGCGGCGCGGTTTCTTCTTCGCAGGAGGCAATCGGTCATCGCCATTATAGATTCACGCGAAAACGTGCGGCGATGGGGACAATGATGTGGGCATCTTAACGTTTTTCATGGATGCAATTGAATGCTGACCTACAAAAAAAGCCAGGCCGCGAAGTCGTTCGCGGCCTGGCTTGATGATTCATTGCGTCTGAGAAGAAACCGAAACTAGTCTTCCAGTTCCATGATCTTCACATTGCGCCATTTGATCTGTTTGCCGACTTTCTTTTCGTCGCCACCCACACCGTGCACTTGCAGGGCAATGAAACCTTCGGAGGTCATGTCATCGGTCAGGTCCGCAGCCGGAACGTCGTTGATCCATGTCTTGATCGAGTCACCGCGACATTCGATGCGATACTTGTTCCACTCGTTCTGCTTGAACGCCTTTTGGGCTTCTGGCTTGCCTTCCAGGTTGAACAACCAACCGCGTCGGCCTTCGTCGTAGATGCCACCGCTCCAAGCACGCGGAGCAGGATCGATTTCAACCTGATAACCATGCACGCGGCCGGCAGCTACTTTAACTTCTTTGCCTTCGTCGGTCTTATAGGTCTTCGGCTCGTCGTAAACGTTACTGCGGATCTGGATTCCGGAGTTAAGTAGCGGATCGACCAGGTATTCCACTTCCAGAATGAAGTCGCCGTACTTCTTTTCGGTACAGAGGAAGCTGTTGGGGGTCTTGGGGATGGAAGTGCCAATGATCACACCGTCTTCCACGGTGTACTCGGCCTTGCCGCCATTTTGCACCCAGCCATCCAGGTTCTCGCCGTTGAATAGCGGGACGAACTTTTCATCCTTCTCGGCATGTGCAGTACCGGCGGCGAAAAGCATCAGGGTCAGGCAGGGGAGGGTGATCCAAAGTCGGTTCATAAGGGAAATATCCTTGCTAAGCTTGTGGGGGGGCTGTACGTACTAAGGGGATGCTAACGGAATTCAGAATAGTTGAGTTTCTGAGCAATGTCTATCCCTTTGCTATTGGTGCTATTGGGCGATCTCAGAGGTCCGAATCGGTATCTAGGTCGAGACTCTCCTCGACTTCGTTCTTGGGGAGGAAAAGCGAGACCACGATGCATCCACCGATGCCGGCGATGGCCGAGGCAACCAGGATCCCTAGTTTGGCGTCGTCGCGGAATTCTGCCTCGCGTCCGTAGGCTAGGTTGGTAATGAAAAGCGACATCGTGAAACCAATCCCCCCGAGCCAAGTTAATCCATAAAGCATTCCCCATGAAACGCTTCGAGGAAGCTGGGCCCAACCTAGTTTCACAGCGATCCAACAGAACAAGGTCACCCCGACCTGTTTGCCCAACAAGAGCCCTAGCATCACGCCGATGGTGACGTTGTGGGTCAGTTTGCTCGCGATGTCGCCATCGAACGCGATGCCGGCGTTGGCCAATGCAAAGACCGGCATGATGAAGAAGGTGATCCAGTGGTGTAGCGCGTTTTCAAATCGCTTGATTGGCGTTTGCGTCAAGCGGCTAGCCAGTTCGACGTCGGTGATCAGTGAGTGCTTTTCTTTATTCTTCAGAACGTTTTCTTCTTCCTCGCGTTTCTCTTCGATGCGATTGAGCAGCATCCGCGTCGAGATAAGAAACTCGTCCGATTGAAGTCGTGGTCGGGCAGGAATGGTGAGGGCAGCCAATATGCCGGCGATCGTCGGATGGACGCCTGACTTGAGGAAGCAGAACCACAGGAAGATCGAAAGAAAAATATAAGGTGCCGAGCGACGTACGCCGGTGTAATTACAAAGGGCCAACAGTCCGAAAAAGATGCCAGCCAGTCCGAGCATGGGCCACGAGATCGACTCGGTATAGAAAAAGGCGATTACCATCGACGCGCCGATGTCGTCGACAATGGCAAACGCGGTGAGAAACACTTTCGCCGAGAGAGGGACCCGTTTCCCCAGCAGCGAGAGGATGCCCAGGCTGAAAGCAATGTCGGTTGCCATGGGAATGCCCCAGCCATGTTTGCCTTCTCCGCCCCAATTAAGTGCCAGAAAGAATATCGCCGGAACAATCATGCCGCCCAGCGCCGCAACGGCCGGAAGCGTGGCTTCGCGAACCTTAGAGAGTTCTCCGACCAGTAATTCACGCTTGATTTCTAATCCTACGACGAAGAAGAAGATCGCCATGAGTGCATCGTTGATGAAATGATGCACGTCCAATACCAAGTGCGAATTGCCCAGCCCAATGTCGAGCGGGGCGTTCAGGATCTCGTGATAATCATGCGCCCAAGGACTGTTGGCCAGGTACAGTGCGATGACGGTGCAGATCATCAGCAAGACCCCACCCCAAGCCGCGTCGGATATAAGGCCCTCAAGCGGATAGATCAGTCGCCGAATGGGGCGGCTGGTCTTCCACATTAAGTAATAGTCTTGATCCTGTGGATTATCGTCCATGTGACCGACCATTGGGGAATTTTGGCGAGCGATTTAATAGGCTGGGAACATCAACCTAAAGGACTCGTCGGCGGCCAACAACTGGCTGTTTGTCGATTCCGGCTGTGCTATAGTGACCAGTCTTGCCGCTACGACTGTTTCTAATTTCCTACCTGGAGATACCCGCATGAATTTACGTTGGTTGAAAAGTGGCACGCTTGCCACGCTGTTCGCTGTGCTCTTGGTTGGTTCCTTGCAAGCGGAACTGACGATGCCTGCTTTGTTTACCGATCACATGGTGCTGCAGCGTGATAAGCCCATCTTTATTTGGGGCACCGCCGATAAAGGCGCGAAAGTTACCGTCACCCTAGGTGAGCAGAAAACGACCATCACCGCGAACGATATTGGTAAGTGGAAGGCCGAACTCAAGCCGTTGCCCGCTGGTGGTCCGCACGAAGTGGCTGTCCGTAGTGGCGAAGCCGAAAAGGTCATCACCGACGTGCTGGTTGGCGAAGTCTGGGTATGTAGCGGCCAATCGAACATGCAGTGGAATGTGCTGTCGTCGAATGATGCTGACATGGAAAAGCTGACGGCAAAGTACCCGGAAATTCGCCTGATCACTGTTCCACGGATCGGCACGCAAGAGCCCCAAGACGACTTCGATGATAAGTGGCAGCTTTGCACGCCGGAAACCGTTAACGAATTCTCGGCCGTCGGCTATTTCTTTGGTCGCCAAATCCATCAAACGTTGGATGTCCCCGTGGGATTGATCGACAACGCTTGGGGCGGTTCTTCTGCGGAAGCTTGGGTCGAGCGGGACCTGCTTAAGAGCAGTGGCAAGTTCGACGAACTGTTGGCTCGCTGGGAAAAGACTGAAGAGACCTACGACCACGAGAATGCACTCGCTCAATACAAAAAGAACCTGGACGCTTGGAAAGAGAAAGTTGTCCAGGCCAAAAAGGATGGCAAGCCACAGCCTGGCGGCCAACCACGACCTCCGCTTAACCCGCTGACCCGTCAGCATCGTCCGGCAAACCTTTATAACGGGGTGCTGAACCCGATCATCGGTTACGGCGTGCGGGGCGCTATCTGGTACCAAGGTGAATCCAATGCCGGTCGTGCGTATCAATACCGCGACTTGTTTCCACTGTTGATTCAGAACTGGCGCGACAAGTGGGGACAAGAAGACTTCCCTTTCTATTGGGTTCAATTGGCCGACTTCCGGGAAGAACGTGATCAGCCAGACGACAGTGCATGGGCCGAGTTGCGTGAAGCGCAGACGATGACCCTCGATAAGCTTCCTCAAACAGGTCAGGCCGTGATTATCGACCTGGGTGAAGCCGAAGACATCCATCCTAAGAATAAGCAAGACGTGGCCAAACGCCTGGCTCGCTTGGCCCTGGCCAATGATTATGGCTACGACATTGTCAGCCAGAGCCCTCGCTACAAGTCGATGAAGGTCGACGGCAGCGATATCGTGCTCGAACTTGATACCTACGGTAGCCAACTCGATTCGTTCGACACGCGTGCACTCCAGGGCTTCACGATTGCCGGCGAAGATAAGAAGTTCGTCAACGCCAAGGCCGTGATCGTTGATGGAACTCATGTTCGTGTTTCCAGTCCCGAAGTGAAAGCTCCGGTTGCTGTACGTTACGCTTGGGGAGACAACCCCGTGGCTAACCTGCAGAATAAGCAGGGCCTGCCGGTTACCCCGTTTCGTACTGACGACTGGGACGGTGTTACCAAGGACGCGAAGTAACGCCCGATTGCCCTGGCCCACGGCCGGTTGATAGGCGGTGGGCCACCACAAGAAACAAAAAAGGGGTTACCGAACTGGTGTCGGTAACCCCTTTGCATTTGGTGCCCAGGCAATAGCAGGGACGATCTTGTTTCTGCGCGAATTAGCTACTCTAGGTCACGGCTTCGCGAGCTGGCACGTAATGTTTGCTGATCAGGTCGTTCTGCAGCCAGAGCAGTTTATTGAAAGCACGCAGCGTCTTGACTTCCGTTTCCCGGTCTAACCCCAGGCCGGTGATCGTGGCGATTAAAGCGTCGGCAACAAACCCCATCAGGGCATTCATCTGAACCAGCGGCACGTCCAGGTCTTTGCTGCCGGCGGCTGGAGTGTGCATTTTGCCGACCATGTCGAGATACATCAGCATCTTTTCGTCGTACGGCTTAGTGACCAAGGTTTCCAAGTAGCGGGCCAGGTGTTGTTTGCGAAACGTGATCTGTTCGTGATCGATGGAAAGCTCTTCAACTGAAGTGGGGACTTCGCCTGCGTAGCCATGCTGGCGAGGAACAAAGTGTCGCCAGGTTGCATCGTAGGCATGAAGTTTGTCGTAGACGGCGTCGACCAACGACGGAACCAGAGGGGCAAGTGCACCTGCGGCCCCATGGACGGCTTCAATATCGTCTCCGCCAAAGCCCACGAATTCGAGCAAATAGCTGAAACGATAGGCTAAATCGGATTCCAAGCGAGCTTCGTCGATGTGTTTCATCGTTTACCCAATCGAGTATGTGGCGATCTTAAGCTAAACTGAAGAGGCGGACTTAATTCAGGATGACTTGGTCCTGTTTGTTTTAGCAATCTACGATTCGAATAATTCGATGTCAACGTTTCGTTTGGCTTCTCGTGTGGGATATCTATGTTTTCACAAACCGTTGAATACGCGCTGCGAGCTGTTTGTCATCTTGCCTACACGGCTCCGGGAAGTTCCACGACCGAACAGATTGCTAATAGCACCAAGGTCCCCATGGCCTATCTATCGAAAGTGCTGCAGGGGCTCGTGCGTGAAGGGGTTGTTAAGTCGCAACGGGGGGTTGGCGGAGGGATCTCGCTGGTCAAGTCGCCGGAAGAGTTGACGATTCTGGAAGTGGTTAACGCGGTCGACCCGATCGTACGGATCGCGTCGTGTCCGTTGGGCTTGAAGGCGCACGGTAAGAACCTGTGCCCACTGCATCGCCGTCTAGATAATGCGATGGCAGGGGTGGAAGAGGCGTTTCGTGACACGACCTTGGCCGAGGTGATTGCCGAACCAACAACCAGCATACCTCTGTGCGAGTTTCCCGGGGCGCGGCCGACCAGTAAGCAATGAATTGCTTGGCCGCGCATAAAAGAAGCCCGGCGATAATCTGTCGACGGGCCTCTTTTGAGTTGTTCTAGCGAGATTTTTTCGCCGGCTGCCGTTGAGCGGCTTCATCCGCTTCGACCGCTTCAATATGAGCCTTCATAGCCGCTTCTTCTTCTGGCGTAACTTCGGTCACCATCTCGGTCGGAGCGTTTGATCCGCAACCAACCATCGTCCACGAGCCAACCAAAAGCAAAGAGATCTTCAACAGTTTCATCGGACAACACATCTTTCAATCATTGAACGGGGAGGTCCTCCTCGCGGCATCGATACTTCGCGAGGAGGCGAAAGAGTAAGCAGAACTGAATGGCGACTTCGCTTACGGCCATTCAAAGACTTCGTGATCGTTGGACAGAGCCGCACGACGGAAGACTTCTTGATCGACCGTAAAGGGAACCGAGCGAACCGAACCATCGGCTAGGCAGAAGTTGGTAACGCCATTGTGCGACGAGCCATAGTAGGCGTGCCAGGCACCGAACTCTCCGTCGTAGCTCAGATCGTCGTCACCGAAAACCCAAGTTCCCGAATCATCCTGATGCACCGATTTCAAGTCTGGGATTGGAGGTAGACCATATGAAACCGCGTCGTCTTTGTCGTAGAACGCGCCCCAGCGGATCACGCATTGATCCCAACCGGCGTTGACGTATCGCTCGTTGTCGCCGCCTTCGGTGCCATGGGCATCGGGGTGCAGAGCTTTTTCTCCGACCATAATCGTGTTGGACGAACCGTCTTGGATGCGTTCGACAACCATCTTCGTGCCCAGCTTGTTGTTGACGACAACCCCCTTGCTGCCAGGGCTCGTTCCTTTGGTGACTCCATCGTCATGCCATTCACCACCGTTGCCGGCGTAGTCGGTTCGATAGTATCCGCTGTACGCGGTTGGGGCGCGACGTGAAGGGCAGTAAAGTCCGGCTACCGGATTCCGCGCGATGAGGTTCGACGAATTTGCGACATCGTCGGGATCGCCCAAGTCGTGCAGGTTTTGCTGTTCCATGAACGGCATAATGTGGTAAGTCCAGTTCAAGTAGTCCAACTGCTCGGCCGAGCAGCAGTCGCTACCTAACGCAGTCGCACTTGTCTTGTCAGCCCCACCGAAAGGGAGGTGCCCGAAGGTGTCTTGGAAGTTGTGAAATGCAAGTCCGAGTTGCTTAAGATTATTGGTGCATTGCATGCGGCGTGCGGCTTCGCGCGCTTGTTGTACCGCAGGCAGCAAAAGGGCAATCAAGATGCCGATGATGGCGATCACCACCAGCAATTCGACTAGCGTGAAACCGGTTCGAGGGGAAGTTCGCCGTTTAGGGATGTGAGACATGGATTTCATCTATTCCTGTACTTTCGCGATTGCCAGGCCAAGTCGGTGGGACGTCCGTGCTGGCAGGCAAGCCGTTCGATGTAAGAAGCAATACGGCAAATCGCGACCGTGAAACTTGTGCAAGCCAAGCCGCGCTTCTCGAGGTCCGTTCCTCGGAATTGGCTCGCGAAGCAAGGAAGACTAGCGGCGACCCATGAAGGAAAAGTGAAGCCAGTTCGGGTGTGACTGTGAAGACATTTTTGTGTATCAGAAGTAAAAAAAGTTGCCCTGATATCAGGTGGTGAAGCAGGCGAGATTCTCTAGTTTGCGAAAGAGATTTTCTCGGTTGCGTAGCGTGGAAGTTAACTGCAAACGGCAGTGACTAAGGGAGACTGTTTCTCGAAAGTAGAACTTGTTGCGGTAGCATTATCCAGCGAAAGTATGGATTTACTGCCGAGAAAAGACCACGCAAAGGAAGCTTTTAAACAGCCTCGACCCCCACCTCCTGGGATTAGGGGCAGAGGCCAGATCGAGCGGGTAATATTTCGCTAATCTTGGGTTGCGGGTTACCGCTGGTAACAGTGACTTGCGATGGGTTCGGTTACATCCTTGCTAGCAGAAACGTTGCGACTGAGAACACTGGATAAGGTTTACCGATTGGCATGATCAAGAAGTCGGGAAATTCAAGTTTCTCTCGCAAATCTCTCTGTGCAAGCATGGAGAGTCACTGTGGGGGATGCCGAGAAATGACTACAACGGCTGCGTTTGCGCAGCGACGTAGCGAACACCCCGATCGCCCGAATCGAATCAAGGACGAACTCATGGATTGCCGCTCTTGGATGGTGGCGCTGGCTGCCCTAATGGCTCCCGTAGACTGGACTTCATCGAGTCTGGCAGCCGATTGCGCTTGCGCTCCGAAGAATTGCCAATGCGTTAGTCCTTGTTGTCCTTCGCCGTCTCAGCCGAGCCCTTACTATCAAGCGCCCAGCGACGCCGATCCGCAGGCGCCGATGGTACCCATGGACGACATGCCCATGGCGGACGACTTGATGCAGCCGGCCGACAATCTTCCGCCGATGCCGTCGCCGGCGAGCACTTTTGCCACCTCGACCCAGTTTGCTTCCGCATCGGAAGGGGTGGGTTTTCGCGACGCGACCATTGGTGACTTCTTCGGCAGCACAGCACGCATTGCCGGTGCCAGTTATGGCAATACGCTCCCGGAAGAAGGGTTCAATATTGCTGTTGGCGGTGGGGATCGACGCTACAAGATTTCCGAGAATGTGAGCCCGATACCTGTCGATCGCTGGTTCGTGAATTACAACCACTTCAGCTTGCCGGTTCGCAACATCAACCGCGAAGGGGTCGACGTCGATCGCGTCACGCTCGGTTTGGAAAAGACCATCCTCAATGGTTCGTCCTCGATCGAATTCCGTCTGCCTATCGTAGGTGGTCTCGATTCATCTCAGACGTTGGGCGGAGCAGGCGATCAAACGGGTGTCGAATTCGGCAACATCAACTTGGTATTCAAGAGTATCCTGTTGCAGTGCGGAGATCAGTCGGCCTTGACCGCCGGTTTGACGCTAAACTTGCCGACCGCCAAAGATGGCCAATTAATGGATGGCAGCGGCGGCACGATCGCCAGTATCGATAACGAGTCGGTCCACTTGCTCCCCTTCGTTGCATACTATCGTCAACACTCGTCGCGAACCTGGTCGACGGCCATTATGCAGCTCGATTTCGATGTGAACGGAACGACGTTCTTTAGCGATGATGGTGGTGGAAATCGCGTTGATTTCGGTCGCTACCAGGAACAAAACTTCTTGTACCTCGACTACTCGGTGGGGCACTGGTTCTACGAAGATTGCTGTGGAACAAGTTTCATCCGACGAGCAGCAGTCATCGGTGAAATTCACTACTCGACTACCATCAACGATACCGACTTGGCTAACGCCGGCCCAGCGGCTTCCGACGTCGTGACCAACCCATTCAATCGTATCGACGTAGTCAATGCGACGGCGGGTCTGCGGTTTCAGTTGGGCGACAATTACTTGCTGACGGCCGCTGCCGTGGCACCGCTGAAGGATGGCGAGAATCAACTGTTCGACAGCGAAATTGCCATCCTGCTGACGCGTCGTTACTAAACTGCGTCACTTAGAAGAAGCCGCCCCCGCCACCTTGGGAGTCCAACGTTGGCGGGCCTTGGCGATTGGTTTTGAGCGTCTCGAGCGGCGAAGCGTCTTCATCTTCCAGCGACGGCGCACTCAGTCCTTGCTTTGCCAGGTAATTGGCGACCGTGCGCTGCACCTCGCGACTTTGCCGGACAAACACGCCGCGATGGGTGGCATCGGCGAAGTGCTCTTCATTATCCCAGCTTTGCGGGGCGACGACCTGTTTCAAGCGTTCGGCGATGCGGGCTAAGTCTTCTCGCGAGAACTCGCCGACGTGGGACTTCGCTGGGGTATACGACACGACAATGTCGCTTTCGACAGGGCCACGTGATGGTGCGGCGGAGTGGCGGGTGGCAGGGGCTGACATTCGTGGCTGAACGACCCTGGGTGGCGTGGTCATGCTTGCCTTCGGCTTAGCCTTACGAATTTGCTCCAGCAGTTCAGCCACTTTACGATGAACGTCACCAATCTGCGAAACAACTAAGCAGTCGGCGTAAGGGAAGGGAGCGAGTGAGCCTGGACCACCTAGCTCTTCCCACGATTCCGGCTCGACGGTGGTGGTAATCCCCTCAATCAAACGGTCGAACTGTCCTGAAACGGCACGTTTGCTTAAAGGTGTTTCTGTCCCAAGACGATACCGCACCATGTCTTTCACGGGGTAAACATGCGTCCCCAGTTCGCTCTCCGCTTCTTCCGGTGTGGTGACCATCACCACTTCACCGATGGTTACTGTTGTTAGTTCTAACTGCTTGCCGAGAACATCGAGCATGTAATCTAAGCTGGCGTCGTTCAGTTGCATGGTCACCCGTGAATCGGTCGACAGGCCAACGTCTTCGAGTCCTCGGTTGTCAATGTGAATCGGAATACGGCCAAAGTCCGATATGGCCGCCGTCGCACGCTCGAGCGGGGCATCGGTAAGCGTGATGGAGGTGCGGACCAGACGCAGTCGTTTCTCGATTTGCTCGGCCTCTTGAGCATAAGCAGCAATCGAAATCATCGCCGGTAGATTGCTTTGGCGGGGAGACTTCTGCACACGTCGTAAAGCCGCGAACAGTCCCTGGATTCGCCGATGGATTTGATAGGTCTGAGAAATGATCACACCATTTCGCAGTGGTGCGATGCTTCCAGGGCCGCCAAGCTCTTCCCACGACTCTGGCTCGATGCATGTGGTGAGCATTTCGATCAAGATGTCGTAGTTGGGATTGGGATCGTTGAAGATGTCTTCGACTGCGTAAAACTTGGTTCGCAGGTTCGATTCTTCTTCCTCAGGCGTCGTAATGACGATGCTGCCGGTATCCATCACGTAGACCAGATCCAACTCTTTAAGCATCAAGTACAAGAGGGTTTCCGTAGCGATCTCAGGAAGATTGAATGTGACAGGCGTTTCGATACTATGCCCGACATCTTCTAAAGCCCGCTCGTCAATGCGCATCGGAATACCCGTCCTCTGCGTAAACAACTTCGCAACTTGATCCAGCGGCATGTCAACGACCTGCAGTCCCAACCGCGCGGCCTGAACCCGTTTCTCCAACGCCTCGATCTGTTGGTACTCGGCCGAACTGGTCTGGGGTGGATCCAACGCATTCGCGTCCGCGCGCGGAGGGCCGCCGAACTGAGCCAGCGCAGCACTGCTTGGCAATAGACCGATCAGGCAAACAGCCAAAGCGTAACAAGGGAACCATCGTGCAAAGACGGGCGTTGGTGACATTTGACTTTCCATCTTCTTTTAGAAGATTCCGCCTGATTGATTGCGTGTGGGAATGTTGTCAGCCTCAGCGGGATGGCACCGGATGTGACTTGCTCTTCCTCGAGAATCGACCAGAAGCGAAAGGGGTATCGTGTCATCCTAGCCGAGGGGGAGAATTGCGTGCAATGTTTTGGTGCAACGAACTTGTCGGGCGATATGCATGCGATTACTTCGTTTCGCTTGTCAGAATCAAACCGCCAAGCCATAATCATATACGCCCCTCATATAGCTTCTTTTGTGCGGAATAGATATCCCGGGAAATTAAGGCGAGTATTTTGTTGATACACGATTGCTGTCGTATTTGTTTGAAAGGCAAACGCGTTCTGTTGGGTTTGCCGATCATCCTTTTTTTCGTCTCCTTTAGTTTCGCCGCGACTGAGGTGGAAATTGAAAAGGCTATCCAAGGCGAGAAGCTTACCGAGGACGAGTTTGTCTCGGTGAAGAAGGCCGTTGCTAAGGAGGCCCGCTCCGGATTTCGGTCCTCAGGTGCGATGCGGCAACTCATCTCTAAGCTGAAGGAAGTGCCGGCGGTTGAAATCGGTCCGGAGAAAGAGAACCAGTTTCGAGTTCTCGATCATCCCATGAGCGCGTTTCGAATGATCGTCGAAGCGGAACTGGCTGGAAGCGTGCTGCCGCCGGATCAATTGAAGAAGCATCCTTCAGCCGATAACTTTCCGGGAGCCATCCATCGGGCAATCAAGCCGGAGGTGCAGTTTTGTGAGATCGATGCCAATGCTTATCGTTGGCAAAGCACCGGGCTCTACGCGCCTCCGGGCGAAGTCGTTCATGTCATGATTCCGGAAGAGTATGTCGATGCCGGGTGGAAATTGCGTATTGGTGCCAATAGCACAACCATCGACATTCCTCGACACAAGAAGCTGAATCGCTTTCCGAAGATCGATCGTGTCTACGAGCTCAAGAAGCGAACGACTGAGGTGGCTTGTTCCTTTGGTGGTTTGCTGTACATCGAATTGCCCACGCCGAAATCCAAGACATTTCTGACCAAGAATAGCGACATCTACGACCTGGTCGATCACTACGACGCGCCGCCCAAGAGGTTGGTGAAGTTGCGTTTCGCTAACGTGGTGCAAGCTCCTCGCTACGTGCATGGCGAAACCAACGTGCAAGAGTGGCGAGCCGCCGTACGCAGCTATCCGGCCCCTTACGCAGAGATCGGCAGTGACAAGGTGATCTTCACGTTGCCATCGAAGTTTATCCGTCGTCTAGACACGCCGGACCTGGCGATGGAAAAGTGGGATGCGTTGATTGACGCCATGAGCGAGCTTTCTGGCCGTCCAGAAACAAAGCCCTTTCCGCATCGCTTTTTGATCGATGCCCATGTGAATTGGGGCGCGGCCTTTGCTGGATATCCGATCAACGCCCCGCACGGTTGGGCCGAAGCTATCGTTCGCGGTGAACCGGAGTGGGGTCATGCCCACGAACTGGGACATCTACATCAGCACCGTGCATGGACTTATCAACGAACGGGTGAAGTAACTGTGAATATCTTTGCAGCGTATGCGCTCGAAAAAATTAACGGACGCCCTCACCAACGAGCCACTCGCGAAGCGGTAATCGAAAACGCCCAACGCTACCTAAGCCGCCCTATCGAAGAGCGGAATTGGATGACGGTCAACGGCGCGCTCTTCGAACGCCTGGCTTTCTACACGATGCTTTCCCACGAGTTCGGTTGGGAGCCGTTTAAGCAGGTTTATCGCGAGTACCGTCAACTGCCGCTTGACGAGCATCCTAAGTCAGATGTCGACCGAGCCAGCGATTTTCTCGTCCGTATGTCCCGTGCGACCAATCATAACTTGGGGCCTTACTTCACCGAGTGGGGCGTGCAGGTCAACGATGCGGCCCTAGATGAAGTGAAGCCGCTTCCGACGTGGGATTCGCCGATGATGAAAGAGGCGAGAAAGTGAAGCTAACTGCAACCTACGAGTTCAGTGTTCCCTTGGTGCTCGGCACGCCGGGACTGCGCGGGTCCAATTCCACGGCCATGCGTAGGCTTCGCGCGGCGCACTTAAAGATCGCCTCGCTGATATGGTGATTGTTGCGACCATAGTGGATGTTCACGTGGAAGTTGCACAAGGCGTTAGCGGCTAGTGCCTGCCAGAAATCTTCGACCAGTTCGGTATCGAACTCGCCGATCTTTTCGGTCGTGAACGGGGCATTGAAGACCAGGTAATACCGCCCGCTAAGGTCCCACACGGTGCTGCACAAGGTCTCTTCCATCGGCAGCGTGAAGTGGCCGTAACGGCGGATTCCCTTCTTGTCACCGATCGCCTCGCGAATGGCCTGGCCGATGCAAATTCCGGTGTCTTCCACTGTGTGATGCTGATCGACGTGCAGGTCGCCGTCGACCTCGACATTCAAGTCGAAACAACCATGCCGCGTGAATAGCTGCAACATGTGATCGAAGAACCCCACGCCGGTGCTTCCTGAGAAGTTGCCAGAGCCATCGAGGTTCAGCTCGAGCTTGATCTTCGTTTCGGTCGTGTCGCGTTCGATTTTAGCGGTGCGGGTCATGGGCGAGCGATTGTGCGGGTTCTAGGAATTCTGCTGAAAGTATTGCTCGATCAAGTCCAAGCATACGTCGTTTTGGCCATCGGTGCCGACCGAGATCCGAATGCCTTCGGTAATTCCCGGGTACTGCATGTATCTGATCAGAACGTGGTTCTGCTTGAGGAATTCGTAAATCGGTTTGAGTTTAACGCCTGGCTGCGTCGCCCAAACGAAGTTTGCCTGCGAATCTGGGACGGTAAAGCCCATCTTACGCAGCCGCTGGGTCAGGTTGCCCCTGGTGAGGACGATCTTTGCTTTGTTTTCGGCAACCCACTTCTGATCGTCGATTGCGGCCAATGCACCGGCCAGTGAAAGAGCATCGCAGTTATAGCTGTCTTTGACCTTCATCAACTGCTCGATGATTTGCGGCTGGGCAACCAGAAATCCAAACCGAAGGCCAGCCAACGCGTACGACTTGCTGAGTGTCCGCGAGACCATGATCTTCTCGTTCTCTTTTACGAGATCGATGCAGTTGTCGTCGGCGAAATCGGCATACGCTTCGTCGATCAACAAGGGGCAGGGGAGCGAGTCCGCGATCGCTCGCAGTTGAGCCTTGGGCACGACGGTGCCGCTGGGACTGTTGGGATTGGGCAGAAACGTCAGCTTCAGATGATTGCTGGAAGTACCGAACGACTCTGGCAGCGTCCAGTCATCGTTGAACGGAATTTCTTCGCTGTCGGCTCCTTGGATATCGGCCAGAGTCTTGTAGAGGATGTAGCTGGGCGTCGGCAGCCGCAGCCACTCGCCATCGCCGACGAAGGCCCGGGTCAGGATGGTCAGAATATCGTCGCTGCCGTTTCCGCAGAGGATCCAATCGGGCTCGACCCCCAGCACTTCCGCTGCGCGAATACGAAATGCCGTCCCGGTTGGGTCGGGATATTTCTCCAGGCCCTGGTCCAAACGCTGGCGGATTGCCTGGGCAACCTTCGGCGAGGCAGGGTAGGGGTTCTCGTTGGTGTTCAGCTTAATGAACTTCCCGCCTTGCGGTTGTTCGCCTGGCTTATAACCAGCGATCGCTTCAATCTCAGGACGAAAGTAGCCCATGGTGTTCCTGCAAATTTGGTTGGGGAGATGAACCGCGGATTACACGGTTGCCCCTCTTCGTAGTTTTTGATTTATCTTAATTGTCTTCGGTACGAATCGTAACGCTTCGCTTGTGAGCGGTCAGGCCTTCTTTGTCGGCTAGCGTGGTGACTAGCGGGGCGATCGATTTTAGTCCGTCTGCCGTGAAGTGAATCACGCTGCGGGAGCGAAGGAAGTCGTTGGCCGATAGCCCGCTTGCCCAGTGGGCCGTGGCACCGGTCGGTAGCACATGCGACGGACCAGCAGCATAATCCCCCACCGCTACCGGAGTGTAATTGCCGAGGAAAGTCGCTCCTGCGGTGAGGATCTTTTCAGCCGTCGCTTCGCTATCGGTTGTCGTGATGTGCAAGTGCTCGGGGGCCAGGTCGGTGGCGATACGGCACGCCTCGTCTTCATTCTTGGTGAGGATAGCGGCACCGAAGTCGATTAAGCTTTGAACCGTCAAATCGCAACGATCCAGAACGGCGACTTGTTTTTCCAGTTCGGTCAAAGCGTCGTCAATGAGCGTCTCGTCCCAACTAATCAGGACGCTGCTACCAGGAGAATGTTCGGCCTGGGCCAGCATGTCTGCGGCGATGTACTGCGGCTTGGCGGTCGTATCGGCCACAACGACCACTTCGCTCGGTCCGGCAATCGAGTCGATATCGACTTCCCCGAAGACATGTTTTTTGGCGAGTGCAACAAACAAGTTGCCAGGGCCGACAATCTTCTGCACTTTAGGAATGCCTTCGACGCCGTATGCCAGCGCTGCCACCCCTTGGGCACCACCGACACGGTAAACTTCCTTCACGCCCAACTCGACGCAGGTCGCAAGCAGATCCAAGTTGTACGAACCAAACGGTGTTGGCGGAGCGATCACGGCCAATTCTTCCACGCCGGCGGCAAGAGCCGGAACGGCCGTCATGAGGACGGTCGACGGATACGCAGCCGCACCGCCTGGGACGCAGATGCCCACACGCTTCAACGGGGCGTAACGATGTCGTAGCTTTCCGCCATGTTCGAGCGGAACCTCGATGTCTTTATGGAGGATGGCCGTTTGAAAGCGGAGGATGTTTTCGCGAATGTCGCGGATCGTTTGTAGGAACGCTGGATCGGCGGCTTCGTGAGCCAGACGCAGCTCTTCGTCGGAGACGCGAATGGTGGAAGCATACAACTGCTTACCATCCAGCTTTTTGCCGTAGTCGAGCACGGCTGCTAGTCCGCGGCTTTCGACGTCGGAGCAGATCTTTTGCACCACTTGCAGCGGGCTCAGTGGCTCGCCGAATACTTCCATCGTCCGCTTGCGACCCGCTTCGCTGACGAGGTCACCCTTAGGGCTTAGCTTGTCGCGTACCTGTTGCAGTTGAGCTTCGACGTCATCGTGCCGGGTATCAATCCGGGCGATTTTCGACTTCAGATCCATTTCAGCTTTCTGGGGGTTCGATAGCAAACGATCTCAGTACTGGGAGAACCTACTATTTTGCTGCACGCGGCACTCAGAGGAAAGGGGCGAACTTCGGTTGATCTCTGATTCAGGGAAGGGGGCTAACCACGAATCTCACGCATGAACATAGATAGGAGTAGAGACAAAGGGAATTATCCGTGGCCTTCTGTGATATCATTGGAAGCTTTCCCTGTCTTTCGCACCATTTTCCAGCAGCGGTGGATGCGCTGGTTACGAAAGTCCTCTGGCACGGTGTGTTTCGAAATTTCCCGAATTTGCACGTTCTCTAATGCCTCTTCGTTCAGCTTGAAGCGACGGAAGTTGTTGGAGAAATAGAGGACGCCTCCTTCGCTTAACAGGTTCAGCGTCAGCCCGATCAGTTCGACGTGATCGTCTTGGACGTCCCATACGTCGTCGGTTCGTTTGCTGTTAGAAAACGTCGGCACATCGACAATCGCCAGATCAAATTTGGGCTCCGGTCGTTGGTTGCGGAGGTAATCCATCACATCGCTGCGGATGAAATGGTGCTTGGAGATCGACAGTCCGTTGAGCTGGAAGTTTCTTCCGGCCCAGTCTAGGTAGTTGGCGTTCAGGTCGACACTGGTTGTCGAAGTCGCTCCGCCTGCGGCCGCATAAACGCTGAACGCACCTGTGTAGCAAAACAAGTTTAGTACCCGCTTGCCGCTGGCTTCGTCACGGAATTGACTTCGCAGGTTGCGATGATCGAGGAACAGCCCTGTATCAACGTAGTCGGAAAGGTTGGCCTCGAACTTCAGGCCTCCTTCTTCAACGACCACAATCTTCGACTCTTCAGCAACTTTCTCGTGCTGCGTGTTGCCAGACTGCCGCGTGCGATGCTTGACAAAGACGTGCCCCTCAGGGATCTCAAGCACTTCACGAGCTGCTTCGGCCATGTGGTCGAGCCAGTCGGCATATTGCGCTGGCGTGCGATCGTGCGGTCGGTCGTAGTCGGTGATGTGCAGGTAATCATGGTAGAGGTCGATCACCAGCGGGATTTCGGGAATATCACGCTCGTATAAGCGGTAACAATGAATCCCCTTCTTGGGCCAGCGGCGAAGATGGCGAGCCCGTTTAGAGAGCCGGTTCTTTAGCAGTTGAGCCTGCTCTTTGGCTTTGTCGTCTAGTCCACCAAATGCTGGTGTGAAGCTGCGCCGGGGCTGTTGTTCCGCGGACTCCGGCGCCGACTCGTCATTCGCCTTTGGGGGCGGAGGCCCATGATATTGATAGTAGTGACATTCCGTCCGGCCGTTGTACATCTTGCGGCGTTTGGTCGCTTCCTGCCCGATGGCTCGTTCAAACTCGGGAAACGCCGTCAGGATGAAGTGCGACCAGGTAGGCAACTGCCGCAGCACACCGGGGAAGCTGCAATGAAACTCCCATTGCTCGCGTCGGGCACGCGAGTGGTCGTCGTACGGGGTGCTGGTGATCAGGCAACCATACTTGCGTTTGCTGGTTAGTTCGGCGAACGATTGCCGCTGGAAGTGAATGTTGTGGTCGACGCCTGCATCGATCGCTTGCTGCCGGGCCAGGCGGAGGGCGGAGCCGTCTTCGTCGTATCCGATGATCGACTCTGGCAGCGTCTCGAGGACCTGGGCTCTGGCTTCTTCCAGCAAATCGAGCCAGGCTTCCTGGTCGACTGCCGGCCAATCGACCAGGGCGAAGTCTCTCAGCAGGCCCGGCACCATCTTTCGACCGATCATCGCCGCTTCGATCAGCACAACGCCACTTCCGCAGAACGGATCGACCAGGGGGCGATCGGGGTTCCAGTGACTGAGCTGAACCAACGCCGCGGCTAGCGTTGTTTTCATCGGCGAGTGCCGCTCGGCGTCTAAATATCCGCGACGCGCGAGACCTGCCCCCGAGGTGTCGATGGTGAGGGTGGCGATATCTTTCGCGATGGCGACTTCTACGGTGTAGGTCGCGCCCGATTCCGGAAGTTTCTCGCCGTGGGCTGATTGAAGCCGCTCGACGATGGCCCGCTTGGTGGCTCTTTGCACGGCCGGAACGCTGGTAAGCTGCGACTGGTAGCTGCGGCCTTTGACCGGGAAAGCTCCCTCGGCGTCGATAAATGCTTCCCACGGAAGCTCTTTGACACCATCGAACAGGGCATCGAAATCGCCGGCCGGAATCTGGGCAACTTCAATCAACACACGATCGGCCGTCCGCAGATGCAGGTTGGCCTTCATCGCGTCGTTATAGTTGCCGGCGAAACGCACGCGACCGGAGCCGAGGATCTCGGTTTTATAGCCGAGCGTTTGCAGTTCGCGGGCCGTGACGGCTTCAATGCCGAACGCAGTCGAGGCCAGCAGATTGAGGGGATTCGAGGAATTCACGCGCGGAAACTACCTAGCAAAGTTCATGGAATTCTTCATCGTACGTGCCAGGGTGAGAAAGGCATAGTGCGTCTGAGTAAGACGGCGACCGTAAAAACTTCATCAAAAAGCGCTCGAAGCCCCTGCTGGAACGGTATATAAATTCATTCTTGTGGAGTGAATCTTTTTCTATTGGCAGGCATGGCAAACGCGGAGGCGAGTAATCCATGAGACATCTACCGAGTGCCCTTTTTATTGGCTTTTTGGCGGCGACAATGGCGTTTCCTCCGCAGTTGTTGATGGCCCAGGAAGCCGCTGCTCCGGCTGTCGAGGATCAATTGCCAGGCTTGAATTACGTGCCTGAGAACGCTGTCGGCGTCGGTTTCGTGCAAGCCGATCGCTTTCTGACCAATCCCATGGTGCAGGCCTATCCGGTCGAAGTTGCGGAAGCATGCGGAAAGAAGTACTTGGGCTTCAATCCGATGAAGATCACATCGATTTCGTTTGTGATCACGCCACCCTCGCCAGACTTTCCGTCTCCTGACATGTTTGCGGTCATCAAGACCTCGGAAACGCTGAGCAAGGAAACGTTCTTTGCGGGGATCGAAAGTCTAGTCGATGGCATGGCCGAAGACGAAGATATTGAGGATGCTTTTCCCGAACTCAATGGCAAAGCATTCTACACCGATGCCTATCAAGTGGATTACGTGGCTGCCCACATGCTGGACGAGCATACATTCATGCTCGGTTCGCTGGGGCTAATGGGCGAAGTCGTCGCTAACGGGCCCAATGCCAAGCTGACCAAACCGGCTGAAACTCTGGCCGCAGCCAATGATGGGGCCGATGGTTATCTTGCGTTCAATATGGCCCCGGTTCGCGATCAACTTAACGGGATGTTGTCTCAGCAACAGATTCCGCCGCCGTTCACCATGTATAAGCAGGTTCCCAACTACACCGAATCGGTCACGCTGAGCTGCCACTGCACCGAGAAGATGGCCGCGACGCTCAAAATTAACGGCGTCGACGAAGCCGCTACCGGTCGATTAGACGATATGATCCGCTTTGCCCTCGATATGGGAAAGCAAACCATGCTGTCGGAAGCCGACAAGCTTGTGAACAGTGAAGACGAAATCGAAGCCGCTATGGGACGCTATCAGATTCGCGTATCGGAAAGCATGCTCGATGCGTTGCGACCAAAGAAGGAAGGCACGTCCCTCGTATTAAGCTTTGAGAGAAGTGACGAAAGTATCGTCGGGGCGAATATCGCTGTGATTGGTATTCTTGTCGCGCTGCTCTTGCCGGCCGTTCAGCAAGCACGCTCGGCCGCGCGTCGCATGCAGTCGAGCAACAACCTGAAGCAAATTGGGTTGGCGATGCATAACTTTCACGACGTGTACCGTGGCCTTCCGGCCCAAGCAAAAACGGATGCCGAGGGAAAGCCACTTCTGTCGTGGCGGGTGATGATTTTGCCGTTCATTGAGCAATCCGCAATGTTCGACCAGTTTCATATGGATGAACCATGGGACAGCGAACACAACAAGCAGTTCATCAAACACATGCCGGAAACCTATCGCCGCCCTAACAGCACGGCCCCGGAAGGGTACACGACCTATTTGGTTCCTGTCGGGAAGAATACGATATTCGAAGCAAAATCGCAGCCGACATCGGAAGGTCAGAAGATTACAAAGGGGGCAGGATTCCGCGATATCACCGACGGGCTGTCCAACACGGCGATGTGTGTGGAAGTCAACGATGATGCCGCCGTTATCTGGACCAAGCCGAGTGATCTGGAAGTTGACCTGATGAACGTCTTAAAGGGACTCGGCAATGCCCAACCGAATGGATTCAACTGTCTCTTCGGTGACGGAAGCGTACGGTTCATCAGCGAAAACGTAGACACCAATAACCTTAAAAATATCTTCCAACGTAATGATGGAAATGTCTTACAAATCCCGCGTGACTAAGCTTTGGGATTAAATTCGTCCAGCGTCCTAGGCATGTGTAAAGCCTCTCTGCAAAATGTAGGGAGGCTTTTATTTTCCCACCAACAACGTTTTTCAGGTCGCCATGAACTTTCCTATCGATCTTCGCAGTGACACTGTTACCCAGCCTACGCCTGAGATGCGGCAATTTATGGCCCAGGCCGAAGTGGGGGATGCCGTTATCGAAGTCGATCCGACGACCGAGCGGCTGGAAAAGCTCACCGCAGAGATGCTTGGCAAAGAGGCCGCAATCTACATGCCGTCGGGAAGTATGACCAATCAGATCGCAATCCGGTTGCACTGTCAGCCGGGGGATGAATTTCTGTGCGAGGAAAACTGCCACGTTTACAACTACGAACAAGCGGCCTTCGCGCAGCTAAGTGGCGTGGTGGCTCGCACGCTTCCCGGCGAGAACGGCGTTTTAAAGCCTGAGCAGTTTGAGGGAATAATCCGCCCCGAGAACGACCATCTGGTGCGGACGAAACTGGTTTGCCTCGAGAACACGCACAATCGTGGCTCCGGCAAAGTCCTGCCGTTTGAGACCGTCGAAAAGATTACAAGCTGGGCACACGCTGGCGGTCTCAAGACGCATCTCGACGGGGCCAGGCTCTTCAATGCCGCAGTAGCCACCGGTATCTCGGTGGCCGACTGGAGCGGCATGTTCGACACCGTCAGCGTCTGTTTCAGCAAAGGACTGGGGGCACCCGTCGGCAGTGCACTAGTCGGCCCGGCAGAGTTTATCCGTCAGGCAAAGCGAGGCCGTAAACTCTTTGGCGGGGGGATGCGGCAGTCCGGAATCATCGCCGCCGGTGCCCTGTTCGCCCTGCAGAATAATGTCGACCGGTTGAGCGAAGATCACGAAAAAGCCGCTAGGTTGGCTGAAGCTGTTCGCCAAAGCGAGGGGATCGCTTTAGATGTCGACCCAGTCGAGACCAACATTGTGATCTTCAGTATTGAGAAAGAATTGGGCACCGCAGCACAACTTCAGTCAGCGCTATCGGAAAAAGGCGTTAAGGTCCTCTCGGTTGCCCCCCAAAAGATCCGCATGGTGACGCATTTGGATGTTTCCATGACGCAAATCGATGCTGCTATTGAGGTTATCAAGCAAACACTGCCTGGGATGGCTTAGAAACACGGCGGCAACCTCAGACTGCCCGTCGTTTCTGTAAAGGTTTTTTCGATCGATTTTGACGCTTGTCCTGGTATTTCGGAGCATTCAGAGGAGGTGTCGGCAAGCCGTGAAAACCTGACCGAAGTTTTGCTCTTTGAGGAACCTGCGCGGTACACTAATAGGTTGACGGAAAACGGTTTACGCCCGCTAGTGGTTGTCGAGACTGACATGGCCAAGTGGATGTAAAATAGCCGTGCGGTCCGCGTCGTAATGGAACAACAGAGACTGATCGCAAACTAGCATGCAAGTTACCAAGACGAACGATTTCTGGAAGCTGATCCTTGAATCAGGCCTCATGACCAAAGAGGCCTGTAAGCCGCTGCATGATCAATATCAGCAGACGGCCAGCAATGGCGATGCCCGGGCACTAGCGACTTGGCTGGTCAAAGGTGGGCACCTCACCACGTACCAGGCCCGCGTTTTGCTGGCCGGTCGTGCGAAAGCCATCAACATCGGTGAATATCAAATCACCGATCGACTGGAAGCAGGGCCACTACAAGGGTCGTATGCAGGTAAGCATATTTCGACAGGGCATCCTGTTTGGTTGCACCCGATCGCACCTGAGATTCAGGAAGATACGGTTCGGTTTCCGATCGTTCAGCAGATGTGTCGATTGCGATCGTCCGTTCCCCATCCCCACCTGATTCGTTGCTTCCATTTGCGCCAAGGAACCAAGCGAAGCTACTTGGTCACCGAGCAACTCGACGGCAATCTATTGGCAGAAAGCCGCCCCGGCGACGGGGTGCCCATTCCGACGCCTGATTGCGCTCGCTTGGTCCGACAAGCTGCGATCGGTGCGACGCAAATTCATAGCCAGGGAATGGTTGTCGGCGATCTGACCATGAATCAACTGTGGCTCGAACCGACTGGCAACCTCAAGCTGTTGCATCTGCCGGTGCGTCCTGTGGAAGCCATTCAATGGTCGGATGAAGCTCAGAAAACACGTTTGGATGTGTTGGCAAATGTTGCCGCACCCGAACTTCAGCAAGCGGGGGCAGCCCCCACGAAGCTGAGCGACTTGTACGCGCTCGGAGCGATCCTGTTCGATCTTCTGACGGGTAAACCGTTTGTCGAAGGAAGCATCTCCGAGCGACTTCAGCAGCACGCCAGCGGCCAAGTTCCTTCGCCCCCCTACATCCCCGCCAACTTGGTGCAGGCCATTCAATATCTGCTTGCCAAGAACCCCGGCGGGCGTTATCAAAGCGCTCAAGATGTTGCCGAAGCTTTACGACCATTTGTCGACGCTACCCAGCTTTCGCCCCCGCTCGCCGATGCTCTGCCGACGATGGGAAGCTACCTGCAACACCTGACAGCCAATTCAAGTGAAGCGGTATCGCCTCCGGCTCCAGCTGCTGCGGCACTACCGGCAGTTCCCTTTCCTGGACAAGCCCCTGCCGCCGCTCCGATTCCGCAACCGGTTCCTCCTGCTGCAGCGCCCTTTCCTGGTGCAGCACCTCCGGCGGCTGGCCCACCTCAGCCGGTCGTCGCGACTCCGGCACCACCGGTTGCCGTTCCGCAAGCCGTAGTTGCTGCGGCTCAGCCTACCCAAGAGGGAGGACCCAGTCGCGCGACGGCATTGACCGAACGCATTCGTAAACGCAAATTGCAACGAAAAATCACTAGCTTAGTCGTTTTAGGGGTGATGGCGATTGCGGCGATTGTTGGTGGAATTTATGGCTATCAGGTAGCCTTCCCGACGGATGATATTGCCGACAATGGCGAGCAAGTCGAAAACCCACCGGAAGAGAACCCAGAAGCACCTCCGGTCGAACCAACTCCCGATGTAGAGCCCGAACCTGCGGCACCGGCTGGCCCTCAGATAGTGCAAGACGATGGGCAAACTCTGTGGGCCTCGCCGACCGATGGCCAGCCGATCGATTTAACAGGGGTCGCGAATGATACTCGCCTGGCGTTGGTCGTGCGAACGAGCGACCTGACCGGCAATCCGGAAGGGGATCGGATTCTCAGAGCTCTGGGGCCTGATTTTGCTGCCGTACGACAGCAGTTGGAAGGGGAGTTAGGCGTTCGTTTCGAGCAGCTTGAGACGTTGACGGTTAGCTTCGGAGCATCGACTGCCGGTGGGCCGCCTTGCCTGGTTGCCAAGCTTAAAGGGGGAACTAATCTGCTCTCCCTGTGGGGCAATCCCAATCCGATCGCCAGTGGCATACCGGCCATGTACGACGTGAAGGGCTGGACTGTCATGCCGATCCCCGGCAAGGAAGACAGCCAGTTCGTGGCTGGTTCGAAGGCCGTCGTCGAGGCGATTGCCCAGCGTGGCGTGGCCGCGCCTCAATTGACACGTGAACTAGAGCAACTTCGCCGCGAGTCCGACGATCAGCAAACGGTGAGCTTGCTGGTCGAACCTCAGTTCCTGGCTAACGCGAGCGGTCAGGTCATGCGAGGAGAACTGGCCGCCGGTGCCGCTGGCGTCAAGGACTTTCTCGGAGAGGGGATTCGCGCGGTTCTGCTGAGTGGGCACGTCGGCCAAAACCTGTACCTGGAAATGCGCTGCATGGGATCGCTCAGTCTCGATCCGCCTAGCCTGGCCAGTTCAGTAAAAGAACGGATTAACGGCGTCTCGCGTAAGTTGGAAGATGCCGTGCCAGGAGTGAACCCCACGCCTTATTGGCGCCGGCTGGCTTCGCGTTTCCCGAACATGGTTCAGTTTGCTTACCAGCAATCGCGAACTGGGGTCGAGGCCAATCAGGCAGTCATCAACATCATGCTTCCCGCCGCCGCCGGTCAAAACATGGTTGCTGGTGCCGAGTTGATGCTCGCCGCTAACTCGGCTGGTGCCGCCGGTCCGGCAAGTGGAGAAGCGATGCCGGCGGCGAAGACTCCGGAAACGATCCAGGAGAAGCTGGCCAGCAAAATGAGCATTTCGTTCCCGCAGAACTCGCTTGAGTTCGCCATTCGCGATATTGGCGAAGAAACCGATATTCCGATCGACATTATCGGTGGCGATTTGCAGTTGGACGGTATTACACGCAATAAGGAAATTAAAGACTTCACACACGACAACAAACCAGCTGGTGAAATTTTGGCCCAGTTGCTTGTGCGTGCCAATCCTGAGGCCTCGCCTGGCCCCAATAGTGAAGTGCAGAAACTCATTTACGTGATTCATCCCGTGGACGGCCCTGACGATGCAAAGAAGGTGCTAGTCACCACCCGCGCCGCTGCGGCAAAGAATAACTACACGTTGCCTGACGTGTTCAAGATCCAATAGCCTCTTCTTGTGCGAGAGTAATCGCGTGACCCTATTCCGAGTTCAATGCCCGACCTGTGCTGCTCGCCTCAAGGTGACCAGCCGTTCGCTCATCGGCCAGATCGTCAACTGCCCGAAGTGTGGCAGTATGGTCGAAATCCATGCACCGGATGGGAAAGCTGCGCCTGAAAAATCTACGCCCAAGGCCGCGCCGGTCGCCGCGCCCGTTGTTTCCCAGCCGGAAGCTCCTGCACCTGCTAACTCCGCGCCGGCGCCGCAGACATCGGAGCCACCGCCGCCGATAGCTCCCCCGACCGAAACACCTACGACGGACTCACCAGCCATCGAGGCATCGGCAACAGAGTTACCAGCCACCGAGTCACCGCCTGCCGCAGCCAAAGTTTCTAGCTCGGACGCAGTGTTCGAGAATCTCGACGAGATGTTGGCCGGTTCGCCTCCTGTTCAGACAACCACGCCAACTCCTTCGGCGACCCAGCCTCCCGAAGAAGCGACGCCCGAGGTCAACCGTTTTTCCAATACCGCTTCGGTTGGCAAAATGCGAAACCTGGCCCTGATCGGCGGAACGTCGGTCATGGCGATCGCCACATTCGCTGTGATTGGGTACGCCGTCTTCTCTGGTCGTGACCAAGAGGTGACGGTCCATCCGGAAGAGCCTGAGTCGACGCAGGTTGCCCAGTTCGAGCCACCTACCGAGGAAACGCCACCTGCGGAGACCGAGCCTGCTGCCGATGAAGAAACACCGCAGCCCACCCCGGAAGAACCAACTCCAGAACCTGCCGAGCCCCTACCAACCTCAGAAGAATCACCGGTCGAGTCGCCACCTCAGCCGGAAGCAGCCGACGAAACGACGCCTGAGCCAATGATGGCCAGCGAAGAGAACCCGTTTCTATTCGACGATCCGGGAGGGGCATCTCCTTCCGAAAAGCCGCCGGCGGCCTCGCCAAGCGAAGACGATGGAAAGCCGAAGGTTGCGGCCGCGAAACCTTCGATCTTAGAACTGAAGGACGACCCGCTGTATGAAGTGTTTGGCGAGTCGTTCCCCGTGTTGGATCCGGAAGTGTTCGAGCAATCGGCCAGTACCAATCCTGGCCCTGCGGAAGCGAACCCGGTCGTGCCGCAAGCCGACGTCTCTAAGGCGCCGGAACTTGTGCCGCCAATTCCTGAGGTGGATGTTGCTCAGCGGCTGCGTGATCCGATCATACGAATTGAATTCGATCAGATGCCGCTCAACGAGTTTGCTTCCTTCGTGACGCAGATGAGCACGGTGCCGGTCACGCTCGATCCTCTCGCGTTGGCTTCGGCTGATATCCATGCCAAAACGCCGATCTCCGTAAAACAGACCCAGACATCAATCGAAGGCATTTTAGAAACAGCCGTTCGGCCATTTGGGCTTGAAGTACGAGCGACAGATAAAAGTGCGCGATTACGTATCACGCAGCCGTTGGATGGCCACAAACGGGTCTCTCGTTTGTTGGTCGATGACTTGGCCACTCAGCAGAAAGAAGTGGCTGATATTGCCTACCTGATGACGCACTTGGTCGAGCCTCTTTCCTGGAAGCAGTCTCGCGGGGACGGGCTTTACCGGATCGATCCAGGGGCGATCATGATCACTCAAAGTGAAGTCGCGCATTTCAAAGCGGTTGTGTTTTTGGAGAAGCTGCGAATTGCTCGTGGTCTTCCGCAGCGTAGTACGTTTTCCAAAGAACTATTCGATTTGACGCTACGCAGCGACCAACTTTCTCCCGCTCTGCAGAAGGACGTGAAGCTGCAAGTCATTGTACCGACGCCACTGTACAAGGTGATCGACCAGCTTGAGAAGAAGAGTGGCCTGACCATTTTGTGCGACTGGGACTCGCTGGCGATGAATAAGTTAGGCCCTGCTACCCCGGTGACATTGTCCGCCCCAGGCGTGACCACGCAGCAAGCGCTTGAGCAATTTTGCAAGGCTTGGAAACTGGATGCTTTGCCGATCAATCCCACGACAGTTCAACTGATCAGCCAGCGCAGCGTACCCATCATGCCGTGGTTAGAGTTCTACGATGTTAGCAAGCTAGAGCTTGGTAAATCGGAAGCCGCCGCGCTGATTAACGGCGCCAAACGCGAGCTGACCGATCTTCGCAAGACAGGGTACGGCGATCTACTGTACGACCCCGTTTCCAAGCACCTGTTGGGGCTGCTCTCGAAAGACGATCACCAGCGATTGAAATTCGCTTTACAGCGGAAGATCTCCAACTGACGCGGAGATCTTCCGAGGCTTTTCCGCCAGACGATCTTTTGGATTAAACGTCAGCCCCGCACTGAATACCAACGGCATTGGCCACCGCGCGGCAGCGTGTCATGGTTTCCGTGAAGCTGGGTAAGTCGAGCGATTGGTAGCCGTCGCTCATGGCCTCGTCCGGCTCGGGGTGCACTTCCACGATGATTCCGTCGGCTTTAATTGCGACGCTGGCGACGCACATGTCCGGGACCAAGGATGCGTGCCCTGTGCCGTGGCTAGGATCGATCACCACCGGTAGGTGCGTCTTTTGATGCAGGTAAGTCACTGTGGCTAACGGAAGCGTGAATCGCGTATGCGATTCGAAGGTACGGATTCCCCGTTCGCAGAGCATAACGCGGCTGTTGCCTTCGTTGAGAATGTATTCCGCAGCCAGCAGAAGTTCGTCGATGGTGGCGGAAGGTCCGCGCTTAAGCAGAACGGCACGATCGACCCGGCCTACTTCTTCCAGCAGGCGGTAGTTTTGCATGTTACGAGCACCGATTTGCAGGACATCGGCGTACTTGGCAACGAGTGCAACATCTTCAGAAGCGACCACTTCGGTGACGATTGCCAGGCCTGTTTCTTCGCGGGCAGTGGCCAGCATTTTCAGGCCCTCTTCTTTCAGTCCCTGGAACGAGTAAGGGCTGGTACGTGGTTTGAATGCGCCTCCTCGTAGGGCCGTGGCGCCGGCGGCTTTGACTGACCGAGCCGTCTGGACAATTTGGTCTTCGCTTTCCACGCTGCAAGGACCGGCGATGACGCCACATTTCCCATTGCCGACTTCCAAACTGCCCGCTTTGACCAGGGTTGGCTCAGGCTTTACTTCACGACTAGCGACTTTGTAGGGGGCCAGGATCGGGACAACTTTTGAGACGCCTGCGACGGTCTCGAAAGATTCTCGCATTTCTTCTCGTTTATCACCAATTGCGGCGATCACGGTCCTTTCTGTCCCTTGAATGACATGGGCTTTGAGCCCTAGTTTCTCGACTTTCTCGGCGGCATGTTGAACCATCTCGCCGGTGGCATCCCGTTTCATGACAATGATCATTGCTTTCTCTTCCCAGTCTTCGTTTGGTGAGGTGTCAGGTCTTAAAGTTGGTGATAGAAACGAAAAAAGCCCTGAATCGCTTTCCGATTCAGGGCTTTTGGAGTTCTCGCGTTTTGCAGTTAGCAGTTTACACAGAATCCTCGGCCCTACTCGGAAAGTAGGGGAAATAGAAACCAAAAGTAAACTGCCAGCTGTTCATATCGCCTATTATGTGCGCGTTTTCGTTTGTGGCAAGCCCGAATTTGATGAACTTGCGGTGAAGCACGAAGTTTACTTAGTGCCGAACAGGCGACGTGGGAAGCATTTCGTTGCCTGCGATTGGTACGCCGCTAGAGACCGTTGAGGTTGCGGTTGGGTTCGCGGCGGCGGCCGGAATTCGAATCGTAAAGGCGGTTCCCATCCCCACGGTGCTTTGCACGCGAATCTTTCCGTTGTGGGCTTCGACAATGTCGCGGCAAGCGGCCAGACCGATTCCGGTTCCCCCTTTGCCCGTTTCATCAGGACCCGTTTTGGTCGTATAGAACGCATCAAAGATATGGGGCAACTGATCGGTCGGAATACCGGTGCCGTGATCGCGGACCAAGAGATCGACCGTGTGGGCCTGCTTATCGTAGGAAAGCTTTAGGATCAGGCACCCTCCTTTGGGCATTGCCTGACGAGCGTTGATCATCAGATTCAACAGCACCTGCTGAATTTGGTTGCCGTTGGCCATTGCCAAAGGAACGTCACCGTTTTGAAATTCCAATTCGATGCGATACTTGCGAAGTTCGCGTTCGAGTAGAACCATCGTATCGTCGACGATCTTCGACAGGTCAGTCGGCTCCATGCGGTTGCCACGGTTTTTGGCCATGGCCAGCACGCCAGTGGTGATCTTGGCGGCCCGATCTCCGGCGGCGGCGATCTTTTCGAAACAGTTGTTGCGTGTCTGTTCGTCTTGGTGACGCAGCCCCATCCGGGCATAGTTAATCACCGCCATCAGCACATTATTAAATTCATGGGTTGTCGTGCTGACGAGCTCCCCCATCGCGGACAGTTTTTGCGCTTCAAGCAGGCGGCGTTTCAAGATTTCAATTTCCTTCGCCTGACGTTCAATCAGCGAAGCGTCCGTGGGGGATTGCGAGTGGTTCATCCTTGACCCTGCTTCCGTGTTTAATCGCGACTGGTGAGCGAGCTAGCAGCCTGTATCAACCGAAATCGTAGAATCCTTTCGACGAAATCGACGGCCTAATCGCGCTGGCCCGTAATATGTCTATCGACGATTCCCCATTGATCGCTACAATTTCCGCCTGAACAATCGGCAACCTTTATTGTTGCTCATGCAAATTACCTAGATCATCGGAGTTCGCAAGGATGCACACCCTCGATCTGCTCGACCAGGCCATCGCTACCGCAAAGGACCTGGGCTATCAGATACGCCGTGAATGGCTCGACGGTCAAGGAGGCGGCGTTTGCGAAATCGCTGGCAAACGTTGGATCTTTCTCGATCTCAGCCTGTCTTCCATGGAGCAGCTAGATCAAGTGCTGGATGCCCTTAAAAGCGACCCTTCCTTAGAGCAAACACCCCTGACGCCGCAACTGGGGCAGGTGTTGGGGCGTCGACGCGCTGCATAACGGCAGTTGCGCACTAGGCCGGCGCCGCTTGTTTGCTAAAGACTCGCTGCGTTTCAAGGTACTTTTCGACACTGCGCGGCACCATATAACGGATGGATTTGCCGCTAGCGATCCGTTGGCGGATGTCCGTGCTGGAAAGATCAATCAGCGGCATTTCGACAAAATGCTGCTGGATGTGCGCCATTTGATCTTCGCTAAGGACTTCCGGCAGGCGTCCCCAGTCGCTTAAATCACTACCGGGACGGCCGACAGTGCAAATGGTGGCCAGCGCACAGATTTCTTCGATCTTGTGCCAATGAAAGAAAGAGGCAAATGAGTCGCCGCCGACCAGTAGGAATAGCTCGGCCTGGGGGACGATTTTCTGCACTGCTCTAAGTGTGTCGACAGTATAACTGAGACCACCCCGCTGAAGCTCAAGAGAACTGCATTTGAACGCAAGGTTGCCAGCGATCGCAAGTTCGATCATTGCCACGCGATGGGCATCCGAGGCCAGCACGCCGTCTTGTTTCAAGGGATTGGTAGCCGCTGGCAGAAACCACACTTCATCGAGTGCGTACTGCTCGCGACACGATTCTGCGAGGAGTAAGTGGCCGTTATGAATGGGGGAAAACGAACCCCCGTAAATTCCTAATCGCATGAAACTCCCCCTTTCTCGCTAGCCGATTTCGGCGTGGTGGGAAGGTTGCCGTCAAAGTGCTATCGTATCGGTCCTGGGCATAATTGGCCAGGATGACCGCTTCGACCGCCAACATTTCGGGATTTTGTGAAGAATCAAAAAGGACTTTTCGGCGACGATTCGACCCCCTGGGAGCAAGACGATGCCCAGACAGGGCTGGTTGCATCGATCGTAATGTCGACCGGGCCAGAGAAGTCGTTCGATTACCTGGTTCCCGATGAATTGGTAGGCGAAATCTTGCCGGGCCGCCGGGTTTACGTCCCCCTGGGAAGATCCAATCGCCGCGTGATGGCATACTGCGTGGCCGTCGAACGGAAAGAGTATGGCCGTCGCAAGTTGAAGTACGTGTTGTCGGCCCTCGATCAACAGACGCTGCTTTCCTCGCAAATGCTGCAGATGACCCAGTGGATGGCCGAGTATTACCTGGCCAGTTGGGGACAGGTTCTCGACGCGGTTATCCCGGCGGCAGTACGCGGCAATGCGGGGACGCGGGAAGTGACGCTGCTGAGCGTTCCCAGGGAAGTGGCTGTCCGGATTGCCACAATCAAGTTGCCTGAGAAACAGCATCACGTGCTGACTACACTGGCCGCTTCCAGTAAACCGATGACGCCTGGGGATTTGGCCGACAAGTGCCGCTGCACCCAGGCGCCCATCACCGGGCTTCGCAAAAAAAAGCTGATCGAATCCGAGGTTCGCCGCGTTAGTCATGCCCACTTCGACGAGATTGATATCGAGCGCGAAGTAGCCAAGACATTGAATGAAGCTCAATCGTCGGCGCTAAAAACGATCCTTGCCCAAGTCAGCGACCCGCAACCCAAGCCTATCTTGTTGCATGGGGTCACGGGCAGCGGAAAGACCGAAGTCTATATTCAGGCCATTGAGCACGTGATCGATCAAGGGAAGCAGGCGATTGTCCTGGTTCCGGAAATCAGCCTCACCCCGCAAACCAAGCAGCGATTTGCTTCGCGGTTCGATCGGATAGCCGTCCTGCACAGCCATATGAGCGATGTCGAACGGCACTGGCAGTGGAAACGCATTGCCTCAGGCATCGTCAACGTTGTGGTAGGGGCCCGCAGTGCCGTGTTTGCTCCGACACCACAGTTGGGGATGATCATCCTGGATGAAGAGCACGATACTTCGTTCAAGCAAGATTCCATGCCGCGCTACCATGCCCGGGAAGTCGCCGCGAAGCGGGCCGAATACGAGAAGGTCCCGCTGATTTTGGGGACGGCGACTCCTTCGCTCGAAACCTACTATCGCGCCCAGGAAGGTCAGTACGCGTTGATCCCAATGCCACACCGCATTGGCAATCGTCCATTACCAGCTGTGCGCACCGTCGACATGCGATACGACAAAACGGCCAGCTTTCGTGGGGCCATTAGTCGACAGCTTTACCAATCGATGAAGCGGACTCTTGAACTGGACGGGCAGATCATCTTGCTACTGAATCGTCGAGGGCATAGTACCCACATTCAGTGCCCAGCTTGTGGGCATCTGGTCGAGTGCCCTCACTGCGAAATTCCGCTGACGCATCATATCACCGACGGCAGCACGGTTTGCCATTACTGCGACTACCGGAGTTCGGCTCCCCGCGTCTGTCCGGAACCCACGTGTCGCTATAGCGGGATTCGATTTTCGGGAATCGGAACCCAGAAACTTGAGCAAGAGGTGAAGTCGAAATTCGGATCGTATCCGATCATTCGGATGGACTCGGACACGATGAAGAAGCCAGGGTCGCACGAAGCGGCGCTCGAGCGGTTTCGCAGTCAAGAAGTGAAGATTCTGGTCGGTACACAGATGATCGCTAAGGGGTTGGACTTTCCCAATGTGACACTGGTGGGTGTGATCAATGCGGACACAGCGTTGCACTTTCCCGATGTCCGTGCTGGTGAGCGGACCTTCCAGCTGATTACCCAAGTTGCCGGACGAACCGGTCGAGGAGACCTGGGGGGGGAAGTCCTGGTGCAAACGCTAAGCCCCGATCATCCAGCGATCGAGGCGGCCACGCGGCACGACTACGCACTGTTTGCCGAACGTGAGCTGCCATTTCGTCGCGACTTTCAAATGACGCCATTTGCGCACATGGTTCGGATCATTGCGCGTGGTCCGACGCAGCCTGCGGTGGAGCTTTTCATGCAGCAGGTTTCTGAGGAGTTGACTCGTTTTGCTCAAGAGCAGGGGGGGGATATCTCGCAGCAAGGCCCGGCTCCTGCCCCTATCGAAAAGCTGCGGGGGAATTATCGCTATCACTTACTGCTGCACAGCTTCGATCGACTTCTAATGAGGGCCGCGGTCCTGCGTTGCCGCGAAAAGGTAGCCGTTCCGGACGATGTCCTGTGGATTGCCGATGTCGACCCGATCGACATGATGTAGGCCAATCCAGGAAATCTGGGTAGTTTCAGAAGTGGGAAACTCCTAGAATTCAAAGGTAATCGATTCCACGTGTGTTCTGGCCGAACACTGAAAACTGAAGACTGAAAACGATCTATGTCCTATCGTTCCATCAAGCGCGTACTCGGCGAGACCAATCTCGAGCGAAAATGCCGCTTTCTGTACGGAACGTGTCTGTTGCTGCTGATTACCGGCAGCTTCTGGTGGTACGGACAGTCTACCGAACAGTTGGTGCATAACAACAACCTAAGTACCGGTCGGCATTTGGTCGATGCGGTGCTTATGAAGATCCACTGGAAGCATGATGCTCAGGCTCAGAAAAATCCTGAAGGATGGGACGAGCACGTTCGCGATACGGGGCTCGAACTGGAGTACATGAAGTACGACTGGGAAGTGATGACACTTGACCCGGCCGACCGCAAGCTTGCCGCAACGAGTCGACCCGAAGAACGCATTCTTCTGCCTGCCAATGAAGAGGAAGCCGAGATCCTACGGCGGTTGAAGGATATTCAGCAAACGCGTGATAAGGATATCCTCGAAAAATTCCTCAGCACGCCTGGCATCAGCACCCAAGAAACGACCGACGAATTCGTGGAACTAGGGCGGGGTGGTGACGATAACGACGAAGACACCATTGCCTATTCGCCGGCGTCGGAAGCTTTCTACGATGCCCAGCGTCAGAAGTACATTTACTATCAGCCCATCTATTGGAAACGAAACTGCACAGTTGCCTGCCACAACACGAATCTAGATCTGGCCGTCTCGACCACTGGGTTTCCGCTTGAGAATGAATTGCCTTTCAACGTGATCAAGATCGTCAAAGACGACGAGATCACGCAGATCGCGCTTACCAAAAACCGGGCCTACCTGCTCGCTACGGCGATCATTACGGTGGCGCTTTCCATGATCGCACTTTACTTGATTGTCCGGTACATCATCGTGAAACCGCTGACTCACCTGCGTGATGTGAGCGACGAGGTGAGCCAGGGACACTTGGACGTACGAGCCGAGATCTACACTGGTGACGAATTTGAAGATTTAGCGACATCGTTCAACCGCATGTTGGCTCACTTGATCGATGCCCAGAACAAGTTGACCTACGTCAACCACGATCTCGACGGCAAGGTCGATCAACTGGCCCAAGCCAACATGCAGTTGTACGAGATGAACTGCTTGAAAAGCGACTTCCTGGCAAGTATGAGCCACGAACTGCGGACGCCGCTCAATAGTATCTTGGGTTTCTCGGACGTGCTGCGTGGCATCGACAGCCTGAACGATAAACAGAAGCGTTACGTCGAGAATATCCGAAAATCGGGGCGTTTGTTGTTGGACATGATCAACGACATTCTCGACCTAGCCAAGGTGGAAAGCGGCCGGATGGAAGTCCGCCCGTCGCGCTTCTCGGTCGCCTCGATTGTCAGCGGCGCGTGTGACATGGTTCGCTCTCTTACTGAAGAAAAGAACATCGATCTGACGTGTCACGTCGATCCCCAGGAAGAGCCGGCGCTTCAGGACCAATCGAAGTTCCAGCAAATTCTGACGAACTTGCTTTCCAATGCCATTAAGTTCACGCCGGAAGGAGGACGCATTGTCGTTAAAGCGAATCGCATCGACAATCGGCTTGAGCTTTCGGTGAGCGACACGGGTGTGGGCATTGCGGAAGAGGATCGCGAAATCATTTTCGAGAAGTTCCGACAAGGAACGGCCTCGCAAGGGGACACACTCACGCGTGAATACTCGGGGACAGGCCTCGGCTTGTCGATCGTCCGAGAGTTATGCCAACTGCTAGGTGGAACGGTTCGCGCTGAGAGCGAACTGGGCAAAGGTAGCACGTTTTTCGTGGACATCCCGTGGGTAATTGAAGACCGTCCCGATGTTCGTGAAGACTCGTTCACTTCCCGCATCGATGACATCACGAAGAGCAAGCATGGCGATTTTGTCCGAATTCAAGGGTCGCGTCAGGTAGAAACGCCGGAAACGATCGATTCGACGACGAGAAATTGATCATCTTGAAAGTGGGGCTTTATCCCAGGCGCATCCCGGGACATAATCGCTCGTTTAGCGATCGATTCATAGGGAGCAGTGCATGGCGGCCACCTTCGAGCCTGAGGTTCTTCTTTACACCGATGGAGCCTGTAGCGGGAACCCTGGCCCCGGCGGCTGGGCGTGCATCTTGCGGCATCCTTCTACCGGCAAAGAAATGGAAAAATCAGGCGGCGAACGCGAGACGACCAACAATCGCATGGAATTGATGGCCGTCATCCAGGGCCTGCAAACCCTGAGCCGGGCATGCAATATCGAACTGTTTACCGATAGCGTGTATGTCGGCAAAGGCATGACCGAGTGGATGCCAAACTGGAAGAAGAACAACTGGCAACGCAAAGAAGGCAAACAGTGGAAGCCAGTTAAGAATGACGACCTGTGGAAACAGTTGGACGAGCAACTGCAAAAACATCGCGTGAAATATACCCGGGTCGCCGGTCACAGTGGACACCCGGAAAACGATCGTTGCGATGAATTGGCCGTGGCGGCGTATCAGCCGTACCGATAACCCCGACGGATCGCCCTGGTGAGGACGGAATGTCAGACAGCCACGCTTCGACCCCTCTGCAGCGTCTTCGCACGCCGGTTCAGTTCCTCAAAGGGGTCGGTCCGCAACGTGCCGAGAAGTTGGCTAAGCTTCAACTTTATACAGCGCTGGACCTCATCTTTTTCTTTCCGCGCGACTATCAAGACTTGCTAGAGATTGTCCCTACCGACGATCTCAAAGAAGACGAACCCGCTTCGATTACCGGCGTGATCGAAGACGTCGACTTCCGCGGAACCGGACCTGGACGCAGCATACTGGGAGTACTCGTTCGCGATAATCAGGCCTACGTTCGCGGTGTTTGGTTTAATCAGCCTTTTCTGCGAAAGCGATTTCAAATCGGACAGCACGTGATCGTATCGGGTCGTCCTCGGTTTCAAGGCAATCGCTGGGAAATGGCCCACCCGGTGGTCGATATCGTCGAGCCAGGCGATCACCCCGAAGGGGGCAAACTGCTGCCGATCTACCCACTAACCGAAGGAGTTCGCCAGGGCTTGATGCGGAAGATGGTTCACACGGCGCTCGAAACGCATGGTGGCGATCTGGAAGAAGTTCTGCCTGACTCGTTTCTGAAGCAACACGAGCTGCTCTCCGTCCACGATGCACTGAATAAGATTCACCGCCCGCACTCTCGCGATGACATGGAAGCAGCCCGAAAGCGGTTCATCTATCAGGAATTGCTTGTGCTGCAACTTGCCATGTCGCTCAGGAAGCATCAGCTCAATGACCGTAAAAGTGCGCTGCCGATTCCCGTTGATTTTCGGATTGATGAACGTATCCGTAAGCTGCTTCCGTTTGAATTGACCGAAGACCAGAACAAGTCGATCCACGATATCTGCCATGACCTGAACCGCACGATCCCCATGAACCGGCTTCTGCAAGGAGACGTGGGAACCGGTAAGACAATGGTCTCGGTCTATGCAATGCTGGCCGCCGTTGCCGCCAAGACCCAGGCCGCCCTGATGGCTCCGACGGAAGTCCTGGCCAAGCAGCACGCAAGAACCCTGACCAAGCTACTCAGTCATGCGAAAGTTCGGATTGGGGTACTGACGGGCTCGCTGACCGAGAAGGAACGCTCGAAGCTGTTGGCAGAGGTCGCCGCCGGTGAGATCGACCTACTGATCGGAACTCAGGCCATCATTGCGACCGAAATTGCGTTTCAAAAGCTCGGCTTGGTGATCATCGACGAGCAGCACAAGTTCGGCGTCCGTCAACGCGCCGCGCTGCGAAGTGCGGGCAACGATCCGCATTACCTGGTGATGACCGCCACGCCGATTCCCCGCACGGTGGCCTTGGGCATGTTCGGAGATCTTGATATCTCGACCATCCGCAACGCCCCGCCTGGTCGGCAGTCAGTCAGCACTTACATTGCCGAAGACGAGCAGCGGGCCAAGTGGTGGGAGTTTTTTCGCAAGAAGCTTCGTGAAGGGCGGCAAGGTTACGTCATTGCACCGCTGGTTGATGAAACGCAGCGCGACGACACACTCGGCGGCGTCGAGCAACTGCTCGAGCACCTGGCCAACGGCGAACTGGAAGAGTTTCGTTTGGAGATGTTGCATGGACGCATGCCGCCAGCCGAAAAGGATGCTGTGATGCAGCGTTTTGCCAATCATAAGATCGATGTCTTGATTGCCACGACGGTGGTGGAAGTCGGCGTCGACGTCGCGAATGCGGTGCTCATGACGATAGAAAGCGGCGAACGCTTCGGCCTGGCTCAACTGCATCAGCTTCGCGGTCGGATCAGCCGTGGCAAGCACCCCGGCTATCTTTGTGTGTTTGCCAATCCGGCAACGGACGCCTCGAAGGAACGCTTAGCGGCATTCGCAGGCACTACCGACGGATTCGAGTTGGCCGAAGTCGACTTTAAGCTTCGTGGCCCCGGCGATCTGTTCGGGTGGAAACAACACGGCATGCCCCCGCTACGAATCGCTGATTTGCAGCGCGACGGTGAACTGCTGGCCAAGGCCCGTGAGGATGCGTTTTCGATCACCGATACCGATCCCAACCTGGCCGGGGCGAAGTGGGAAAAGCTTCAGCGAATGGTAATGATCCGATACGGGAAATCACTCGATATTGGCGACTTGGGTTAGCCCTTATAGGAAAGTTGAGTGCCAGAGAAAAGCTGGTATGCTACTGGGATACATCTCCCGGTCCGTATCGAAGGTCTTTTCCGTGTATAGATTTACAGAAATTGGATGCAGTCTTTTTCTCGTCATCCTAATGACAACGATCGGCTGGGGAGAAAAGCCAAACATTGTCATCGTGCTGACTGATGATCAGGCACCTTGGGCGTTTGGATCGGCCGTACGTTCCGGTCAGTATCGCAATGTTCCCCCTGCGGCGACACCCAACCTGGATCGCCTCGCCAGCGAAGGAGCCGTCTTTCGTAATTTCTTTTGCACGACACCTGTTTGCAGTCCGGCCCGTGCTTCGTTCATGACAGGACGGTATGCCAGTGAGTTGGGGATTCCCGATTTCATTCCTCAGCCAGGACATAAGCTATACGATCCCAACGACGAAGTTCGCTTGGATCCCGATGGTACGTTCACCATTGCTGAGCTTCTCAAAACGGCCGGCTACCGAACCGGGCTGGTCGGCAAGTGGCACTTGGGGGACTGGACCGCTCCGGGCAATGAGAAGTTTCATCCGACGCAGCACGGGTTCGATTACTTCATGGGACTTACCGGCGGTGGAACGTCTCCGGATAACCCGATGTTGGAAGAAGACGGAGTGATTCGCAAGTTCGAGGGGCTTACGACCAATATTCTGACCGATCGGGCAATCGGCTTTATCGAAAGAAACAAGCAGCGTCCTTTCTTTTTGTGCCTGTCGACCCGGGCACCGCACGGTAAATGGTTGCCGGTAGCGCCCGAAGATTGGCAGCCGTACGCCGAACTCGATCCTGCAATCCCTGATTACCCCGGGCTCGACATCGTGCGGATTAAAAAGATGATGCGTGAGTACCTGGCCAGCACCTCAGGCGTCGACCGAAACCTAGGTCGGCTACTCGCCGCGTTGGATGAGAATCAGTTGGCGGATAATACATTGGTGATTTTTACTTCCGACCACGGGTTCAACATGGGGCACCATGGCATCTGGCACAAAGGGAATGGCTTGTGGGCGACCAAAAAGCAACCGCCAGGCGAGGTTCACAACGGTGTTAAGGTGATTTCCAATAAGTACCGTCCAAACCTGTATGAGGAGTCTCTTCGAGTCCCGGCTGTAGTGCGTTGGCCAGGCATCGTTTCGCCGGAAACAGAGATTGCTCAGACGGCGACGGCGCTCGATATTTTCCCCACGCTGGCACAATTGGCTGGTGTACAAGCAGACCCGCAGCTGAAAGGCCGTAGTCTTTTGCCGCTGTTAAAGGGTGAGCAACCAGAAGACTGGAGCAACGACGTCTTCGCTGAGTACAACATGATCCACTATGCGACCGCTTCGCTTCGATGTTACCGAACCGATCGTTTTAAGCTCGTGCGTGACGATCACAACCAAGGCTGCGACGAGTTCTACGATTTGGTGGAAGACCCGAATGAAAACAACAATTTGATCAACGATTCGCGGCCAAACATTAAGCAGAAGATTCAAGAGCTTGATGTGTTGCTGCGCCAGTATGACGCCAAACGCTGACGGTATTACCTTTAGGCTCGTCTGTAGTCCAATCCAGCGACAATGATTGTGATGGGCTCAAGATCTTGAGCTACTCATCCTTCTTGCCCCAGCGGAATTTGATGGAGGGTAGCTTCCAGCCTTTCTTCTCTTCTGCATTGGCCTGGTTCGGTTCCGTCGCTACTGACTCGTCGTCCATTGGCAAATTTTCCGCGGGTGCACCTTCTTCGGCGAGTAGAACGACGGCCTCTTTCGGCTGATCACTGTCATCGCCCGAGAACATCCCTTTGAGTTTTTGCTTGATCGCGTTCGATCCGCGTTCGGCTAGTTCACCGCCCACTTGTTCCAGGTTGGCCCAGTTTGAACGAATCGCTTCGACATCATCGCTCGTAGAAGGTCGACCATCGGGGCCGTCAGAACTGACCACAATCCACCAGCCCATCAAGGACTTCTCGGTATCTAAACGGACCGGTTGTCCCCAGGCATCTTGCTCAGAGAGGGGACCATTTTGGAAAACGGGATCATCTTCGGTCGTTTGCTGGTAATACTTTTCAGCTAAGCGATCGACGAGGCGTTCGGTTTGGTCGACCTTCTGCTGATGATGGCTTTGCCACCAAGCCAGAAGGGATAGGGAAATGAAAACGGTGCCAAAAAAGATGACAGCACCTCCGATTCGTGTCGCAAAAGGGGTGAACTCGTCTTTGCGACGCTGTTCGTTCCGTTGGAGTGCGCCTTTGTAACCGTAGCGAATACTGTCGATAGAAAACCAGACCGCACGAATGCAGATATCCGCTACGTAGATGCATGCGTACACGAAAAATTGGAATATGGCTCCAATTACTTCGACGATCGCATCCATGGCAAGGCCCGTAGGGTAAGACTAACTTGATATCCAATACCAAGTTAGCCTCATGTTTCCATTGGTGCAATCAAGTGGCTCGCTGCGAAGACATGAGGAGGCGTCCCCCTCAGCCGTCCTTGCCAATTAGCCTACTTCCACGGGCTCGCCGGTTGTCCATTCCGACTGATTCTGTGGATCGCGAATCACCCGGTTGTAGACCGTGTCGCGTTCGACCGGTTCTCGGCCGGCCTCGACGATCAGTCGCTGGATGTCTTCCACCGACATGACTTCCGGGGTGGTGGCTCCGGCGTCGTGGTAGATCAGTTCGTGACGTACCGTTCCGTCGATGTCGTCGGCTCCGTATGACAGGGCTGTTTGCGCCGTGCCGATACCGAGCATGATCCAGTACGCTTTGATGTGTGGAAAGTTGTCCAGCATCAAGCGCGAGACGGCCATCGTTCGCAGGTCCATCATCACCGATGGCTTCTTCAGCTTCCTCAGTTCGGCCAACTCGGTGTTGTCTGGGTGAAAGGCCAGCGGGATGAACGTTTGGAAGCCGCCGCTGACGTCTTGAGTCTCTCGCAGGCGAATCAAGTGGTCGACTCGATGATAAGCGTTCTCGATGTGCCCATACAGCATGGTGGCGTTCGTCTTGATGCCCAGTTCGTGGGCTGTGCGATGGATCTCGTGCCATTTGCCGGTGTCGGCTTTGTGTTCGCAGATCTGGTCGCGGACTTCGCGGTGGAAGATTTCAGCGCCACCGCCTGGCATGCTGCCGAGGCCCGCGTCACGTAGGATTTCCAAGATCTCTCGAACCGACTTCTTGGTAAGGAACTCGAACCAGTTGATCTCGACCGCAGTCCACGCTTTGAGGTGCAGCATAGGGAATGTGTCGTGCAGGATCTTCACGACGTTGACGTACCAGTCGAACTTCTTTTGATGGTGCAGACCGCCAACGATGTGCATTTCGGTGCAACCGTTATCGACCGCTTCCTGTCCGCGAGCGAGGATCTGCTCGTCGCTCATCAGGTACCCGCGAGGGTCGCGAAGATCGGCCCGGAACGCACAGAAGTTGCAGCGGTAGACGCAGACATTGGTCGGGTTCAGGTGCGTATTGATGTTGAAGTACGCATAGTTGCCATTCTTCCGCTCGCGAACCTTGTTGGCCAACTCCGCGACTTCATTTAGCGGAACGTCGTCCCGGTAAAGGAAAACCCCTTCGTCCAGGTTCAGGCGTTCGCCGTTTTCGACCTTCTTACCGATGGTATCCAACGAAATCTTGTCTGCTCGAATCATTCCAGGTCGCTTGGCTGAATAAAAGGGAAGAATGTTCTTATGCTGTGGCAACCGCACTGTCAGTGCGATCATTAACGTTTATGGTCGCGATTTGGCCGTCATGCTGCAAGGTGGGTCAGTTCCAAAGGAGATCCAAGCTGGTAAACGCCAGGACTCCAAGCCCAATGACTGTATTCACATTGAAAAACGCCAGATTGACCTTCGACAGGTCATTGGGGCGGACCAAAGCGTGTTCGTACAGCAGCAGAGCGGCAACGGCGGCCAATCCGATCCAGTAAATAATACCAAGCGACGCAGCCGTAAAGGGCAGGGCAGCGAAGGCCAGCACGGCCAGCAAGTGGCTGACAGCAGCAATCCGTAAAGCTCCTGGCACACCGTACTTAGCTGGCACACTGCGGAGCTTGGTATCGCGGTCGAAATCGGCATCTTGACAGGCATAAATGATGTCGAACCCGGCGACCCAGAACAGGACCCCTAATCCGAGCATCAATGCCGGCAGGATGTCGGGCGGGTGGGCCAGAACTACTTCTCCGCGAATCGCCACCCACGCACAAATGGGGGCGAGCATCAGGGAAACCCCAAGCCAATAGTGGGCCAAAGAAGTGAAACGTTTCGTGTAGCTGTATCCGCACAAAAATGCCAGGACTGGCACCGACAATGCCAGCGGCAGCCAGTTTGGCCAGAATAAGAGCGTCGAGGCAACAAAGCCGATGCTACAACCGACGGTGAAAAAGGCGACACTCTGCACCGAAAGTATGCCCGAGGGTAAATGCCGTGTGGCGGTTCGTGGGTTCCCGGCATCGATTTTTCGATCCACCAACCGATTGAATGCCATTGCAGCGCTACGGGCAAAAACCATGCACAGCACAATTCCTAGTCCTGCTTGCCAGCTAAGCGATACGGTTTGCCCTTCAGGAGCCGGTAGGCACCAAGCCATGAGGGTTGCCAGCACGGCAAACGGCATCGCAAAAACCGTATGGCTGAAGCGGATCATTTCCAAAATGTGACGAAGTCGCTCAGGCATCTTCTCCCCAGCGTTGCATTAAAGCGTGTGGAATTTCCAGCTGATCTAAAATGCGGGCAACCATGAAGTCGATCAGGTCATCGAGCGACCGCACCCCGTGATACCAGCCTGGCATGGCCGGCATCACGACCGCACCGGCCTCGGTTGCTTTTTTCATGTTGTCGATGTAACCGAGGGAGAGGGGCGTCTCACGTGGCACAAGGATCAGTTTACGGCGTTCTTTCAAATGGACTTCGGCAGCCCGTTGAATGAGATTGGTGCAAGTACCACTGACAATTCCAGCGAGGGTGCCTCCGGAGCAAGGGCACACGACCATGCCTGCCGAACGAGCCGATCCACTGGCCATGGGCGACATGAAATCGGCGTAGTGGTAGTACTGAAAGTCGCCTGGCGTAGTGGCTTGATTGAGTTTGACCGTTTCGAGTAATCGCTTATCGTCGGCGTCGATCGTCAATGGAACGAGCGTTTCGGGATCGAAGTTATCGAGTTCCAGCCGGATGCCCAATTCCTGCTGAAATACGACCTTGCCGGAAGGGCTGATCGAGAGTTGCACATCGTAGCCGCTGTGGTGCAGCACGTTCAAAAGCCGCTTTGCATAGACGGCTCCGCTTGCTCCGGTGATTGCCACGACTACGGGCAGGCTCATTTTGTCCCCACGTATAATGTTGCCACGCCAAAAGTAAACGGCTTGAAGTAGACATCTTTCAGCCCAACGGCTCGCATCCGCTCGGCTAACGCTTCGCCATGTGGGAACTCGCCGACACTGTCTGGCAAGTACTTGTAGGCATCTTGCTTGTTCTTGGCCAAGGCCTGACCGACACGGGGAAGAATGTTCTTAAAGTAGAACTGGTAGAGACCGCGGATTGGCTGATAACGGGGTTGCGAGAACTCGAGCACCGCGATCTTACCTCCGGGCCGGCAAACGCGAGCCATCTCTTTCAGGCCCAGATCGGTATCGGCAACATTCCGGAGACCAAACGCGACGGAGACGATCTGAAACGTGTCGTCATCGAAGGGAAGTTGCTGGGTATCGGCCTCTTGAAAGCGAACCTGACCGTTGATGCCGAGTTTTTGCTTCTTAACTTCGCCGACCTCAAGCATTTCGGGGCAGAAGTCTGTGGCTTCGACTTGAACTTTACCATCGGCTGCTTTGTAGTACGCCAGGGCCAGGTCGCCGGTCCCTGTGCAGACGTCCAAGATAGGGCTATCGCCAGTAGGGGGGACGATTTTAACGGTTCGCCAACGCCAGTATTTGTCGATATTCATCGACAAAAGATGATTCATGCGGTCATAGTTGCCCGCAATTTCCGAGAACATCTGTCGAACGCGGGTTCCCGATTTGTCGATCGCCATGCGTGCTTGGGCCTGAATTGTCTTAAACCTAACGGGTGAAACTATTTAATCTACCGGAATTGTCACCTTCTGGTAACATCCCATGTCTTGTGAATTGCTATCTGCCGGTAAGCTCGAGGGGAGGGGGGTAACTACGATTGCCGATTCGGCATCAGAACTCTATAATCGTAGGTTTCCCAGCATCTCAAGGGAACGGACCGGCGCAGGGCTAGTCCGCGAACTTGTCACGGAGTGAAGGTCCATGAGAGAAAAAATCCACCCCAAATATATTGATACAGTCGTGAAGTGCGGTTGTGGCAATTCGTTCACCACGCGAAGCACCCGCAAGGAAATCGTGGTCGACGTTTGCAACGTGTGCCACCCTTTCTACACCGGTAAGGAACGCTTCCTTGACGCGGGCGGTCGTATCGAGAAGTTCAAGAACAAGTTCGCAGGCAACTACGCCAGTCTGTCGAAGAAAAAGAAGAAGTAGCTTCTTCCATTTTAACCGTCATCATCACGCGAGTTTCCTGGCATTGGGGACTCGCGTGTTTTCGTAGAATCCCGCAATCGACCTGACTTATTAATCAGCCGGTCAGGTACCTCTCAGGACAAAGCCTCTCATGCGCGAGATTTTGGAAGAAAAGCTTTCTCGCTTCGAGTTTCTCGAACAGCAGATGAGCGATCCAGACGTTTTGTCGAACTCGTCGATGATGGCGAGCGTTGCGCGCGAACATGGCACGTTGGCCCGTACGGCGACACGCTATCGTCAGTTCAAAGATATCGTGAGCGAGATCGAAGATGCTCGAGAACTGATGGAGGGAGACGATGTCGAGATGGCCGAATTGGCTGAAGCGGATCTCGTAGACCTCAAGGCGAAACGAGAGAAGATCTGGCGCGATCTATTAGACATGACGATCGGTGGCGAAGATGCTGATCGTGATAAAATTGTGCTGGAAATTCGTGGCGGTGCCGGTGGTGATGAAGCGGCTCTTTTCGCCCGTGACCTCTATGAAATGTACAAACGCTTCGCGGAAACCAAGAAGTGGAAGTACGAGATCATGGAATCTAGCCCGACCGAACTAGGCGGATTCAAGGAAGCGATTATTTCCGTCCATGGCGAAGGTGTCTATCGCGAAATGCAATACGAGAGTGGCGGCCACCGTGTGCAGCGCGTTCCGGAAACGGAAACCAAAGGTCGCGTGCACACCTCGGCGGCTACCGTGGCGGTGATGGCGGAACCGGAAGAAGTCGAGTTCAATCTCAGCCCTGATAGTTACACGGTCGAACGTTATGCGGCCAGTAGTGGTCCCGGTGGGCAGCACGTCAACAAGACAGCATCGGCCGTGCGTTTGATTCACCAGGAAACGGGCGTCATCGTCCAGTGCTGTGAAGAACGAAGTCAGCACAAGAATCTGGATCGTGCTTTGCGTTTGTTGAAGACCAAGCTGTATGACAGCCAACGTGCGAAAGAAGCCCAGGAGCGTGCCGACGAGCGAAAGAGCCTGGTCGGGTCTGGCGACCGCAGTCAGCGTATCCGAACTTATAACTTCCCCGAAAATCGCATCACCGATCATCGTATCAATTTGACGTTGTATAAGCTCGATCAGGTCATGGCCGGCCAAGTACAGCAGGTTATCGACGCGTTGATCGATCATGATCGCGAACAGCTTCGCGGCGAGATGGGAGATCTCGACTAATAAGCCTGCGATTTGCCGTTTGTCCCAATCCTTCCTTCAAGGCGAATTTTACCCGCATGTCGACTGCCGAACCATGGACGATTGGCCGTCTCTTGAACTGGACGACGGAGTACCTGGAATCGAAGGGAAGCGAAGAGGCACGGCTGGAAGCTCAGTTGATGCTTGGTCATTCGTTAGGGTGCCCCAAGATTCAGCTTTATGCCCGGTTCGAGGAAGTCGTTGACGAAGAAAAGCGTGCTAAGTTTCGCGAACTGGTCAAACAGCGAGCCACTGGTAAGCCGGTAGCTTACGTGCTCGGAACCAGTGAGTTCTACTCGATGGAATTCCTGGTCACGCCGGATGTTCTCATTCCGCGCCCCGAGACCGAGCACTTGGTGATCGAAACGCTCGATCTTCTTAAAGGGAGATCAAAAGATGAAACGGTATGCATTCTCGATATCGGAACCGGCAGCGGGATTATCGCTGTTACCATTGCCAAGCAAATTTCTAAGGCCAGCGTGCTAGCGACCGACATCAGTGAAAAAGCGTTGGCCGTCGCGAAGCAAAATGCTGAGAAACACGGCGTGAATGAGCGGATCGAGTTCGCCACCGGCGACCTGTTCGCAGCGGTACCGGACGGGGCCCTGTTCGATGTCATCGTCAGCAATCCGCCCTACATCGCTCAATCGGAACGGCCTCTAATGGATGCGCATGTCATCGCACACGAGCCGCATGATGCATTGTTCGCCGAGGAAGAAGGCACCGCCATCTTGCGAAGAATCTTGGAAGAGGCCACCGACTATCTGAAGCCCGGCGGATGGCTGCTGATGGAATTCAGCCCGATGGTTGCCAAGCGTGTTACCAAGATTGCCGAGGCGACTGGGTTTTACGAGCGGATTTCGATCGGCAAAGATCTGGCAAAGCTCGATCGCTACTTGATTGCAAAGAAGACCGCTTAGCTAGATGGCTTACTTGTCGATCATAATGACCTTATCGCGAATCTTATAGGTCGGCGGATCGATCGGCTGCGGCCCCTGGCCCTCGTCGATGAATGTGCGATTACGCCCATTCTTTTTCGCCGTCCTCAAAGCAGTGATTGCTCTCGCGAACAGCTTGGGGACAGTGTCGTCCTGCTTGGCTTCCGTAACCCCGGCGCTGACATGAAGTTCGAGTTCTTCGCCATCGAACTCAAAGACTGTCCCGTCCACTGTCTGGCGGATACGTTCGACGGCGCTGGTGGCACCACGGGGGCCGACATCGCCGAAGAAGAGCAGGAATCGCTGACCCTCTAGACGCATCGCATACTCGAAGCCGCGTTCCGTCCGGATACAGTCGGCGAGGTATTTTCCCAGCGAGGCGATAATCTTGTCGCCCACCTCGGTGCCCAGGCGTTCGTTGAACTTGCGAAACTCATCGATGTCGACGGCGGCAACGCTTAGCGCGCGTTCTCGACGGATATCGTCTCGCCACCACTGAAACAGCTGGCACTCAATTCCCGTTCGGTTGTTCAATCCGGTTAACGAGTCGATCTTCATTCCGTTGTCGACCGTGGCCAGACGTTTTTCTGCGCGGAGCACTGTCACGATGGTTTCAGTCATCTTGTCGCGCAGGTCATGGCAGAGATCGATCAGTCGAGCGATTTCCAATACTAGCTTGCGACAGACATCGTTCAGGTTGTCTTGGAAATCGATCTGTTGCAAATTGCTGAGTGTCGTTTCGATCTGGGCTGTTTGCTCGAACAGGGTGTCGCAGAGACGGGTTCCAATGTCGGCATATGCCCCGAGCCCTTCCTGGCTGCTGTCCAAATGTTGAGAGGCTTCTGCTTGTTTTTCGAGCCAGTCGATATTAATGACATCAAGCTGCTCGGCTATTTCGTGAAGGGCATCTTCGGTTGGTTGATACCACGTTTCGCGAAGCTTGTTTTCTATTTCTACGAGCCGAGCTCGATATTTGCCGACTTCCAGACGAAGGACCTGAGCGGACGCTTCGACCAGGCCGTTGGCGACGACTGCCTCTTCTTCAAGAACCGACAAGTATTCGTAAGGAATGACTTCTTCGGGTTCAGGCTGCGGTAGTTTGGGCTTGGAGTCGTTGTTGATCGGGGCGGCAGCCGAATGGTTCTCGAATTCGTTGAGGAAAATCTCGGCGGTCTCGACACTGACGATCGATGTTTGATTTTGAATCAATTGACGAACGCGTACGGCGGCGCAGAATCCGATCAACAGATTCGCTCCGATCATCAGCAGAAGAAATAGAAACATCCACTTAACCCCGACGTGTGCGTGTACCCCTTACCTACCATCCGTTGGATGGGTCACGTAAACGTAGGCTACGTTGCATGATTGTCGAAAATCGAAGTGGAAAAATTTGGATGATTATGACGATTTGTCCGGATGCGACGGCAAATCCCCCCGATAGATACGCCGCCTGAATGGGTTGCTCTTAGGTACGAAGGGGGCTCCGTCATCCTGTTGCTCACAAGCTTTGGCTAGGCGAAAGATATTTCCGTCGAGTTCATCCGCCCAGTATATTAAGTTGGCTTCCCAGGTCATCGGAGGTTTCGGGCTTCCGTTGGCGGATGTTCCTTGGTGACTAAGAACGAGATGTTCCAAGCGAAGTAGCCACTCCGTACTCAGGTCAATTCCAAGGTCCCGAGCTGAATCTCGTACCAAGTCACGTCCAAGCACGATGTGTCCTATCAGTTCGCCGTGTGCCGTGTAGGCCGTGTTGGCGACTTCGCCGTCTAATTCCTCTAGTTTACCGATGTCGTGCAGCAGGGCACCTGCGATCGTCAACTGCCGCGTGATAGGGTCTCGCAGGGAAGGGTGCTGGCCGCGGTAGGCATTGAGCAAGTACATGACATTTTGGGCCACGCTGAAGATATGCTCAAGGAACCCACCGGCGTACGCATGATGATGATGCACCGCGCCGGGTAAGGCTTCGATTCGTTCTCGGTTGGTTTCCAAAATGGTCGTTACAAGGGAGTTAAGCTCAGGCGTATCGATCTCTTGATCGACCAAATCCAACAGACGGTCGAAGAGTTCTTGGGGATCTGCTTCCGACGACGGCTGGCAGGTCGCGGGATCGAAACCGCTCTCGTGGTCGCTTGCTTCGACCGGGCGAAGGCGTTTTATCTCGATCTTTCCTCCGTGAATCGTCTCTTGAAAAGTTCCTCGAAGCTTGTAGAAGTGCCCAACGGTCCACTCGTCACGGCATGCCGCTTCATGAGTCGATCCTTCCCAAATCGTGGCCGCAATATTCCGGGTACGATCTCGAAACTCGAGAAGATAAAAGGGGCGCCCTTGCCGTGTTAAGCGAAGGTCCTTTTGAAATAATTGCGCGAAAAAATCGGCTTCTTGACCGTGCTGCAACGCTGCTAAGCGATCGACCTGAATCACTGCACATCCCCTGATCTCTGCTACCAAAGCGTGGATAACAGACCCCATCTTATTAGGGGGCGAAGTGAATGCCAATCGATTTATTCGGAACCGTAGAGTTTCGATTCTTTCGAGAGATGAGTCAGCTTGGCTTGAAGACGATCTCGCAGTTGAGACATTAAGGGATCTTCATCACCCTTGGGGCGTCGCTCATCGGACACCATGATCGGTTCGTCGACATCGATAATGACCTTCAAGGCCCCGTGCACGGTTGTCTTGTCCTTCAGGTCTTCCTCGTATCGCTCGACCGTTTCCAAAAGGCGATCGACGCTAGGATAGTCTCGCAGGTAGTTCGGGATGTAACACGAAATCTGCTGTGCAACGTAGATGTCTTCCAATTGCATCCAGCGTCGTGATCGCTCTTCCGGTGAGAGTTTGCCCTCGATCATGTCGGGCAGGATTCGTGAGCGTAGTGCTTTGATGCGTGGTAATATGTTTCCGGTCGATTCGACGCGAAGCCACTCTTTCTCTAGCGGATGCAGAATGCAGTCAATCAATCGCTCGGTGCGGGTGGCCATGTCATCGTCCGAGTGAGCACTTCCCGAATATCGAATCTCTTCCAGGCAAAATAACCCTTCTCCCATGCGTTCGACACGTTCGAGCAGTCGAAGTTCCTCGGACGTTCGCCAGCCTAAGCGTTGTTCGATCTCGTGCAGCACGGGGCGAACCGTGGCGTCGATGTCTCCCTGGAAGACGTACTTGATACCAATCGGATGGATCACTGTCTCGCCGCGACCTTCCTTGATACGCCGTTTGGCGGCGGAACGTGCTACGAAGGCGACCCCATCCAGAAGCGGGTGGAGGTGGTCGTTGGTACGCGTGGTCGAACCTTCAGAAAAAACGACCAGTGGTCGATCGGCCTCGACCATGGCGTCAACTGCCGTTGCCAGCGACTTTCGATCAACACCTTCTCGATAGATGCTGAAGCCCCCCATGATTCGGATGGCCCACGCTTTAAACGATCCTTGATTAAAGAGGTGCCAGCTGGCCATCGAGTAAAGGTTGCAATCAACTTCTTTTGCCAGGAAGCCCAGCACCAATGGATCGGACAGGCGGCTGTGATTGGGCGCCAGAAGAATGCCATGGTTGGCATCGAGCGACTTCTGTAAGCGGTCTGCGTTTCGGACCTCGTAAGACTGAACGCCTTCAAAGTGTTGGAGGTATTTACCGTAAAGATTGAATTTCTGGATAAACGCAGGCCAGCGAGTCCCGCGGTGCGGCGGAACAAATCGATATGGCTTTTCGATAATGATATTCTGCATGAGTTCGCGGAAATCCTTTCGGACTCAACGCATTTTCTTTTACTGGGCGAATCCGTGAGGATGCGAATGATGCCATCGCCAGGCAGTTTCAATCGTTTCGCGGACGTCCATGTACTTTGGTTGCCAATTAAGAATTTTATGAGCCTTATCGGCGTTGGCTACCAGGGCAGGGGGATCTCCCTCGCGCCTAGGGCCAATTTCTGCGGGAATATCCTTGCCGGTAACATCTCGGCTTGCCTGAATGATCTCTTGGACACTGACCCCTTGCCCAGTCCCCAAGTTGAGTTTCAGGCAATGATCAGGCGTAATCTGCTGCATCGCCGCTAAATGGGCATCGGCCAGGTCGTCGACATGAATGTAATCGCGAATGCATGTCCCGTCCGAGGTGGGGTAGTCGTTGCCGAAAATGCTGATCGATTTTCTTTGCCCCAACGCCACCTGCAGAACCAAGGGTATCAAGTGCGATTCTGGCGTGTGATCTTCGCCGATATCTCCGTCGGCGGAAGCCCCTGCGGCATTGAAGTAACGAAGTGCCGCGAAAGCCATTCCATAAGCGTGAGCGTAATCCTGCAGCGCATGTTCGATTGCCAGTTTTGTGAAGCCGTAAGGATTCACAGGTGCCTGAGGGAAGCTTTCGTCTATGGGCGAAGACGCAGGAATACCATAAGTGGCACAAGTGCTCGAAAACACAATGCGAGTCACATCAGCGGCCCGCATAGCATCGAGCAGGCTCAGCGTACCGAGAACATTGTTCTGATAGTACTTGGCCGGATTCGTGACCGATTCGCCGACAAGTGCGAACGCTGCGAAGTGGATCACCGCTTCTATGTTGTATTCTTTCAGGGTGGCGGTCAGCTTTTCGCCGTCGGATAGGTCTCCGACCACCAAGGGAAGCTTGCCGACCGCGCCTCGATGCCCTGCGGAAAGGTTGTCGTAGACGACAACATTGTGTCCCCCGACCGCCAGTTTTCGGGCCGTGTGAGAACCTATGTAGCCTGCTCCGCCGGTGACAAGAACGCGCATCTTCTTTTCCTTGAATGCCTTAGCCAAAAATGCGGGGATCGCATCTGCACCGATTCTGTCGCATTGCGTCCCTACGATCAATACGACCTGAATCCTCATCAACAACGTGCGACGGCCCCGACGGAATGCCGAAAACACCTATACGGTGGATAGTCTCTCCTAAAAATAGCTTGGGATCTCGATGCCCCGAAAATTAAAACTGAAACTCAAGCGGCCGTTGCCACAACCAGAAGGCGAGCGGACCGAGCGTCTGATCGCAGCGATGGTGACATATCTGACCACCGAATGCCATCTTTCGCCCAATACCATCCAAGCTTATTCGCGAGATTTACAGCGATTTCGGACATGGCTGGGGACAAAAAATCCTACGACGCTGAACATTGTCCAACTTTCTGATTACGTGGCATGGCTCCACGCGCAGAATCTCGCTCCGGCATCGGTAGCCCGGCATATCATCTCCTTGAAGGTGTTTTTCCGTTACCTGCAGTTAGAAGGAATAATGCAGGATAACCTGGCGGAACTTCTAGGCTGCCAGAAGCTATGGCAAAAAATTCCGACGGTGATACCACCCTATCAAATCGATGATTTCTTGACGGCCCCCTGGAGTGAAGATCCTTACTGGCGGCGTGACCGAGCCATTTTGGAGGTCTTGTATGCGTGTGGATGCCGAGCATCGGAGATCGCCAGCCTGGATGCGAAAAACGTTCACTTGAGCGAAGGTCATTGTCGGCTGCATGGTAAAGGGAACAAGCAACGCATCGTCCCTTTGGGCGAAAAGGCGGTCTCCGCGTGTAGGTTATACCTGGAAAAGGAACGCCCCAAGCTGTTGGCTCGGGGCTTCGATTCGCCTGCGTTCTTTTTGACGCGAACCGGTCGACCGCTGCGACGCGAGGCGATCTGGGAGCTCGTGAAGAAATATGCCCGCCGTGCTGGGATCGACCCGGCCGTCAGCCCGCATACAATGCGGCATAGCTTTGCCACACACCTGCTTGCCGGTGGGGCCGACCTTCGCCAGGTTCAAGAACTGCTCGGTCATGCGAGCATTGCGACAACCCAAATTTACACGCACGTCGATCAGACGCGCCTAAAAAAAGTTCACGCTGCGTTTCATCCGCGAGCGTGAACTTTACTTAGGTTGAGTCAATTGCGTACGGAGATTAACCACCGGCACCAGGTGCAAACTTGATCTTCTCGATCAGTTTCTGCACTTCGCCCGTTTTGGGATCAATGCGGCCGGTCACTGCGGTGATTGCTTCAATCACGTAAGTGTATTGCAGCTGGTAATCGGCATCGATTTCGATTTCCGATTCTTCCTGGGCCGAGCTAGGGCCGTCCGCGACGCCGATTTGCTGAACGATGGCATCTTGCAACTGAGCGAACTTTTCGCGTGCATTTCCATCGAAAGACGTATTGTTGAGTGCCACCGATTGCAGGGCACCGTTGGGGCCGGCACGTAGCTTCAGTTTCATCGGAACCTGAAGGCTCGTACTGGGTGCCCCGGCGGCTGCCTGGGGCATGTTGATGTTGAAGTCCCCTTCCATCGCGACGATTTTGAACGTCATGATAAAAAAGACGAGGAGCTGAAACACGATGTCAATCATCGGTGTCATCGGCACATCGATCTTTTCGCGTCCGTGGACTTCGTTCTTGCGAAGTTTCATGAACCTAACCGTATACCTTAGTTGGGAGCTTCTTCTTTGGCTCTGAGGGCAAATTTTTCAAAGCCAACGTCCTGGCAGAGCTTGATCATCTCTTGAACTTTGCCGGTGGCAACGCGACCATCACCGCGAATAATGACGGTGACACTCTTCGCACCGCCTGTATCAGCTTTGAAATCGTCGGCGATTTGCTTCTCGACAACTAAGCGTTGCCGAAGGGAATCGAGCGTATAGTCGTTGCCGTCGAAGTATGCCATACCGTCCTGATACATTTGCAGCGTGATGGCATTTTCAAAGGGAACTTCCGGCGGCTTGGCCAGTTCACTCTGCGGGAGCTGAATCTTTTTGTTCTGATCGGCCTGGGTAAAGTTGATCAGCACCATAAAGAATGCGATCAACTGAAACGTCATGTCGATCATAGGGGTCAGGTCCCCTTCGAGCATCTCCCGCTTATTCTTTTTGATCTTCATTAGCTACATCTTTTCGCGAAAGAGATCACATGGACTTAAGGGAGACTACTTGCCGACATTTTGGAAACGGCTCATCAGGCCTTCGCCGGTGATGCCGACTTCCAGCGCCAGGCGATCGACTCGGTTGCGAAGGATGTTGTAGGCGGCAATCGCTGGAATGGCGAGGGCCAAACCGACAAGCGTGGTGAACAATGCGGTCGAAATACCTTCGGCCAGTGCCGAGGCGTCTGGCGTACCACCACTACGAGCGATCACACTAAACGACTTAATCATCCCGTCGACCGTACCGAACAATCCGATCATGGGGCTGAGCGTACCGATCAGGGCCAGGTAGCTTAGGCGATGGTCGAGCTTCATGTTCTCTTCTTCGCCCACTTCCTGCATCGCTTCAAGGGCTTTGTCGTAGCCTAGTGAGACCTTTTCCAAGCCGGCCGAAAGAACCTTGCCGAGGAACGATTCATCTTCCTTGGCCATGTCGTAGGCTTCCTGAACCTGGTTTTCTTCTAGGCAGGCCTCGAAGCTTTCGACCAATGCCAGGGGAACGACATTTTCGCGGCGGGCATTCATGATGTTCATCACCAACAGGGCTACGAACACGATCGAAATGACCATGAAGATCCAGAAGTAATAGCTCAACGAAGTGTAAACCCATTCGAAGACCGTCTTGGGGGCTTCGGCAGGAGCAGCCGCATCGCCGGCACCATCGCCGGCTGCTGGGGCAGCAGCCGGTTCTGCGGCAGCAGGCTCGGCGTCTGCAGCGGCATCTTGGGCTGTGACTGACTGGGTGGTCAGAAAAATGCCCAACATCAAGGCCACAGAAGCCACGCAGAGGGACAGGGAGTACGCTTGAGATCGACGCAACATTGGGTTCTCCAGACTTTGGCGATTATCTGAGCTATGTCTTGGTAGTTTGTTTAAGCACTAAGAAACGGGTTCGACCTGTCTTGTACCCAGAAAGAGGGTGAAAGGAAGATCTTGTTTTGAAGGGAATGTCGACGAGGTGGATTCGTATTCTAGTTGGGTGATTTCCCCTCGAAAAGCATCTGCACCGAGAGTTTGCCGACGTTTTTGGGCAAACTCTCCCTTTTAATCGCACCAGCCTGGGTGAATTATTGCCGATTAGCCCAAATGCTTCCGGGATAGCGGTCATTGAGCAAATTTCGTGCATCGGTGGACTGATCGGGATCGTTCAGATCCTTCCAGAGATTGGCCAGGTGATACAAGGCTTCGGCGTGGATTTCAGGGTCGGTGTAGAAGAGGATGTCTGTATGTAGGTAAGCCAAGAGTGCTTCTTTCGAGTTGTTTTGCTTCAGCTGACACAGCCCAAGAGCGTTGTAAGCACGACCGAACAGTTCTTTGTCGTCCGGGTCGGCGTTTTCAACCACTTTCTGAGCGAGCGCGATGCCTTCGGCAGGTTTGCCACTAGAAGCCAAAGCTTTGGCTTTTCCGACGGCGGCGAAGCTTTTCTGACGGGCAGCACCAGAAACCGTCGCGTTGGCCGAGATCACTTCATCAAAGTTGGCGATGGCTTCGGCTGTTTTGTCCTGGGCCAGCAATGCACGACCGGCCAAAACTTGGGCTGACATGCGATAGTCGGGCCAAGGAGCCGAGTTCAATCCGCCGTAGTACTTGGCCGCCGAAGCGTAGTCTCCGCCACTGACGGCGAGATCACCCAGCATTCGAGCCACTTCATAGAAATGAAAGCTGTTAGACGAACTGGTCGCAAAGCCTAGCAGTGCCTGGGCAGCTTTCTGTCGGTCGCCCGAACCGGCCAGGGCCAGTTTGCCCATCGAGTAAGCGCGAAGGAAATCGATTTCCTGTTTAACGAGTTCGTTATTGCCCCCTTCAATGCCTTGGAGTTTGTCGATCGCGTCGGCGAACTGACCGCTTTGAACCATGCGACGGGCTGTCTTCACGTCGAACGGTTCGGCGTCGAGTGCGATTTCGACGATTTCATTCGTAGGAATCTCAACGTTGGAACCACCCTTGCTAAGTTGGACGGCGTCTTTGGTTGCGCCAATAATGGTGCCCGTTTGAGCGCCGCTTTCGGTGCGAACTGAATCGGCCAGTAGCGGTCCACCGGCGACCAGCGCCATAGCGACAGCTTGAAAGAGAATTTGACGCATTATTTATCACTCCTCGAATAGATCGATCATTTACGGGAATAGTTTGGGGAAAAGAGTACCTGACTTCCGGGCCACTTAAGGTTGTGGCTTGTCGAGTCCTTTGACATCACCAGTCAGGTCCTTTTGAATTCTTCGCATCAGTGTATCGAATTTCTGGAACCACTCGTCCCCGCCTAAGCTGGGATCAAACGACTGGGTCGAGGAAATATCTTTGGCGGCAGCGGCCAAATACTGATCTTTCTTATCCTTACTCGATTGAGAGAGCGCGAATTGGTATCGGCACGCCGCGAGGTAGTACCGACACTCGAAGAACGTCTCTTTAAAAGGCGAAGGATCAGCACCAGCTTGGGCGTAGCGTGCCAAGATGGATTGCAAACGACCCCAGCCCCAGATCACATTCTGCTTGGTTTCCGGATTAGGCTTGGCACCCATCAGCGATTGATAGAACGTCTTCGAGTCTCCTCCGTTGAGTCCCCACATGTAGAAGGTTTTCGCGGCTTCGACTTGAACGTTCACCATCATATTCTTTTCCTTCAGCACATCGGCAAACGTGGCGACGGCCTGTTCATACTCGCCAATTTCCCGCTGGGCCATGGCAATACGAACTCGAACTTGCTGCACGAGAGCCGGGTTCAGCGAGCCGCTACCAGCTTGGTCAATAATTTGCTGGTAGGCGGCGATTGCCTTGTTGTAGAAGCTCTTCGTGTCTCCGTTAAAGCTTGGGTCTTCCGAGAAACTTTGTCCTAGGTTGTAGAACGTTTCGCCAACCCAGTTCAGCACGTTAGGTTCCTTACTTGATTCGGCGACGCGATTGAGGAACTTCTCGAACGCACCCGCCAGGGCAACTTTGGATGCCGGGTTGGCATTGTCCAACTGGGTTTTCAGGTCATTGGCCAGAGAAATGTAGATGGCAACCAGTTGCTTTTGGCTATTCGCATCGTTGCCAGCCAGGCTCTTGAGTTGTGCCATGGCTTTCTCAGCATTGGCCATCAACGACTCTGTCTTGGAAGCGTCGGTCGTCGTGGGAAGTGCCGAAATATAAGCTCGGACGGCCGCCTTGTAGATCAGTTGATCGATACCAGGCCGGGTTGCGACAGCATTCTTGCTCTCGACTAGACCCATTAGGCCGGTTTTTTTCTTTTCAAGCAGTTCGACGGCTTTGTTGGGCTCGCCCGTGTCGGTGTAGACCTGGATGAGGGACAACGCTCCGAGGACATAGCTATAATCCGGATCTTCGCCTTGATATGAGTCGACACCGGCTGAGAGGATACTCTGGGTTTTTTCCTTGATTGCGGCGAGTTGCTCATCAGTGGGAACTCCCATGGCGTCAGGGTTGTCTTTCGCTTCACGACGCAGTGAGTTACCACGTAAGAAGAGATTCCAATACGTTTGACCCACCTTTAACTGGGCATCCGCTTTGGCAGCCGTTCCGTCACCAATCTTGGCTACAGACTTTTCAGCGGCTTCCAGCATCGCTTTTTGTTGGTCCCAGGAAAGCTCTTTGGAACTCGCTTGTTGCAGTTGGAACCCAATGAGTGCCAACAATGCCTGACCCGCTTCTTCCGAATCTGGCCACGTCTTAACCATGAAGTCGGTCGTGTCTTGAACCAGGCTTAACTCGAACGAGCGATTGTCGGCCGGGGCGGCTTCAAACAATCGTAGGGCACATGCGAGCGCCATTTTGGCACATGGCTTAGCGCTAGGACTGTTCGGGTATCGCTGAGCAACGAAAGACGCCCGAGCGTAGGTTTGCCAGTAATCACCATCTTGGAAACCCAGGAAGGAGAGAAAGTACTGTACGCCGTTCACTTCGTCCGAAGGAGTGTCTCGGTCGGCAAGTTGCAGGGCTTGTTGAAACTTGCTTTCCGCTTTACTGAAAGCATCTTGAACGACCTTTTCGTCCGTTTCAATCTGGCTGGCCAATTGCTCTTTGGCCGCCTTATCCTTGGTGGCCTTTAAGTCGGCTTGCATCTTCCTCACGGCGAAGCTTTGGGTATTCGCTTCATTGATAAGGTCGCGACCTGCGGTGACAGCTTCCTGGAATGTTTTGGCATCCGAGTCATCTTGAGCAACGGCATCTTCCCCTTGCAACTCGGCGCGGATTGCCAACGCTTCCTTTTGAAACTCGCTCGGGTACTTGGCAACATCGACGGCCAGTTTCAATGCCTCGCGGCGATTATTGCCCCGCTGCTTGTCTTTGTTATCACGGCCATCGGCATCTTTTTTATAGGCTTTGGCGACAATCATCTTGATGTTCAGCCAGTCTTCGTCTCGTTCCTGGTTGGCTCGCAGTTGTTGTTCGTCCAGCCATGGAGCGATCTCACTGAGCACTTTCGCTTGCTCATCTTTCTGCATCCAGATCGTTGATAGACCGATCGCGGCTTTGAGTTTGACCTGGCGAAACTGCTCTGGCTGATCGCCTAATAGCATCAGGTCGTCGACATAGATCGCGATGGCTTCTTTGGTCTTGTCCAAAGCCTGCTGAGCTTGTGCTTCGTACAACCGAGCATAGAGACCGGCCAGACGCGATTTGTACTTGCTGTACGTTTCGCCGAATTCTTTGGCTGCTTGCTCTAGCTGCTTTTTGCGGTCTTTATGGTCTTCCGGAAGTGTTTTGGCCATCTCGAAGAGGCAATTGGAAGCTAACAGTTGCGTCTGGATATAAGACGCTCGCATTTCATCGCGGAACGCAATTTTGGCGGAATCTTTCGAGGGATCGAGCACCTTAGGCAAGGCGGTCAACGCTTCTCGAATTTGCTTGTTCGCATCTTCAAAGACTTTTCGTGCTTCTTCGTAGCGTTTATGGGCCGTATCGAGAAAAGGTCTCTTGTCGGCCGGCTTTTCCTCGCGACGTGCTCGGGCTTCGGCCAAGCGGGCTTGATCCGATAACACATTGCCTCGCTGGATCGACGCATCGATTACGCGATCGCTTTGGGGGTTGGCTTTAAGGAATTTACCCAGGTTGTTACCGGCTGCGACGAGCAATTCTTCGCGCGAGTCAAGATTCGGACTGCGACGGGCCGCTTCGATTTGAGCAATCGCCTTGCGGTAATCGAGGGTCTTTTTGACTTCCTCTGGTAGGCCAGCATTGTTGGCCATCGAATCGATGTACCAGATCGCTTGTTCGTGGTACCCGCGTTGCAAGAGCCCATTGAAGAATTCGTCGAACGGTTCCTTGGCATTCGTAACCGACGAAAATGCCATAATAAGGCCGGTTGCGAGCAAAATCAGCTTAGTAATCCGCATTTGGTTCTATCCTATAAGACAAGGCAAAACCTCTGCCCAAACGAAGACTTCTCGGTGCTAATCGGTACCGCAGGCATACTCGATTGTGAAGGCGAAAAGGCTAATCGTTCACATCCGATACTAACGCGAACCTTGTTTGGCTGCGATCGTACGGATGCTCTTAAGAAGAGATGGGGGAGGAGGTGCTGTTCCTTTTGTCAAATGATCGACTTAACCATGACGTTTCAAGGTTGGCCGTATTCAGGTGAACTTCCATCCTGACTTAATCATGCAGGCTCGGCAACAGGACTTCCAGTCGAGGATAGCTCGCATGTTGCCGGATTGCAGGATTCAGGGAAGAAGCCCAATTATCTAACTCATCGATCGTGTTGCCACGACGCCGTGAAAAGTACGAATTTTGATGCAAGGCCAAGCTTTGCTGGGTAAGCTGTGCCGCTTGCAGTGATAAGGGGGATGCCTGCCAAGACGGAGCAAATTGCAGGCGACTAACTTTCTGTACCGATTTACGAGCTTTGCCGCTGGTATCGTTCCAGGTCAACTCGATCGATGCGATGTCGTTTGGTCCGTCCTCGGGAAGCACTAATTCAAATAGCAGGGTACCACTATCGAGGGCGTGAAACTCGTGTGTTGCGGAGGTGGACACAAAATCGCCACCGACTGGTTGGTAACCAATCAGTCGGTATTGGGCAACGGACTTCTGGTTCCATTTAACGCGAACGTTCGGATTGGTGCCGATCAGCGACGGTGCCCCGTGAATTTGCTGATTTAGGATACGGCCTAGTCGTTGCAGTGAATTGGTTACTAGCCAGTCGCCCATGCCGTGCAGTGCAGACGGTGCAGGGACGAGAGACGCATAATTTTCATCTTCGAGTTGAATCCAGCTGAACTTAACGCCCTGCTGCGAGGCATTTTCAATCAGGGGGCGTAGTTGCTCGTTGGTCGAAACGTCGAGGGCTGGGAAGCGATCGGATAGCACCACCAACGAGCGGCGAATATCCCCAAAGCCTGCCTTGGTTAACGAGGTAGCCGAGGCGAATCGAATCCCTTCCGCTAGATTCGACGGACTGCCTAAATCGATGCGATCGAGCGCGGCAAACCACTCCTCGCGATGCTCGCTGGTGGCATCGTCGATCAAAACATAGGGTAGGTCGGACATGACCACCAACGTCACGCTGTCGTGCGGGCGAAGCTGTTCAATCATCTCGCGAAGGGCGATTTTGACGGGTAGCCACGTTCGCAATGCATGTTGTTTCGACTCAGGAGGCGTCACGGCCACAGTGAGATGAACCGGGGCGCGATCTTTTGAATCGGTCGAGCCGGCGACGATCCCGATTTCAAGCAATTGGGTGCCTGCTCCGGCAAATACGGCTGGGCCAGCTGCCGTACGAAGTTCGAGTTGGTTGGGTTGAGCCGGTACATAGAACTTGCCGGTCGCGGCGAGCCACTCTTCCGAGCGAGCGTTTTCCAGCACCTCAGGCGAGAAGGGATTCTCGGAGAAGAGGCTATTCTCGAAACTCTTCTGGTCCCCGGTTATCGGCACGCTTGTAGACCGCATCGAAGGATGCTGAGGGGAAGCAAATGGATGTGACGATTCCCGCAGAAGGAACTCTCGATCATAAGCTTGGGATTCGGAGAAAAAGGATACCGCGTTCGCCGAAGGCAATAAAAGCTGTGGGCGACCGTGCATCGAGCGAATCATTGGATTAGCACCCAGCGGCTGCCAACGCATAAGAAACGTGCTGGCCAGCAAATCTTCCGGTAATTCTTCCGAGAGGGACTTTATCCTTGGCACATCGGAATGCGCGACCTGTATTTCCGGAAGGGATACTTCGGTGATCGCTGGCGAAACGGATTGAATGTCGACTAAAGGGAGTAAGTCCGAGAGTTGGGCCTGGCCTTCAATTTCTGAGCGAGTAGGGCCTAGCCACTCGAGTGCCAGGGACTGCTCCGCGAGCCTGACCGGCGCAGAGATCACTGACACCGGGTCATGCTTGGCGATATCCGAATTCCGGTTGATTTGCCAAATCGATCCGATACCCAGTGCGAGAAGCAAGGTGGCTGCCACCGTCCAAATACCAACTGCCCATGAAACTCGAGGGCTACGGTCGGCGGCACTTCGTTGGCGAACACTACGAGTTACCAATGCCTGTGAGGCAGCGATCTCGTGCAGTTGTTCAGTGAGACCGCCCGGTATTTCTACTGCCGACAATTCGCGATCGAGGGCTGCATCAATGTCAGCAGCCTCTGGGATGCACTTAAGCCGGGCAACGAGATCGGTCGGCATAGCGACCCCTCGGAGTTGTCGGTCAAGTTCGCGATCGTGGTCGGAGGAATTCACGGTAATACTAGTTAGGGACTAAATCTGATTATGGATGTTATTGGCGATGCCGCTGCGGATCGCTCAGGATGGCAATCGAATGGACAATTCTAAATGAAGTTTCTTGCGGGCACGACTCACACGGGAAAGGACTGTTCCTAAGGGGACTTTCAGTAGGTCTGCAGCTTCCTGGTGGGTCAGTTCACCCACAACCACCAACAGAATCGCCTCGCGAAGTTCTTCCGAGAGGCACTGTAGGGCCGCCTGCATCTCGTCGCTGAACCCTTGTTCTGGTTCGACCGGTGCGACCAATTCTGGCGTGGTCTTGTCGTGGTCGGAAAGGGGCATGGGCTGTTTTTTTCGCCGCCATCGATCGACAACGCGACGACGGAGAATCGCAACCAGCCAAGCACGCTCTCCCTTCTCTGCGTCAAATCGATCCCGGCTGTCCCAGACCGATCGGAAAGCATCCTGCACAACATCCTCAGCGTCATGGCGATTACCCATCAAGCGATAAGCAACGCGATAAAGCGTAGGACCATGCTGGTCGACCAATCGATGAAACTGCTCGGCAGAAAGAGCCAACGCGAACTCCAAAGAGGAACTGAGTGAACGATTCCTGCCAGGCTGACACCTAGCAGAGACTGTCTATCAACTCCTCCTTACTAAGCATTCGTTGGCAACGAATTGGATTATTCCCAGAAAGAGGAGCGTATTTCGAGATAAAACCCATGATACCATAGAGTTCAGCAAAGGCGCGAGGGGAACGGTAGGATGGAGCCTGAGTTTTTGCCGTGTTGCCGTATCTCTTTTTCAAATCTAGATTTAAGGAAAGTACTTGCTCGTCCGTTGGTTAGGCCGGGCAAGTCGCTTGCGAGCGATCGGCTAAACGTGTTTGGCCGTAGCTGCGTGAGTTGCTTACCTCTTTCCGTATAATGTCGTGACATGTCCCAAGTAACTCCTGAATCGTCGAAACCGAGTCAAAAGCCTCCGCGGAATTACTTTGCGCGAGGTGAGCAGTTGCGTCTGATGATGCTCGTTGGCTCGCTGGGGTTGGTGGTTGTCCTCATGATACGAGCGGCCGACCCTGAAACGTGGCGTTGGATTGCTCCGGATAAAACGTCAGGGGAAGGCGTATCTAATAATGATCGTGCCCGAGTGACCCAGCATCAAATCCAGGTCCCCCGTAAAGCGGTCGCCGGCGACAACGGCACAGATGGAGAATTTCGGGTTGTCGGCAGTCGCCGCCCAGCGACACCCTATACACTGGGTGGCAAAGGGAAGGGGAACGCGAAAGAGGCCCACGATCAGGTTTGGGCCGATCCGGAAGCTTTGGCACTGGTCGAAGATAGTAGTCCTTTTCGCGCATCCGATTTCGAGGCCTGGTCGCAAATTTTTGACCGTATGCGAGATGCGACTCCCCAGGACTTGTCGGTCGAGCATGCTCCGCTGGTCCAGTTTGGACAATTATTTCAGCAATCGAAGTTATATCGCGGCAAGCTGGTGACGATCCAGGGAACCGTCCGCCGCTGTGTCAAGCTTCCGCCGAATCCGCTCGACGAACGTGCCGGCAACTTATGGCAGCTGTGGGTCTTTGCAGGCGGGGATAACTCGCCCATTGTTATCTACAGTATGAATCTTCCAGCAGGCTTTCCCGTGGGCAACGAGATTCATGAAACGGTTTCTTTTCAGGCCGTCTACTTTAAAAAGTGGGTGTATGCTGCCAAAGGGGGAACAATGACGGCCCCGCTTCTCTTGGCGCGAACTGCCAACTGGCAAGCGCCCTTGATGGAACAACGCGAGATAACGACAGTCGAGATCGTCGTTGGCGTCGGGTGTGCGATGGGGGGGGCGATCGTCGTCGTTGGTTTTATCTGGTGGAACAACCGCAACCGCGATTCCCAAGTCGAGAAGTTGGTACGGCATCGTAATCGAAAGAATTTTGAAGAGAACGCGGCCGACATCTCTGTTGGGGTTTCGGTGCGAGATCAACTCGGTACCCTGTCCACTCAACTCAAGAACCATTCGTCGTCCGAAAAACCTGATGACTAAATCGCTGAATAAATTCAATCTGCTGTGTCTCTTGGTTCTTCTGCTTCTGCTCGGTGGGGATGGCTCTCTTGGTGCCCAGGGAGTAGAAGACCCGTCGCCTGTAGCTGAGAGTGAGGTTTCGGAAGGCGAAGCTGGACCGACTGGGGATCACGTCCCTGATTTCGACCAGATGTCAGCGCGGGAGTTCTTCGAGTTGATCGACTTCGGTGACAGTTACCTTCAGATGTTTCTAGATGGTCAACCGTTGGAAGACGGCGAGCAAGAGGCCGTCATTCGTGCGTTAACGCGGATTCGACGTTTGCAGCCCCATCGCGTCACGCGTTGGCTAAAGTTGGAGACCCCGTGGGAGGCACTCGAAGCAAATCCGCAAGACCACCGACTGGAAATCTATCTACTAACGGGAAGTGTTGAGTCGGTGCGCGAGATGACCGTCCCACAAGAAGCCGTCGAAGGCGTAGGTTTGGCCACCTACTATGAAGTGGATGCCATGCTCGATACGCCGACCGGTACGACGTTCGGTACCATCATCGTCGAGGACATTCCGCAGCCCTGGAAGGTCACTCTTAATCCCGAAAAAAATATCTTGGGGGCATCCATCAGTTGTCCTGGTATTTTTCTGAAGTCATTTGAGACAGGTGAGGATCGCCAAGGTTTTGTCTTCGCGACGCCTAAGATCTCGTGGCACCCCAGCGAGCCCAATCATGATCTGGGGGTAACGGCCGATCAGGTACGCTTGGCGGAGCAAGGGATGGACATCGGTGAGCTTTCGCATGTCAAAGATCGTGTCAAATTCGAGGGGCTCGAACGGGAACCGTTTTATCAAATGATGGCCGCGGTGAAACGAATTCCGGCCGATCAGCAAACGGCCATGGCGAATCAAACCGTTTCTCAGTATCTGACCGAGCCCAAGGTAGGCTTAATGATTGCCCCGAAGAAGTACCGTGCCAAGTTCATGCGACTCACGGGGCTTTGCCGTCGAATTACTAAGATTGAGGTTGATGACGAGGATATCCGGCAGCGATTAGGTATCGACCACTACTACGAGCTTTCCGTCTTCGTTCCCATTGCGAATCCAATCGTATCTCAGCGTGCCGGGGACGAGTCGACGCGCAAAGAATTTTCGAACGACTATCCGGTTCTCGTTTGCGTGGCTGAACTTCCTTCGGGGCTTTCGGTAGGAGAGGACCTGCATCAGTCGGTTGCCGTGACCGGGGCGTTCTTCAAACTTTGGGCCTATCGGACCCCTTTTATGTCTCGGGACGATTTCACCCGGCGGCAGATTAGCCCGCTGTTTATTGCCGCCAGCGTCGAGCGGTATGCAGCACCCAGCGATCCTCAAACCAATCAGTTCGTGCTCTCGATGCTGGTCGTATTGGGCGTCGTGGTTGGGCTGGGGATTGCGTTTGGTGTTGTGTTCTCTCGCAAATCTGCGTCTCGTCGACGTTAAATCGTGCCGAACCTTCTTGAAGATGCACGTTAGGCCGTCAAGCCCTCTTGATAATCGTTGGCAGTGCGCCCATATTCAGCTTCAGACTCGCCTTGCGTGGCATAGCAGCTTTGGGCGGTTCACCTTGCGGACACGTCTTCAACCATTAATCCCAGCAGTAGCTGGGCTATTGAGGAGAACTTTCTCATGAAACGAGCCAAGATCACGATTGTCGGTGCCGGTAATGTGGGGGCCACTTGTGCTCACTGGTGTGCTGCCGCTGAACTGGGTGACGTTGTGCTGCTGGACATTCCGCAAACCGAAGACATGCCCAAGGGTAAGGCCCTCGACCTGATGCAGGCCTCGCCGATCGTCGGCTTCGATAGCAATATTGTCGGTACCACCGATTACGCCGACACGAAAGACAGCGATGTCGTCGTCATCACGGCCGGCATTCCGCGTAAACCCGGCATGAGCCGTGACGATCTACTGGCGACCAACGCGAAGATCGTCACCGCCGTGACCGAACAAATCAAATCGACCAGTCCTAACTGCACGATCATCGTTGTCAGCAATCCATTGGATGCTATGGTCCAACAGGCGCTGAAGGTCAGCGGTTTCCCTGCCAATCGCGTGATGGGTCAGGCCGGTGTTTTAGATACGGCCCGTTATCGCACATTCATTGCCATGGAACTTGGCGTCAGTGTCGAAGACGTAACCGCCATGCTGATGGGTGGCCACGGCGATACGATGGTGCCGATGCCGTCCTGCACCTCGGTTGGCGGTATTCCTGTCACTCGCTTGATGGACGAAAAACGTCTAGAAGAAATCGTCGATCGCGCTCGCAAGGGTGGGGCAGAGATTGTTGGTTTGCTTAAGACCGGCAGCGCTTACTACGCACCGGCGGCCGCCACAACTCAGATGGTGGAAGCGATCGTTCGTGATAAGAAGCGTCTGATTCCTTGTGCCGCTTACTGCGACAAGGAGTATGGCGTGGGTGGCTACTACGTCGGTGTGCCTGTCATCCTGGGTTCCAACGGTGTCGAGAAAGTCGTCGAACTCGAACTCACCGAACAAGAGAAGTCCGACTTCCAAAAGAGCGTCGACGCCGTCAAGGGATTGGTTGAAGCCATGGATAAACTCTTAGCTTCGTAATCAAAAGTTGTCTGCCCGGGGAAGCCCGCCAAGCGACTAGCAATTCATGGTCCATGCATTTCTTGGGCCATGAAATTTTACGGATAGTTGGTCTCGCTAGCAAGATTGTTTCCCTCAATCATTCGTGTTTCAATGCTTATTCCAACGGGGCGACAAGGATGTCGCGCAGGACGCTAGAAGACGATTTCTCAGCGTTGGCACTAACAAAGTGAATCGATCAGTCAAAAAGATGGTGAGGCTGATCTTGACCCAATTGGCGAACATCGCCACATTTGGGCTTCACTCTCCAAACAACCAACACCGAGAGTCTGCAGAACGTCTTCATGAAACGTTTAGACACGCCAGCGCTTCCAACGACCCATTCGTCCAACCTCAGCGTTCAGCAAAGTAAGGTTTACGAATTTCGCATTCGGCGAGATTCAAATCAGGCTTGCCCGCTGGAGTTGTTCACTCCGTTGCACTACGAACCAGGCTATGCGTATCCGCTGATCGTCTGGCTGCATGGGGCGTTCGACAACGAATCCCAGTTGCGCCGAATTATGCCACTGACCAGCACTCGCAATTTTGTTGCTGTTGGTCCTCGTGGTACTCGTCGTCACACGCGAGATACCGGCAGCGAGTTCGCCAGCTATTATTGGTCGCAAGATGAAGCCAATATCGAGGCCGCATCTCGTCGCGTCGAGATGGCGATCGAGTCAGCATCCGACCAGTTCAACATTCATGGTCGCCGTATTTTCCTAGCCGGCTACCAGGATGGAGCGACGATGGCATTACGGTTGGCCCTGCAAAATCCTAGCGATTACGCAGGTGTCATCTCGATTAATGGCCCCTTACCCAATGGGCATGCCCCGCTAAGAAGTCTTTCATTGTGCGAACAGCTTCCCATCATGTTGATGCACTGCCATGAAAGTACTTATTACACCGAAGAGCAGTTTTGCGAGAATATTCGTCTAGGCCACAGTGCTGGGCTAAAGATGGATGTTCGCGAATATCTCTGTGGCGACGGCATCATGACCGACATGCTGGAAGATATGAACGGCTGGGTCATGGGGCAGGTCTTGAGATAACTCGCCCATTGCCAGGCTGGTCCTCACTTAAACACACCGCATAACCCTCGCATTAGCGAGGGTTTTTTCTTTGGCGTTCCTCCAGGGTTGTCAGCGTTTCCCTGTGAAAAGTTATCGGCTAGGCCGGGAATTTTACATGCTGTCATTGCTGTCGCCACAGATAGCCTCCTAATGGCGGGCATAGGGACTTGTAGGTCATTTCAATCGGTCGCAGCGAAAGATCTCATCAATCCTGTCTTGACCTGTTTCCCTGCATTTCTGTACATATTGTCCCGCGAAAATATGCGCGGCTGCGTGCGCTCGCAGAAAGTCGCGATTGTATTTGAATGACCTTGTGAAAAGTCGAAAGCGAACCTACCCGTTGTCGATATCGACTTGAGCCACTAAGGAACTTGAGAACAAATTTCGATGTCGACGGAAACTGACCAAAGCGATGCAACTGAAGCGACCAAGGGGACGAATCCTCGTGGTAGTTTTATGGACATGCTGGGTGGCAATCGGATGTTTCTGATTGCCGGAACAGTTATCGTGGCAGGGCTTGTTTCTGGAATCTCGTGGGTACTCGTTCGCGGTGGCGAAGCCGAAGAGCAAACCTTAGCCGCAGCCATCGAGGCTTACGAAAACGGAGAGGTCTCTAAAGCGCGAGAGATTGCTCGCACCCATGTCGAAGACCTGCATGTTCATGAGCCGTACCAAGGCGCGGCACCATTTTTGTTGGGCATGATTCTGCACGACGAAGCGAAAGAGTTTCTCAATCCCAAGGACCGCGAGACCGTTTATCGCGTAGCGGTGCAGCATTTAGAAACTGCCCGCGAGCGAGGATTTCCACCTGAGTACAAAATTCGCGGCGAGTACCTGTTGGGTATTAGCCAGATGGAATCAAAACAGTACGAAAAGGCTATCCAGTCTCTCGCGAAAATTTATTCCGACTATCCTTTGCACCAGCTCGAAATCGAAAATGCTCTGGCCGACTGCTTTTTGGCCATCCAGCCATCCACGCCAGAAAATCTAGAGCAAGCATTGAAGTGGAGTCGGCTATACGATTCCCATCCGGTTCTTACACCAACGCAAAAATCAGAAGCCCACATTCGCTTGGCCCGTATTCAATTCGAACTCGGGCAACTTGATGAAACGCTGGAGACGATTCTAGAAATTCCACCGACTTCGCCAAGCTATGTGGACGGCGTGATTGTGCAGGGATTGGTTGCACGTCGCCGCTATCAAGATTCTCTATCAGCTGGTGAAGAAGAACAGGCTCAGGACTCGCTCAACTCGGCAATTCGTTTGTTCCGCAAAGCCGCCAGCAATCAGTTGGTTGCGGCGGATTCAACTCGAAAGGCTTCGTACTTACTGGCAGTCATGCTGCGGGCCAACGAGCAGTTGGACGAAGCGATGCAGCAAGCAACCCGTACGCGGAAAATTTACTACCGAACACCAGAAAGCGTGGCGGCTGGGCTAGAAGAGGCCGAACTGCTTCGTGCGGAAGATAAAGACGAAGAAGCGGTCGAGATCTATCGCCGAGCACTTCGCGAAGCAACGCTCAGCGGCAAGTATGAAAACCCTTGGGTGGACGAGGTCGATTTCCGTCAACGCGTGACTCGAGCGATCGACGCCTGGAAGTCGGCCGAGAAATTCGCTCCAGCGGTAGAAGTCGCCCAGGCACTGCGTCCTTTATTTCCAGCTGATCAGGCCTTTCAGATCGAAGCCGATGTGCAACATGCTTGGGGGGACTATCTCGAGCAGCAAGCTGACGAAGTACCCTTCAATCAATCGCTTGAATTGCGTGCGAAGTCACGGTTTCGTTTCCGCAGTGCCGGTAAGGTTTATCTGGATTTGGCTGAGTATCGGTTCGCTACGAGCGAGTACACGAATGACCTCTGGAATAGCGCTTCGGCCTATCTTCGCGGCCAAGATTTCAGCAAGGCTGTAGAGATTCTCGCCGATTACCAGCGATATGAAACCCGCGAGCACCAGCCCCGAGCTTTGGTTGCTACGGCCCGAGCTTTGATCGCACTCGACCGAGCCGAAGATGCCTTGAGCCCAATTAATGAGTGCCTAGAGTTTTACCCGAAAGATCCGTCGGTCTACGAAGCCCGCGTGCTCGGCGGCGAGGCCTACATGGAACTTGGTAAGCTGGCCGAGGCCAAGAGTGTTTTGACGGCCAACCTCGACGATGGTCGACTCGAGCCGAGCAGCCGTGAATGGCAAGATTCGCTGTTTGCACTCGGTCAAGTGTTGCACCTGGAAGGGGAGATGTTTGAAGCCCAGGCACGTGTTAAAGGAGCTCTAGAAGCTCCCGAAAGCATTCCTCGCGAAGCGTTTCAATTTCTCGAGCAAAGTAACGAGAGCTACAAGGGTGCGATCAAGTATCTGCATGCGGCCGTCCGACGTTACCCCGACGATCCCCGTTCGATCAGTGCCCGCTATCTGATCGCCGAGTGTCATCGGCGTTCGTCCATGTTGCCTAAAAAGAAGTTTCGCCTGGTTAACATTGAAACGCAACGGATCAAGTTCGACAAGGAAGTGAAGGAGCATCTCGAAAGCGCGATCGAGATTTACAATGACCTGGAATTCGAATTGACGACGAAACTCGAAATGCAAGCTGACCTTCATCCGGTCGAGGCAAGTATCTTGCGGAACTGCTACTTCGCACAAGGGGCAGCCATGTTCGAGTTGGCACGCTACAAGGATGCGATCGAGGCCTATTCCACCGCTTCGAATCGTTATCAAACCGAAGCCGTTTCGCTGGAAGCATTTGTTCAGATTGCCAATTGTTATCGTTATATGAATCAATCGACCGAAGCCCGAGGCACGGTCGAGCAGGCCAAGATTGTGCTATCGCGCCTCGCCGATGGCATCGACTATTCGGAGACGACTCATGGTTCGCGTGATGACTGGCAAAACTACCTCGATTGGTTAGGGGCCACCCTTTAACTGGAAAGCTGATTTGTATGCCTTGTATTGAGGAAACCGATCAACTGGCTCAGCTCATTGGTCAGAAGCACGAAGTTCTGACGCAATTGCTGACCCTTTCGCAATACCAACTGAGATTGGCCGGGCATGACGATCATATCGACGACTTGATGCGTGTGTTGGTTGCCAAGCAAACGTTGATTGAAAGATTGACTCAGATTGATCGTACGATCGATCCCTTTCGTCACCAAAATCCAGATGCCCGAGTTTGGCGAAGTGCCAGCGAACGCACTCAGTGTTCCCAAAAGGCCAAGCATTGTGAAGTACTGCTAACGGAGCTGAAACAGTTAGAGCAGAAGAGCACTGATCTCGTCTCCACGCATCGCGACGAGATCTCGAAGATGCTTCAAGAGACGCACACTGCCGCTGATTCCGCATCGGCTTACAACAACACGAACTTGCCCGCAAGTCGCGGCTTCGATTTAACCGCCGAGTAAGAAGGGGCCCCCAGAGATATGACCTCTCCCAACGAAGAACCTACGATGCCCGACAGCAATCGCCTATGGAATCTCTCGGCCAATGACGAGTCGATTGATCTTCGCGAGCTGCTTTCGTGCTGGGATAAAGCCACCGTGCGTCTCCAAGAAACGCACGAATCGCTTCGCAAAGAAGTGGCGAGATTGTCCGACGAGTTGGAAGTCAAAAATCGCGAACTCGCACGAAAGAATCGCCTGGCCGATCTTGGTTTGGTTGCGTCGCATATCGCTCACGAGGTACGCAACGGCCTCATGCCGCTGACGCTTTATACAGGGCTGCTCAAACGAAAAGTAGATAGCGACCCTGATACAAAACGTATTGTAGGCAAGATCGAGTCCGGTCTGACCGTGCTCAATACGACTGTCGATGACTTACTGCACTTCACGGCCGATCGACAGCCTAGTCAAGCCTATGTGCCGACGTCGCAAATGATCCGCGAAATCTGCGAAGATCTGGCGCCGCAATTTCAGGCCCAAAACGTTCAAGTTCGTCTCGATCTGACCGAGCAAGAGATGTTGCTGTCCGATAAGGACATGCTCAAGCGGGCGTTTCTGAACTTGATTCTCAACGCTTTGGATGTGATGCCTGACGGAGGCATCCTGACAATCACCTCCCAGGTTAACTTCGGCCATCTGGAAATAGAGTTTGCCGACACTGGTTGTGGGATTTCCCACACCGATGTGCGGCGCATTTTCGATCCATTTTATAGCACCAAGAGCACCGGAACTGGTCTCGGTCTGGCTATCGTCCAGCGAGTCGTGGAAGTCCATCAGGGGCAAGTCTCCGCGATGAACTGCCCTGACTTCGGTGCCGCATTTACGCTTATGTTTCCGATGAAATCTCTGAAGGCAGCCGCATGATCGACGCAATGAAAAAGAGCACTCCAAGTCATTCCGTTCTGATTGTCGACGACAACCCGCACTCGCGTGAAAGCCTGGGCGATGCCGTTTCCATGATTGGATATCAAACGGCCTGTTGTGGTAGCGGTCGCGAGGCGCTTGATCGGCTGGCCAAGCAGGCGTTCGATGTCGTGGTGACTGACTTGCAAATGCCCGGGATGGATGGCTTGCAGCTAGTACGCGAAGTACGTGCAAAGCATGAAAAAACTCAGCTGGTTATGGTCACCGCACACGGAAGCATTCACACAGCGGTCGATGCGATGCGGTTCGGCGCGCTCGACTACCTGGAAAAGCCTGTGCAGGTCGAAAATTTGGAATCAGCTATTCAAAGGGCCATCGAGTCGACCAGTCGTGGCGATCGCGCGACGGCGATTCCGCCTGGTGGCGACAGTGACAGTGTCGTGATGATCGGTAGCAGCCCTGCCATGCAGACATTGCGACAGCGTATCGATCTGGTGGCTCCGACAGACGAAACGATCTTAATCACCGGCGAAAGCGGCACCGGTAAGGAACTGGTTGCTCGATCGATTCATCAAGCCAGTCGCCGTCGTGCCGAAGCGATGATCAGCCTGAATTGTCCGGTTCTTTCGGCTCACCTGATGGAGAGCGAATTGTTCGGACACGAGCGTGGCGCGTTTACCAGTGCCGATCATTCCCGGATTGGTCGCTTTGAACTGGCCGACAGAGGAACCATTTTGCTCGACGAAATCACCGAGATCGATCTGCCACTACAGGCCAAACTGCTTCGCGTGCTCCAAGAGAGACGATTCGAGAAAGTGGGCAGCAGTGCGACAGTGGAAGCAGACGTTCGTGTGTTAGCGACCTCGAACCGCGACCTACTGGCGGAAGTCTCAGCCAATCGGTTTCGGCAAGACCTTTACTATCGGTTGAACGTCGTTCCGATTGAACTGCCGCCACTTCGCAATCGAACCGAAGACATTCCAATGTTGGTCGATTACTTCCTGAACGCGGCAGTGATTCGTGTTGGTCGCGAAATGCTGACCGTTGCGGATTCGGCGATGGACCTGTTGCAAAGTCATCCTTGGCCAGGCAACGTCCGTGAATTGGAGAACATCGTCACGCGAGCCGCATTGCTGACGATCGGTCACGACTTAACTCCCGAACAGATTCGCCCTTGGTTGACCGAGAGCAGCCAGGAACCGATTTCGCTGCAGTCGACCGGCGACGTTTCCGTGGTCGGAATGCGGCTGGAAGATATGGAGCGACAACTAATTGAGCAAACGCTCGAGCATTACGAAGGGCATCGCGAAAAGACCGCAACGGCTCTTGGTATCAGTGTGCGAACGTTAAGTAATAAGCTGCGAAGCTACGGCTTGGCACCCCGGGCTCGTACTTTTGCCCATGTTTAAAGAGGGCGTGCAGGATGTGCTATCGGCAAAACATTCCGGAAACGTTGCGGCAAGAATTGCCGGTATTCGCTTCCCAAAGATTAATCGCTAAGCGACTTGCTGCAAGATTTGCCGAACCAGGCAAACTTTGCGGGCAGGTGACCAGGATTTAACGCTAATGTGCTTAGATCGGCACACCCTTTGCAATTGATCAGGCGACTAGCGTAAGGAAGCCCACGATGGAAAACTCGATCTTCAATGCGAATACCGTTCCTGTTCTCGAACAGGTCGTTAACTTCGCGCAGAAGCGACACTCCATTCTGGCGACCAACATCGCCAATCAACGCGTGCCGGGTTACAAGGGACGCGACCTGAACGTCGATCGCTTTCACGAAGTACTGTCCGAAGCGATCGAGCGCAAGAACAACCCGAACGAACCGATCTCGCAGGGACTCGTCCACACCAAAGAGGGCGACCCGATGCGAGATGTCCAAGACTCGCTCAACGGCATTTTGTTTCACGACGAGAGTAACCTCGACATCGAAAGACAAGTTGCCGAGTTGTCCAAGAACCAGACGATGCACAACACGGCCTTGGCAATCATGGAAAGCCAGTTTCGATTGCTAAGCGTCGCTATTAGTGAACGCGTTTAACTCCCTTAACGGATTTTATTAAGTCAGGAAAGGACGTCCTCATGATCTCCGCCTTGGATATCAGCACCAGTGGGCTTATCGCCCAGCGCGAACGCCTGACCACGATTTCGCAGAACATTGCGAACATGTCCTCGCTACGTGACGCCAATGGTCGTATTGGGCCTTACAAGGCCAAGCACGTCATCCTGGAAACCGACCACCAGTTGGCAACGTCCAGCGGTGCCGCCGGAGTGAAGGTTGCCGAGGTCCGTGAGAACGATGTCGAGCCGAAGCGACGATGGCAACCTGACCATCCCTTGGCAATCAAGGATGGAAAGTGGAAGGGATATGTCGAGTATCCGAATGTCGATATGACCGAACAATTTGTCGATGCCTTGGAGGCAAGCCGAGCCTACGAGTCGAACGTGGGTGTGATTGAAATGACCAAGAACATGACGAGCCAAACGCTGCGTATTTTGGCGTAATTGATGGAACTTCCCCCCGATGGCATCCATTAACGCAATCCAACAGCAACTGAGCATCCCTCAGACCCCCAATCCCTTGCCAGGCAAGCCGGATAGTGGGCCTGAGTCGTTCGGTAAATTCCTGCTCGAAGGAATTCAAGAAGTCAACCAAATGCAACAGGACGCCGACCGTGCGGTCGAGTCCCTGTTTACCGGTGGCGACGTTAACCCGGCCGAGGTGTTGACCGCCGTCCAAAAAGCCGACATGTCCTTCAAAATGATGCTTCAGGTTCGCAACAAGATGATGCAAGCCTATGCCGAAGTGAAAGACATTCGAGTTTAAGAGAAAGACAATAACCGCCGAAGGATTCGACGGTTACGATACCAATTAATCAACACGATTCCGCAGCTTGAAGGGTCCACGGATGGACTTCTTGAACAAGGCGTTTGAACAAATCAAAGACCTGTTTGTCTCGATGACACCCGGTTCCCGGATCATCGCAGGCCTCTTGGTCGTTGCCATTGTGACAAGCGTTGCCTTTCTCTTTCAAACTAATATGTTCCAAAAGGACGTGCCGATTCTTTCTGGCTCGCCCATTGCCCCGGCCGATCAAAAGGCGATTCTCGCGGCGTTCGCTTCGGAAACGCTCGACGACTATGAAGTGATCGGCAGTCAAATCTATGTGCCGCGGAGTCGACGTGTCGATTACATTGCCGCACTCGTGAAAAACAATGCGATTCCGCCCGACTTTCACGACAGCATGTCTGACGCCATTGGCCAGGCAAGCCCCTTCGAATCGGAAGCCCATCGCTCGGACCGACAAAAGGTAGCCCGAGAAAAGGAAATGGCGTTGGTACTGCGAAACATGCGCGGCATCGAGTACGCCTCGGTCCAGTACGACATTGAAGACAAAGGGGGATTTCCACGCAAAAAGGTGTATACGGCCTCGGTTGTCGTGCGTCCCAGCGGTTCAGAGGAAATCGATTTCAAGACCGTGAAAAGCGTCCAGAACTACGTCGCACATTCGATCGCTGGTCTCAGTGCGGAACAAGTTTCGGTGACTGACTTGAACACGCGGAGGACTTTCAGCGGCTCAGATAACGATTTGGCGTCGGTCAACGACGACCCGTACGCCTCGCGGAAGAAATGGTTCGAGGAACACTGGACCGAAACGATCGACAACGCCCTGCGGTTCATCAGCGGCAACAACGTAACGGTCAATGTCGAACTCGACCCAGAAATGAACCGCATCGAAAAGGGAATCAAGTACGACCCGCGACCAACGCCGCTGGCTTCGATGGCAGAGAAGTCCTCGGAGGTTAGGCGGACACCCACCAATGCGGGCGAACCCGGTTTGAATGCCCAGGCTCCCCAAGGTCCTAATCGTGCAACGGCGCTGAGTGGGGCTCGGATGAGCGAGCAGACCTCGGAATCGAATCGAGAGGAAACGCTTGCTGTTACCAATCAGGATTACACCCAAAAGCAGGTCGCATCGCTAACACCGAAGCGAGTCACCGTTTCGGTTAGCATTCCGAGTCAGTATTACGTCGACGTTTGGAATTCACGCAATCCGCCTGCAGCGGGTCAGCAGGCCAACGCCCCCGACCCAGGCGAACTCAAGAAAATCGAAGACGAGACTAAAAAGACAGTGGAAAAGACCGTCGTCACTTTGCTCCCTGAGCAAGCTTTGGGGGACGATCCCTATCCACAAGTTTACGTCTGGACGGCTCCTCAACTTCCGGAAACACCAACGCCGGAGTTGGTCGTTGCTGATTCGGCCATGGCCTGGGTGGCGACCAATTGGCAAACCTTGGCGACGATTGGTTTCGCGGTTGTGGGACTGATGATGCTTCGGAGCATGCTCAGCAGCGGCGCTGGTGCTGCCGAACAGTCCGACGCAGTGAAACTCGAAGACCCCGCCGCTGATCAAGCCAAAGACGACAAGAAGGAAGACCAGCCTGACGGATCGATGCAAGGCCTACTGAAGAAACGCTTCGCCCAAGGCAGCGGTCCTAACTTGAAAAACGAACTGGCTGACATGGTTCGGGAAGATCCTGATACGGCTTTGGGAATCTTGCAGACCTGGATCGGAAGCCCCAATTAATTGTCCAAAAGGTTCTTGATACCTTTTTAGAGAAACACCATGACCACGTCCCCTGAAACCATCCGTAAAGCCGCCATCGTCATTGCCAGTCTCGACGAAGCCTCGGCCGATAGGCTGCTCGAGAGCATGCCGGATGAGGTTGCGTCCCAGATTCGCTGGATGTCGATCGAGTTGGAAAGCGTAACGGATGAAGAACGGCAGGTCGTTCTCGATGAATTCTTACGTAACTCTGGTCGACAACTGCCCACTGAAGACCCTGGCGTAGAGATGGCATTCACCTACCAAGGGGAAGAGAATGCCGCCGTCGCTGAGCTGTCGGTACCAACTCCGCCGCCGTTCGCCTTTTTAAATGATGCCCCCAGCGAAATGCTTGCACCTTTTTTCGAGCAAGAGCATCCGCAGGTAACAGCCGTCGTCATGAGCTATCTTCAACCCGAGCGAGCCTCGGAGATCTTGCGACAACTTCCAAGCCGACTCCAGGCCGACATCGTTCATCGTATCACACAGCTTGACGAGCCTTCGCAGGAAATTGTGGCCGACATTGAATCACGCATCAAACAGATTGTCTCTCGTCAGGTATTGGCATTCGAGCGACGACGTTTGGGGATGGCTGCGGCCCAGGCGATTCTTAAGGCCTCTTCCGGTGAGCAAGCCGAAGAGTTGCTAACCGAACTACGCAGTCGTGGTTCGCAGCTCCCCGCTGAGTTGGAAGCCCTCAAAGGTGACAAGGTCGTTTGGCCTGTCATGAAACGGCCAATGCCGCAGCCAGAGGCCATGGAACTGCCAAGCGAACCTGCGAAGCCTGAACCGAAAGCGGAGCCTAAGATCGAGCCGGTTGTTCATGCTCCCAAGCCTGTACCCAAAAAAGAAACAATCTCGCGAGAAGTGTCCCAGCCGACGTTTCCGTTCGATCGCTTTGCCGTACTGGATGACGCTTCCTTGGCCAAGGTACTGCATCAAGCCGGCCCCAAGGTCGTGTTGCTCGCTTTGTGTGGTGCTTCCCCTGAGGTGCTAAAGCGGATCTCACGTGGCCTCGGCGCAGGGGATGTAAAGTTGCTCCAGCGCAAGATTCGCGAAATGCAGCCGGTATTGCTGGCAGATATCGATCACGCTAAACGACAAATGTGCCTGGCAGCGGATGCGCTGCTTGTTGCTTCTCAGGCTCGCCCCACGAGCCACCTTCAGGCAGCCGCATAAGGAGATAGCACCATGGCAGTCATTAAATCAGGCAAACTCGAGCACGAATCGCACACGCTTTCGGCCGTCGCTTTCAATTTGAGTGACGTATCTGACAAGGCGCAAAGCGACCTGGACAACGTCAAACTCAAGGCCGCCGATATCATCAAACAGGCTCAGGAACAAGCCAAGCAAATACGGGCAAAAGCCGAAGCCGATGGACGTCAGTCCGCCGAACAAAAAGCCCGGCAGGCGTTGAAAACGGAAGTCGATCAGCATGCGGCCACTTTGCTGCCGGCGTTGCGGACTTTGGTGCAAGACCTCACGACAGAGCGGCAGTCTTGGCTCAATCAGTGGGAGAAGGTTGGCCTGCAGGTAGCCGTCGCCATTGCCGAAAAGATTATCCGTCGCGAGATTGCGACCGATCCTCAAGTATCAGCCACCCTTGTCCGCGAGTCGTTGCAATTGGCATCCGGCTGCGGCGAAATACACATTCGACTCAATCCCCAAGACTTAAGCAGCATGCAAAGTGGCGAAGCCATGCTGTGCGACGAGTTGAAGAAGCTCGCAGCGACGCAGATCATCGCCGACGCTTCCGTCAGTCGTGGTGGCTGCCTAGTGGAAACTCAGTTTGGTTCGATCGACAACCGAATCGAGACACAGCTTTCTCGAATTGCTGACGAACTAGGGGGTGCCTCATGATTGCTTCCCTGAAAAGTCGACTCGATCAAGTCATGCCGACGGCGGTGACCGGAAGTGTCGTCGAAACCTTTGGTACCACCACGGCCGTCGCAGGCTTCCCCGTGCCGATTGGTGCAGTGGTAGAAGTCGAGCGGCAAGTGGGGCCTCCGATCCCGGCGGAAGTCATTGGCTTCAAAGGGGAGCAAACGCTCATCTATCCATTGACGGGAGTACAAGGCATTCGACGTGGCAACCGCGTTCGCATGACCCACTCGTTCCGCACTGTGGGTGTCGGTGAGCAACTGCTGGGTCGGGTGTTGGATGCTCATGGAAAATGTGTCGACAATCTTCCGCCTCCGACTGCTTCCGATCAGGTTCGTTTAGACCGAGATCCGCCTAACGCAATCAATCGACCGCGTATCGATCAAACCATCTCGACCGGTGTCCGTGCCATCGACGGTATGTTGACCTGCGGGCTGGGGCAGCGTGTGGGGATTTTCGCCGGTAGTGGTGTCGGTAAGAGCGTCACACTGGGGATGATGGCCCGTTACACTTCCGCCGATGTGAACGTGATTGCTTTGATCGGTGAACGTGGCCGCGAAGTGAATGACTTCATTGAACGCGACCTCGGCCCGGAAGGCATGGCACGTAGCGTAGTGGTTGTCGCAACCAGTGATCAACCGGCCATTCAGAGGATGCAAGCGGCGATGGCTGCTACTAGCATCGCCGAGTCCTTTCGCGAAAGCGGCAAGAACGTGCTCTTCCTGATGGATAGTGTTACCCGTTTTGCCATGGCCCAACGCGAGATTGGCCTCGCTGCCGGCGAGCCACCCACGACCAAAGGGTATCCACCGTCGATGTTCGCCATGCTTCCCCGCTTGGTTGAGCGGACGGGACGCACGCAAAAAGGGAGCATCACGGCGTTCTACACGGTGTTGGTTGAAGGGGATGATACCAACGAGCCGGTTGCCGATACGGTGCGTGGTTTGCTAGATGGGCATATCGTGCTATCTCGCAAACTCGCTGGCAAAGGTCATTACCCGGCGATTGACATCATGCAAAGTATCAGTCGTCTGATGAACGATTTGGTGGGTGAGGAAGCCCGCACCGGGTCGATTGTGATTCGCGACCTGATGGCAACTTATGCCGAGAATGAAGACCTGATCAACATTGGTGCGTATCGCCAAGGTTCCAATCCACGGATCGATATGGCGATTCGCTTGAAAGACGAGATCGACCGTTTCCTTCGTCAGCGTGTTGACGAGCAGGCGAGCGTTCAGTCTGCTCAAGAGCAACTGATGGCCCTGGTTCGCAAGTGCAGCATCGCCCAGCCCAACCTTCAGGCCGCCGGTGGTCCGAAAATCGCCGCCAAGTAGACAGAGAATAATCGATTATGTCCAAGTTCCGTTTCCGACTCGAGACTTACCTGCGGCTCAAGATCGCCGCTCGGGATCAGTGTCGCGCGGAACTGGCCGAAGTACTGCGAGCCGAAGAACAACTCAAGGAGCATCAAGCGGGGATCGAAAGCGATATTCGAGATCAACATGCGTTCATTCGCGGGCGAACCGAGGCCGGTGCGTTGAATATCGATTTGATTACCGCTTCGCAGCGAGAGGTGATGTTTTTGAAATCGCTGCAGATCGAGAAGCAGCAACTGATGCTTAAGCTTCGACCGCACATTCAGCAGCGACGACAAGCACTGATTGATGCGGACCATGAAGTAAGAACGCTGGAGAAGCTCAAAGAGCAAAAGCAAGAGCAGCACATAAAGTTAGAAGCTGCCATAGAAGCAAAACAAATGGATGAGATCGCCCTGAGCGGTTTCATGCGTAAAGGAGAATAGCCGTGGCTTTGGTACGAATGGCGGGAGCGTTTTTCGCCTACCTATGTGTGGCAACCGTGTTGGCGCAAATGATCTGTGTCGCTGTGTTTGCCAACTCAGGAACGTTTACCAAAGACCGCTTTTACTCGTTGATGGCCATTGTGTATGGAATCGACGAGAATGCCATCCGGGAAGATGTTCAAGACAAGGATGAGCCAGAGGAAGATCACGAAGAGCCGGATATGCAGCAGATCATCGACGAAAGAGCCCAGCGTCACTTGGCGCTCGATTTTCGTCTACAGGCGTTGGATACCGGTATCGAAAATCTCCGCAATATGCAATCGAGTCTGATGGAAGAGCGTCGACGTTACGACCAGCTCAAACAAGGTTTCGATCAACGCTTGAAGGCCCTGGAAGATGGCGTATTGGATGAGGCGATCGTCGAAGTGCAACGAACACTCGAAGCCCTTGATCCGCGGCAAGCTAAAGAGCAGATCTTGATGATGCTTCAAAGGGATGACAAAGCCATGATTGACGTTGTGAAAATCATCAAGGCGATGTCTACAGATAAACGCAAGAAAATCATGGGCGAGTTTCGCTCGGAAGAAGAGCAGCAAAAACTGGCCGACATATTGGACGAGATTCGACGCGGCAGTCCAGATACGGAAATTCTGGGAGATGCCCGGGATCAACTTCAACAGTTCGCGCCACCGTCCAACTAACAAGGGATACCATGGAATCGTCATCACCTAACTCCGTGAATCCAACACCAGGCTGGTCAGGCGGGACACGTGCCAATGCTACGTCGAGTTCCGATCCGATGGCGTTTTTCGACTTAATTATGAAGTCGTCTCAGGCTATGACGACCCAAGGCAGTAAGTCGTTCGACCCTGTCGCGTCAACCAAAGCCGAAGTGCCATCAAGCAAGCCGTACACTGCCCCAACAGACGACCCAAACCTTCATGATGGCTACGACGATTCGCCATCCTCGGTCGGCAGTGAAGTCCGTGCGAGTGAAGCATCGGACGTCGACCAAACCGAGCCCCCATCGATTGACCAGGACGATACAGCCGCTGATACGGACTTTTCAGAGCAATCTTCGGCAAAGGAAGAAACAGATCCAGACCAGGCAGCCTTGGAGACCGCCGCTGCTGCGGGACAACAAGAGCAGGTAGTGGGTCCAGCTGATCCATTAGAAAAAGTGGAACAAGCGGATATCGAGGAACAAGCCCCAGCCGATGTGGTCAATTCCACAAGTGCGAAGAAGGAAACGCCTCCTCAGGGTGAAGTGAACACGGACCAGCCCCTCGATACGACAAATTCGTCCGAGGAAGCTTCTGGTGAGCAAAGTGAGTCTTTTGCACCACCAACCGACGATTCAGTTCAAAGCAGTGCGAACCAGCAGGATACTCAGTCGTTTGCCGTGCCCGAAGAAGAATCGCCTGTGGAAGAGGCTGAAGCGGCAAGTGAGGTGCGCTCCGGTGATGATGGAAAATTGAAAATAGAATCGCTCGATCAAACAGCCGAAGAATCGGCCCAGATTGAAGACAATCTGGAGACTAGCGATGACCGAAGAGACGGATCTTCCGAGCAGCATCAAAAAAATAAGACGATGCAGAACGCCGACAATAAGAAAGCCGGTTCGGTCGATGTTGTCGAGACAACGGCGACTGTTTCGACCGATTCGTCGACCCTCACGGCCGTGACCAAAGCCAGTGAAGCATTGGCCGCGGCGGCCTCGGGTACAGCCCCAACAGCGGCTAGTCCGACCAGTAGTAACGCTCCGAATACCAATGCCGGTGTAAACAACCTCTCGACGCTCCTGCAGCGTGGTTTGCAACGAGGATCGCTTCAGAAAACAGAGGGAAGTCAGACCCCACAACTCGATCCCAAGCAGCAGATCCGATTGATCAACCGTGTCGCTAGGGCCGTCGAATCAACACCGCCGGGACAGTCTATCAAGATTCGCTTGAACCCATCAGAACTTGGGCAACTGAAGGTGGAGATCAAGATCGAAAATGGCAACATGACCGCCAAAATCGAAGCCGAGAATCCCGCCACACGGCAGGTCTTGTTGGAGAATCTTCCCCAGCTTCGCGAGCGACTCGCGGAATCGAATATCAACGTCCAGCAATTCGAGGTCGAGTTGATGGATCAGCAAACTCCACAGGATGGTTCGGCTTCTAATTTCGCAGACCAATCAGACCGTGAGGGCGGGTCGAAAAGCTCGCGTAGTCAAGACGCACAAAGTAGCTCGGAGGAAGAAACCACTTCGAGCACGCATGAATCAGTCAACAAAGATGCCGAGCGAGACAGTCTTAATCTGAATGTCACAGCTTAGAGAAATTCGTAAAGCATACCTGAGCAACTACAAAATAAATTAACCGCAGTTCACTTACCCGTGAGCGAAACATGTCAAGAATAGATTCTAGTACGTCGACCAATAGTTCCAGTTCAACTGCAAGTCAGCCCACGGATTTGCGTGAGTTGACCATGGATCATTTTCTGCAATTGATGATTGCCGAAATGCAGAACCAAGATCCCCTCGATCCAATGGAAAACTCAGAGATGCTGCAACAGATCAGCCAGATTCGCGAGATCGGGGCGACCGATCAACTTCGCGAATCGTTGGACTCGATGCAGCAGAGTCAAGGAATTTCGACCGCTAGTGGCCTGATTGGCAAGCAGGTCCAGGCCCTGACCGACGACGGATACGTTCTGTTTGGCGTGGTACAGAGCGTCCAGTTGGCCCCCAATGACGATGGAACCCGTGACATGACATTGAAGGTCAACACGGGCGATCAGACGGTGGATGTAAAAATGGATGACATCTTCACGATCCTGCCGGCACAAGTTCAGACTCCTCCGACCGACGGTACCGACGGCACGGACGATACCGACTCTGGTGACGAGACAGGCGATGGCACAGAGGGTACCGACGATTCAGGCGATACGGTTGACGAAACCGAAGAAACGACCACCTAAAACAACCACGCTCTCCAAGGACTTGGAGACGTTTCCTAAATTGCAAGGAGCATAATCATGGGTCTAGCATCTGCACTCTCGACTGCATTGACCGGGATGACGGCGGCCGAAACACAAATCGACGTCACCGGAAATAACCTGGCCAATGCCCAAACGGTCGGTTTTAAAGCATCCGAGGCGACCTTTGCGACTCAGTTTCTGCAGACGCAAAGTCTCGGCTCCAAGCCGACCGATTCCAATGGTGGTACCAATCCTCGTCAAACGGGACTTGGTACGAAGGTCGCGGAGATCACGCCGAACTTCACCCAAGGTACGATTGAAGTTAGTAACAGCCCTTCCGACCTGGCCATTCAAGGGGACGGCTTCTTTATTGTGGAAGGGGGCGCCGGCGAAACGTTGTATACCCGCAACGGTATTTTCAAAACGAATTCGCAAAACGAACTCGTGACGATTACCGGTCAACGCGTGCTCGGCTTTGGTATCGACGAAAGCTTCCAGATTCAACGAACGCAACTCGTTCCGCTTACGATCCCTCTGGGGGCCAAGAGTGTCGCCAAGGCAACCGAAAACGTTTACCTGGAAGGTACGCTCACCGCGACTGGCGATCTGGCAACGCAAGGTCAGGTGATTGAGAGTGCGATCCTGGGTAACTCTAACGTGCCTCGTCCGGATACTTCGAGTTCCAGCGTGGGCGTCTCGACCCAGCCGACGATCACGGATATCACCGCCGCATCGGCCATCACGCCCGGCATTGCGACCACGACCGATGCACAAACCGAAGGGGCCGGCGGTTCGGTTCCCGATGGTACGTTCAACTATCGCTTCACCTATTCCAACGCAGGTCTTTCGGGTGAAACGCTCGCCTCGGGGGATTACGCCGTGACTCTGGCCGACGGCAATGCCTCGGCAAACGATAACACGGTTACGTTCACTGATCCGCCCCAGTCGAGTTCGCACTCGCAGCTGAATATGTACCGCAGTAACGATGGCGGTGCAAACTACTTCCTGGTCAGTTCGACCGCGATGGGCTCGCCGGTAACCGACACGGCCGCCGCGCCGACGGCTACGCAATTAGATGCCGCGATGATTGGTGGTACCGGAGTCGACGGTACGCTCAGCGGTGGCGACGTCTACCAGTATCGCTACACGTACATTGACGGTTCCGGCAATGAGACGGCTCCGTCCAGTGCCCATACGGTTACGGTCTCGGGCAGTCCGGCTGATGGTAATGGTTACTCGGTGGTTTTGGATGATCTTCCAACCAGTGGTGACTACGATTCGGTGCGAATTTACCGAACAGCCGCCGGTGGTTCAGACTTCTACGAGTTGGATACGTTGACGATGGCCGCTGCGGCGATGCCTTACGTCGACGATGGCAGTACCCCGCTGTCGACCGATCAACTCGACGCCCAGACGATCAATGGTAACTATACCTACTTGGTCACCTTTTCTCGTGCTGGTGAGGAAGAATCGCGTCCGTCTTTGGCCATCGGTCCCCAGAACGTGGTGAACGGACGAATCGAGCTTTCCAACTTGCCGCTTCCTCCGACTCCTCCGCCCGAAGGTGGTTTCCCGGCTTATGACAAGGTGCGAGTCTATCGAAATCTTTCGACCGATTCGTCGAATTTTTACCTGGTGGAAGAGCTTGATCCAGGCGAAGACTTCATCGATACCAAGGCCGACTCCGAGATCTCGGACTTGAGTGTGACGGGGAATAAGTCGATCGACTTGGACGGTCCCAAAATTAACTCGAATACGCTGCTGGTCGACGTTGTGAAGCGTGACGGGCTGAACTTCGAGAACGTCTTCGAGGTTGGCGAACTCAGCTTCACCGGCTTCAAGGGAGAACGCAGGCTCGACGAAAAGACCTTCACCGTTACCGATACGACCATCGTGCAGGAACTGCTTGAGTTCATCGAGTCGTCAACCGGTATTCAGCCGTCGGTCAACGGCAATGCGAACCCGATTCCGGGTTCGACGAATTCGATTCCAGGCGAATCGGGAACACTGCCGCAAGGTATCTCGATTACCGATGGACGCATTCGAGTCGTCTCGAACAACGGTGTCGACAATGGAGTCGATATCAAGCTGTCGTCGTTCACGCTCGACAACAACAGCGGTGTGCTGCAGAATCCAAATCTCAACTTCGGCACGGTACAAGAGGCCGTTGGTCAGAGTGCGGTCTCTGACTTCGTTGTCTACGATACGTTGGGTATTCCCGTGAATGTCCGCGTGACTGCCACGCTTGAAAGCCGAGATGGTACGAACACCGTTTACCGCTGGTACGCCGACTCGCCGGATAACGATGCGGCCATGGACACGGGTGACATCGGCGAGGCCGAAATCGCCGTGGGTACCGGGCTCATCTACTTTGATGGTGACGGTAACTTCGTCGGTACCGATAACAATACCGTCACGATCCAGCGTCGGGACATCCCCTCGCAGTCGCCGCTGGAGTTCGATCTGGACTTTACGCAGTTGTCTGGCTTGGCTGCCAGCGAACCCACGCTCAATGCCTCGCGGCAAGATGGTTCCGGCACCGGGACGCTGAACAGTTTCATTATCGGTGAAGATGGTGTTATCCGTGGTGTGTTCTCTAATGGTGTCGACCGCGACCTGGGGATGCTGCAATTGGCTCGTTTCGGCAATCCGACCGGCCTCGAGCAGCGTGGCGAAAACCTATTTGCCACCGGCGTGAACTCCGGCCTGCCGGTGACCGGCGATCCGGGTGCGGACGGTCTGGGTGACGTCATCGCAGGTGCCGTGGAATTGAGTAACACGGACATCGGTGGAAACTTGATCGACTTGATCCTGGCGTCGACACAATATCGAGGTAGTTCCCGAGTGATCACGACCGCTCAGCAGCTATTTGACGAACTATTGAACCTGCGGTAATAAAACGCTAGCACGTTCTAGACTTTGACCTACGGTTGAAAGCCTAGTGCGCTCAGCGAGCGTACTAGGCATTCCGTGCTTCGAATGGGAGCGGCCAGGATGATCAAGTTGACTCGACTCGGTGGCGAACCGTTCGTTTTAAATGCCGAGCTGATTCGGTACGTGGAAGCCAATCCAGACACGTTCATCACTCTGACAAACGGGGATCGGATTGTTGTCCAAGAGAAAACTGACGTTGTCGTAGATCGCGTAATCGAGTACCACCAGCGCAAAAATTTGTTACCCCCAGGATTTGCCCGGCCAGACACCGGGGAAAAATAGAATAAAACGCCATGGATATCGCATCCGTCGTCGGACTTTTGGCTGCGATCGGACTGATTCTTACAGCCATTCTGATCGCACCAGGTTCCTCCCTGATGGCGTTCATCGATGTGCCATCGTTTTTGGTGGTTTGCGGTGGGGCCGTTGCGGCATGCATGATCGCGTTCCCGCTGAAGTCGATGCTCGGCATGCCCATGTCCATCAAGGTGATCTTTCTGAATAAGGCACCTGACTACGGCGAGTTGATCAAGCAAATCGTAAGCCTGGCTGAAACAGCTCGTCGCGATGGGTTGCTGGCTTTGGAGGGTCGCATTAGCGAAATCGACAATCCGTTCATCATCACCGGCATTCAAATGGCCGTCGACGGCACTCGGCCCGACGCGATTGAAGATATCATGCGAACCGAAATGGATGCCGTGGCAACGCGGCATCGTGATGCCAAGGCGGTGTCCGATCAGATGGGACGCTTCGCTCCGGCCTACGGGATGATCGGAACGCTGCTAGGGCTGATTATCATGCTCGGTAACATGAGCGATCCCAGCTCGATTGGTTCCGGGATGGCTGTGGCATTATTGACGACGCTTTATGGAGCCATTGTCTCGAACGTCTTTTTTCTGCCATTTTCCGAGAAGTTGGGGTTCCTGAACAAGCAGGAACTACTCGGGATGGAAATCGCTATCCGCGGCATTATGGCGATTCAGTCAGGCGAGAATCCGCGAGTCATCGAACAAAAGCTGCGCACGTTTCTGCCACCGGCGGTTCGCGCTAAGATGGACGCCGAGAAATAAGGAAACCATGCCATGGACGATGATGATGAAGCACCTGGCATTCCCGAGTGGGTTGTGACCTTCGGTGACATGATGTCGCTGCTTTTAACCTTCTTCATTATGCTCGTCTCGATGAGCGAAATTAAGAAGGATGAGCAGTACCAGGCACTCGTCGAATCATTTCGCCGACAGTTCGGTCACGATAGCTCGATGGAAAGCGTGCTCGCTGGGAACGCTAAGCCACGTAATTCCAATCTGGCCAAGCTGGCAACGATGGGACGAGCCAAGCGATTCTCGACTCATGCTGGCGGTGACAAAGTCAAAGCACCGGTCGGGGATAGTCCGCAAGTTCGGATTATTCGGCCTGGATCAAAGACCGCAGTCGGAACGGTTGTTTACTTTCCGGAAGACAGCGCGAAGCTTGACGAAACGGCCATCGCAGCGCTTCAGGCGCAAAGCTTGGAATTTGGTGGGAAACCGCAGAAGATCGAGATTCGCGGCCATACCTCTTTGAAACCGCTTCCAGCAGATAGCCCCTTCAAAACGCACTGGGACCTCGCCTACGCCCGTTGTATGGCCGTTAAGCAATACCTGGTGTCCTTAGGCATCGACGAACGACGTATTCGTGTCGCGGTTGCAGGGAAAAACGAGCCCTTTCATATCGGGACCGACCCACTGCTGTTGAAGCAAAATCCTCGTGTGGAAGTCTTTCTGCTGGATGAAGTGATAGACGACTTGGTCGGTACGGCTCAGGAACAAGCCAATCGACGTGCCCCGCCGATTGAGGCGCCAGGAAACTAGCTGCGTGCGCGCTATTGCATGCTACGTTTGTGCAGTAGCATGCTCTAGATAATCTAGCAAGAAGCAGTTTCCCATGGCCGATTCAGCAACCAGTACCGCATCGCCCGACGTAGTAAAAGGACCACCCATGAAAGCGAAAATGCAAATTCTGGGAGGGATTCTAGTCTTGGTTCTTTTGGAATGCGTGGTTGCCTACCTAATTATTCCCAGCCCGCAGGATGTGATTCGGGCCGCGGAAATACAGGCCCAAGAGGATGAGACTAACGGCACAACAGCGACTCAAGAGCTAGAACCGTTGTCCGTCGATGAAGAGACCGTCGAGATCGATCTAGGCAAACCCTTTGGCATTACCGCCTATCGTCCTCTAAGCGAATCGACCATGCGGATCGACTTCCATCTGTTCGCCACAATTCGAGCTAGTGACGAGGCCAACTTCTCGTCTTCGATGGAAAAGAACGAGAATCGTTTTCGCGAACAAGTGATTGTAACTGTCCGCAGCAGCGACGAAGGCGAGCTTACCGATCCCAGTTTGGGGTTGCTCAAGCGTAAGATTTTAGAGAAAACCAACAACATCTTGGGCAAGCCGATGGTGCATTCCATCGTGTTTAGCGAGTTTTCATTCGTCGAACAATAATTGCGACGACCTCTTCATCTGGAATGGAATCCGATGACTGACGATCAAATGGGACAGGACGAGATCGAAGAGCTGCTCCGGAAAGCCCAGTCGGGCGACATGAGTGCTAGCGGTCCTGCCCCCAAGAAAGAAGAAGATCTCGAGGCTCTCGACCAGAACGATATTGAAGCGTTGTTTCAAAATCCTGGATCTGCCGCGAGTTCCCAACCTAGTCAGCAACAGCCTGCCGCCACAGCCGCCGCGACGCAACCGCCGCAAGGTGCTCACTCAGGATCCAGCCAAGGTGCTTCCGATATGGAGTACCTCCTCAATCAAGCTGAAGCCGCGATCGCCTCGTTGAATTCGCCGAACGAAAACATGCCCGAAGGCATCTCTCCCTTCACGCTTCGCGACTTTGGTGGTTCCCCAGCGAGTACCGATAAGACAACGATCGACCTGGTTCGCGACGTTGAACTCGAAGTTAAGATCGAGCTCGGAAACGCGGACATGCATCTGGAAGAAGTCCTGCAAATGCAAAAGGGCTCGGTTGTGCCGTTGGACAAGCTGGCAGGCGATCCGGTCGATATCTTCGTCAACGGTCGATTGATTGCACGCGGGGAGGTTCTCATCCTCAACGACAACTTTTGCGTGCGTATTACCGAGTTGATTGTGGGTGACTCGGTCGTCTAGACAAACGCGGCTGCTAGCACAGATTGCCCGACGTTTCGCCGGATTCGTATTGAGCCGAGACGGATCAGTTTCTAAGATGCCACACCCGCTATTGTGTGTGGGAGATGGGATGCGGCAGGAAGCTAATTCCCTACTATCTTTTTCGACCAGTCGCTATCGCGACTTGAGTGAAAATCAGGAAGACTTTCATGCGGAACGGAATCCTTGCTACGTGCGTGTTGGCGCTGACATGGTTCGCTGGGGCACCGGCTGCGACAGCCAACGACTACCCTGGTTCGCAAGTACCGCCTAACCAACCGCTGCAGATCCGAAACGAAGCTCCGCCGGCCTTTCCACCGTTGGCGCAAGCGCTGCACGTAGAAGCCGTTCCTGACGCTGGCCACAACGCCCCTATTCCGGCAGTCGCTCAGCCTGCGGCAGCCGTCGAGCCGCTGCGTCTTCCGCCACCCAGCAAGGCCAAGGACACCGGCGTCTCTATGCCGGTCTTTAACTTTCAAAGCAATCAAACCGCCAGCATCGCCGCGAGCTTGCTGGTGGTGGTCGGTTTATTCCTGATCTTTGCGTGGGTCGGCAAGAAGAATATGAAACCGGGCGGTAGCCGCCTATCAAAAGAGATCATCCAAGTTCTCGGAAAGAGTCAACTCAGTGGCAAACAGCAACTGGAACTGGTTCGTGTCGGGCACAAGCTGCTTCTCTTGTGCGTCACTCCTAACGGCGTCGAAACGCTGACTGAGATCACTGAACCAGGCGAAGTGGAACGTTTGTTGGCTATCGTTCGGCAAGATTCGCCAGGCAGTATGAAGGCCACGTTTCAAGATGTGCTGAGCCAAATGGGGCACCAGCCAGCACGCGGTTTTCTGGAGGCTTAGGCATGCATATACTGCGAAACATTGCTTGGATTCTGATTGCCCTGGCAGCCGCACTTCAGCCACAGTTGGCGATTGCGCAGCAGTCAACTTCTATCCCGGAAACGTTGATCGAGTCGTCGCTCGATCGACCGATCCAGAATGAAATGGAAGACCTGAGCGACTTCGTCAAAGCCGGTCCAGAGCATTGGACCAGTCCGCAGGGGCTTTCCAGTACCATCCAGATCATGGTGCTGCTGACGGTCATCAGCCTGGCTCCAGCGCTGTTGATTATGACCACCAGTTTCATTCGCATCACCATCGTGCTTGGTCTTTTACGACAAGCCATCGGTACGCAGCAGCTTCCGCCCAGTCAGGTAATCACGGCCTTGGCGATGTTTATGACGTTCATGGTGATGCACCCTTACTGGCAAGAGGTATACGAAGAGAGTATCGGGCCTTACACGCGTCAGGAAGTGAATCCCGAAACGGGACAACAGTTCAAGCTGTTTGCCGAGGAAGATCCAATTACCGGGGTTACCGGACCAGACGAAGCGTGGGAACGGGGCGTCAAACCGATTCGGCAGTTCATGGCCAAGCAGATCGATATCGCTGGCAATAGCGACGATGTTTGGATGTTCTACGAGTTCCTGCCCAAAAAGACGCGAGAAGAAATTGGCGAACCCCAGTCGTACGACGACGTACCTCTGCAGGCCCTTGTCCCTGCTTTTATGCTCAGCGAATTGAAAACGGCTTTCTTAATTGGTTTCCAAATTTATCTTCCGTTTCTAATTCTAGACATCGTGATTGCCAGCGTGACGATTTCGATGGGCATGATGATGCTGCCGCCGGTGATGATATCGCTGCCGTTTAAGATTTTGCTCTTCGTCTTGGTCGATGGTTGGACGTTAATCGTCGGCATGTTGATGCAAAGTTTCGCTCCCACTCTTTAGCCTTAGGCATCGTCAATGAATGCTCAAACGACAGTTGATCTTACGAGACAGGCCATGATGATGTGCCTGATCATTGGTGCCCCAGTGCTTGTGGTCGGTATGGTAGTGGGGCTCTTGGTTGGCTTTCTGCAGGCTTTAACGCAGGTCCAGGATCAAACGGTCTCGTTCGTTCCGAAGATCTTGGCGATGGCCATCGCGTTGGCGTTTACGCTGCCGTGGATCTTTCAGAAGCTGGCCGGGTACACGGTCGAGTTGTTCAGCAACATTCCCGACCGAATCGCTGGTGGTTAAACACGAGCCAAGGAACGCCCCTAATGGAACTGCTTCGGTATTTGGAACCGAACCTTGAGCAACTGCTGATCTTCGCGGCGATCGTTACGCGAATCGGCGGGCTCGTGGCTACGGCTCCTGTGCTAGGAGCGAACTATGCCCCGATCCAAGTTAAATCTTTTCTGGCTGTCGCCATTTCGTTGATGCTGACCCCTGTATTTTGGGACTACGATTTTCCTGAGCCGGGCAACGCAGCGAACTTGCTGATTATGATGGGGGCTGAATTAATCATCGGTCTTTCGCTTGGGCTGGGGATTAAAATCTTGTTTGCGGGTGTGCAAATGACCGGGCAACTCCTTGGTCAGATTGGCGGTCTCTCGATTGCGGACGTCTTCAACCCAGCCTTCGACGACAATGTCCCCATGCTGGCGATCGTCTTCGATCTTGTGGTACTGGCCGTGTTTCTGGTCATTGGGGGGCATCGCTTCTTAATGTCGGCGCTGCTGCATACCTTTGCGGAGATACCTCCTGGGGTGGCTGCAATCGACGTACAAATAGTGCATGTAATTCGTGAGACATTGGCAAACTCGCTGATCTTAGGCGTTCAGGCCGCCGCCCCTGGGACCGTCGCATTATTGGTCGGTGTGCTTGTGATGGGTGTGATCAGTCGGACGCTACCTCAGTTGAACTTAATGGCCATTGGTTTCAGCATGAACACGATGCTGTTGATGGCCTTTGTCATGTTGACCATTGGTAGCGTGGTGTGGATTTTTCAAGGTTCGGTCGAACCGACCGTCGATAACATTCGATCCATGTTTCATCGGACGGTCGAAACTGCCCAGAACTAGACGATGGCCGATCAAGAAAAAACAGAAGAAGCATCCCAGCATCGCCGCGAGCAAGCGCGCGAGAAGGGTCAGGTTCCCAAGAGCCAAGACTTGGTGTCGGCCGTTATGCTGGCCGCTGCGCTGAGTGCGCTCATGTTCTTCGGTCGTGACCTGATCGACTTTCTGGGGCAATTGACCCGCGACGAACTCGGTACGGTTCCACCGCTTAATCCCACCGACATGTGGGCCACCAATCATACGGCCACCGCCTTTTGGCGATTGGCCATGGTCATGCTACCGATCTTGGCGGTCCTGTTTCTCGCGGCCGTCGCAATCAACTTGATGCAGTCTGGCGTGATGTTCCTGCCAGATAAGCTGGGCTTCGATTGGAATCGCGTGAATCCGGCGTCCGGCATTCAGCGGATGTTCTCGCTGACGAACTTTATGAAGCTGATTTTTGGCATCGGCAAAGTCATTATCATCTCAGTCGTCGCTGGCGTGACACTTTGGTTTGAGATGGAGACCATTCTCGGACTTTCGGCAATGAGCACCATGGAGGTGGCCCGGTACCTGCTCGATACGTCGCTGTGGACCTCGATGAAGATCGCCGCTGCGCTGGTCATTCTGGCCATACTCGACTACGCCTACCAGGTATGGAAGGCCGAGCAAGATATGATGATGACCAAGGAAGAGGTTCGCGAAGAAATCAAGACGATGCAGGGTGACCCGCAGATTGTGGCCAAACGTCGCCAGGTGGCACGGCAACTGGCAATGAACCGCATGTCGACCGATGTACCCACGGCTGATGTCGTCGTGACTAACCCGACCGAACTGGCGATTGCGTTGAAATACGATCCCTACGAGATGTCGGCCCCGGTGGTAGTAGCCAAGGGAGCAGGCACCGTCGCGCAAAGAATTCGACGACTGGCCTTGGAAAACCATATCCCCGTGGTCGAACGCAAAGAGCTGGCGCGTGCACTCTATAAGGAAGCCGAGATAGGCTACCCGGTGCCGGCCGATCGGTATGCGGCAGTTGCTGAAGTCTTGCGCTACGTTTACGAACTGCAAGGCAAGCAAATGCCGACGATGGCCGACTTGGAGAACGCCGACCGCGAGCGGGGCAGGGCAGCGTAAGCTTGTTGTACCGACGTCCCTACGCGGCCTGGGAACGTCGCGCTTGGCGGGCCCAAGCAATCCAATTGGTCACCTCGGCCAAATCTGGCGGGGCACTGCTGCGGATGATCCGCTGGCCATTCGAGGTCTCCGCGAACTCTGTGACTTCCGCATGAACATCTTTCGCGGATGCTTTCGCCACATCCTCAGGCGTTGCAAAGCCACATGCGGTCAGTAGCTGGGCATCGTGCCCTCGAAGCATGGGAATGCGATAAGCCAGTACCGCCTGAGCTTGCCATTCGGCGAACAACTTCGGGGTGATATGTTTGGCCTTGAGCTTCGGGGCCTCTGTGTTGGGGTCGGCCGATATCAGTTGGGCGACCGTCTTGATGCCGACTCCGCCGAGACGCTTGGCCGTTTTATTACCGATCGAGGGCGCATCGACGACCGGGTCTTCCCAGTTCAGATAGAACTTCAGCGGACTGTCTTCAACAGGCTTCTTCTCTTGGATCGCTCGCTCTCGAGGCGATTCTTCGGCAGGCCCATTCTCAACTTTCGACTCCACTTGTGCCTTCGAGGGCATCGCAATCGATGGAGGAAATTCGATCTCGGATGCGCTCGCTTGAGGAGTCGGGTGTGTCAGCTTATCGGGCTTGAACGAAGGGGCATCTTCTTCGTCGCCGACCTCCGTTTCAGAAGCCTTGGGGCGAATGGTCACGCCTTTGATGGGTTGGAATTGTTCGGCTGGCTGCGACTTCTCGGCGATGGGCTTCGGTTTCTCTTGGTCATCCTGGTCATAGGAAGGAATCGGAATTGAAACACGCGGCTTGGGCTTTTCCTTTTCAATCGGGCGAATCGGCTCCGGCTTGATGGTGGTTGTCTTCTGGGTGCTGGTTAGCTTTAGGCTCGAGAGATTCACCTCCGGAAGTTCTGGCACCTCGTATAGAGGACGATCACCTTCCTGAGGCTTACCTGGATTCATGTCGGCTGCCAACTCGTCTCGAACGACACGCACGTCTTCCGGAAGATTGCGTTCGACTTTGCCTGTCTTCTGATACTCGCGAAACATCTGTCGCACAAGCTCTGCTTGCTCGGCGTTTTCCATCCGCTGAGTGACCCACTGCACTGGCATTCCCAGTGTTGCGAAAACGGTCTCGACGACCAAAAGCACGTAAGGAGGTTCGTGAGCCGCTTCATCGAACGCGCGACCTAAGATCTTCGCGAAGCCAGCGATTGCGTGACCGATCATTTCCGACGCGACGTCACGGCAAGCGACGTCGAGCCCTCGCGGCGGATTGCGGCGACCCAGCTTGAAATTGTAGTGGTCGATCAATGTCTGGTAATGGGCGTGCGACTTAGTGGCTCCGTCGCGTACCATTTGTTCAAGCCAGTCCTGGCCGCTGGACATTCGCACCGACGGCAGCCCGCGAAGTTCGGCCGTTGCTCGCAGACGATCGTACGAACAACTGATACTCCATTCGCCCGCGCGATGGATGTTGTTTTCTGCCTCGGAACTTCCGGTGTGAAAGGGCATTAGCGGGTCGGTGTAGTAGTGGCTCAGCACGCCGGCGTTGTAGGCGACCTCTTGCCACTTCTCCGCTCGGATCGCTTCGACCAGTAGGTCGTACCACTTTCTGGCCGTTTTATCGGCTCCACCCCAGAAGTTCTGCGAAGGATGCAGGACGTGATTGCGAAAGTCTCTGAACTTCTTATCGGGATCCTTCGAGCCGCGTAGGTACGGCTCGTAGTGCTTCAGGAAGATATTGCGTCGACGCTCGCTGTTCTCGGCCGGGAGATAATTCAGCGCATCCATTGCCAACTTGTGGTGCGTGCCGCCGGCGTGGGCGGCGTACAGAATGTCGAACAGCAAATGCATCCGGGCTTCCTTTCCCGATCGTATTGTTTCCGTATGAGTGGTCCGCTAAATGATTGGGCCCGCCGCATACGAGCCTTTCGAATTCTAGCGAAAAATAGGTATTCACCCCAAGTCGGATTTGACGCTTATGCTGGGTCCAGCGGGTATCCGTTGGCCTCGAAGTAGCCGTGCCAGCGGCGTTGGATTTCCTGCCGGGTGGCATCGTCCATGGTGTGGCTGTTGCGGCGATAGTCTTTGTTGCGCTCGGCGTAGTCTCGGACGCCTTGTTCGATGCGGTCGTAGCCGTCTAAGTTGATCGAATCGTAGATGCGGCGAACTTCGCCCACCGGGTCGGCGATCAGGTCTTCGTAACGCGTCTGGCAAACCTTTTCTTTGGGAACCGATGCCAGCCCGCGGTCGTAAGCGGCGTACATGCGCTCGAAGCAACCGAAGACGTACTCGCGATAGTCATCCTTCGAGACCTGGAATCCTTGAACTTCGTCCATTGTGTTCCAGAGTCGGATCGTCGACGCGAAGACATCGTACGGATCGCGGGCAATGTGAATAAATTTAGCGTCGGGGTAACGCTCGGCCAGTTCCCCAATGCGACCAGTGTGCGTGGGAGATTTCAGGATCAGCGGCTTCTTTTCCTGGACGGTGACCATCCGCATGAACAGGTCAAGCGTGTCGAGCCACTCTTCTTTCTGCTCCGGCGAGACGGCTGCCAGATCGAGGAAGTCGGGATCAGGCTTGGGGTTGTTGGGGAAGGCCATGCGGACGTAAGGGGACATGCCTCCTAGGCTAAGCACGCCGAATTCGTCTTCCTGCGGCTTCGACCAGCCCATGCCCATGTTGTCCATCGGGCGGCTCTTGGGCATGAAGAAATTGAAGTAATTCTCGATTAGCCGGCCGTAGATCAGGAAAATGTTCGGCGCGAAGCACTGAATGGTGTTCGGCGTGGCATAACGATCGTCGGACGACATTAACTCGTGCAAGAGGGTCGTTCCGCTGCGCCAATGACCGAGAATGAAGATCGGGTTCTCGATTTTCGCTTCTTCGATCTTCTTGCCAAAGAACATGTTCTGCAGTTGGTGGCAGATGCTGTTATTGATCGCGAAGCCAGAGACAGTCGCGGCCAAGCCCAACTTCAGGGGATGCACCTTGAAACCATTCTTTGCTAGCAGACTACCCCACGTGCCGGTCCGCATCCCATGCCAGACACGTGGTGTGTACCAGGGGTAATTGTTGGCTTTGGGCTTCTTCGGTTTCGAGGCTTCCCCCGGTTTCGACTGCGAATCGGTGGCGGGCGATGAGGCATTCAAGTTCGCTCAGATTCCTAAAACGTCTGCATTTGTAAGGTATTGGGTACCGAAGTTTACGCCAAAAACGTGAAATCGACTAGCGAAGGTGCGCCGGTTGTTCCTTTGCCCCAGGGGGAAAGGGTCGTTGAACGGGTACCAGCCTCGCCCCCTCGACCTATCCCCTCTCTCTCAAGTGGCGATGGGATAGGAGAGAACCAGGCTTCGCAGTGGCTAATGACCCTAGCTAGCACCAGACACCTTGTTTAACTCGGCTGGAGGCAACAACTTCCACTCAATCGATCGCTCTGGACACCCCAAAGGGGTTTCAGTAATCTTCCAGCCGCTCGATGTCGGATCGGGCGGGAAAAACCTTTAGACAATTCTGAAAAAAGTTCGCAGATACTCGTGGATTTAAGCCTTAGCAGACTCAGAGATTTGATCCTGCCGATCGGCATTGTCACCAGCGTGCTGGTGATTCTGATGCCGTTACCGGCAGCGTTGATGAATTTGCTGCTGACGGCAAACATCACGGCTGGGGTCATCATTCTGCTGACGACCATCTACGTGAAGACGCCACTCGAGTTCAATATTTTCCCGTCGCTATTGCTCGCGACCACGCTGGCACGGCTTGTGTTAAACGTGGCTACGACGCGACTCATTCTGACCGGGGCGGCATCGGAAGGAATGGACGCGGCCGGCGGTGTGATTCAAAGTTTTGGCGAATTCGTGGCCGGCGACCGCGTCGAAGTCGGGATCATTATCTTTATTATCATCGTGCTCATCCAGTTTCTGGTGATCACTAAGGGTGCCACGCGTATCAGTGAAGTGGCTGCCCGCTTCGCGTTAGATGGGATGCCGGGGCGTCAGATGGCGATCGACGCCGACCTGAATGCTGGTATCATCGACGAGGTTGAAGCCCAGCAGCGACGTGCCGAAATTACCCAGCAAGCCGACTTCTTCGGGGCGATGGACGGTGCTAGTAAGTTTGTACGCGGTGATGCGATCGCAGGTATTATCATCACCCTTATCAATATTGTTGGCGGCTTGATCATCGGCGTTTCCTCTGGACTAGATGTTTTAGAAGCCGCCCAGATTTACACCAAGCTAACCATCGGTGACGGTCTGGTGAGCCAGGTGCCGGCATTTTTGATCTCGCTAGCTGCCGGTTTGTTGGTGACGCGAAGTACCGAAGAATCGAACCTGCCGGTCGAATTCATCAAACAGTTGTTCTCTCGTCCTGAAGCATTGGGCGTGGCTGGCTGCTTTCTAGGGCTGTTGATTTTCTCGGGGCTGCCACCGCTTCCTTTGCTCATTATCGGTGCCGGGTGCATTGGCATCGCGGTGATGACCAAGAAGGGGCAAACCCAAAAGACACAAACCGAAGCCGCCGCGACCGAGAAGAAGCAGCAAGAGGAACAAGAGGCCGCCAAAAAAGACGACCGAATCGAAGACTACCTCACCGTCGACCCCATGGAGATGGAACTGGGCGTTGGGCTCGTGCGTCTGGCGGCACCGAGTCGGGGTGGCGACCTACTGCCGCGTATCACTGGCGTCCGTCAAAACGTGGCCAGCGAAATTGGGGTGATCTTGCCGAAGGTCCGCATTCGCGACAACATGCGTCTGCAAGAGAATCAATACCGCATCAAGATCAGCAACAACGTGGTCGCCGAAAATACGATCTATCCCGAAGGCCTGCTGGCGATTGCCATGAGTGGTGCTAAGGGAGAGTTGCCTGGCGAAAAGACACGTGACCCGGCATTCAACCAGCCGGCCGTGTGGATTGAGCCCGGCATGCGTCCGCAAGCCGAAATGATGGGCTACACGATTGTCGAACCCACCTCCGTCCTGGCAACACATCTACAACGCGTCTCGAAAAAGCACGCCGACGATCTACTTACCCGCGATGCCACGAAGCACCTGCTGGATGAGCTTAAGGAAACATCGCCGGCGGTTGTCGACGAGTTGATTCCAGCGGCAATGAAGATCGGCGACGTTCAAGCGGTGCTTCAACTGTTGCTTCGCGAAGAAGTATCGATCCGACAACTAGCACGTATCTTAGAAACATTGGGCGACCATATCGGCCGCACGAAGGACCCGGTGTGGCTGGCCGAGTTCGTCCGGCACAAGCTGGCACGAACGATCTGTACTAAGTATCGCGACAAAGAAGGCCGCATCTACGTGGTGCCGCTCGACCCGGCCATGCAGGACCGAATTGCCTCGGGAATTGAAATGGAACGCGGGGCGTTTGCCCGGATGAGTCCTCAGGCAATCGAAATGACTTGCCGGTCGATCTCGACCGGTATCGAGAAACTGCGAGGCATTGGCAAGCCGCCGATTGTGTTGGTCAATCCGCAGATTCGACCTGCCGTGAAACAACTCACCAATAACTTCATCCCTGACCTGATCGTGCTGAGTCACAACGAGATTACCAACGACACGATGATCGAATCGATGGGCATCATCAGTGATACCATGCCTGGCAACAATCCGCCTCCGCCAGGGAAGGGTCCGCAGCAACCGCCGCCGAAGAAGTAAGCAACCACCATGAACATTCGCTCGTTCCGCGCCAAATCGATGCACGAAGCGTTAGAGCTAGTTCGCAAAGAACTAGGTCCCGACGCCGCATTGCTTCACACGCGAGAAGTCCCGCAGCGTGGCTTGAAGGGACTATTTGGCGGCAAAGAAATCGAATTGGCCGCTTCGTCGGAAACGAACCTGAAAAGCCGTTTCGAGATCGAAGAGCCGGAACCAGAGACTGAACACGAGCCAGAGTTGGAAGCGGAGCCGGTCCTGCCGGAGCCAGTCGTGGAAATTGCCTCGCCGCCTGAGGATGTCATCGCGAAGGATGACGCGGGTATCGATCTGGAAGCGATGTCTTTCAGTCAAAGCTTCTTTAGCAGCGGCCCCGGTTGGCCCCCCTCGATATTACGCATACGGGAACGACTGGTGGAAGCCGAGGTGCCAGGCTTCCTGGCTGACTCGGTCTGCGAGAAAGTTCTGTCCACACATACCGAAGAGTCGCAGCAAGACGAGGCGGTGCTATTGAATGCAATCCGAGCCGAACTAGCTGCTTCGATCTACGTGGGCCGTGATATCGACGACCCCCGCGATTATCCACGTATCGTCGCGGCGATCGGTCCGACGGGCGTAGGCAAGACAACCACGATCGCCAAGTTGGCGGCACGCGCCAAGTTCGATCATAAGCGACGCGTCGGTCTGGTAACGGTCGATACGTACCGGATCGCGGCGGTCGACCAGCTGCAAACTTACGCCGAGATTATGGATCTTCCGATGAAGATCGTTTCTACTCCGATGGAAGTTCGGAGTGCTATCAACGAGTTGTCTGACTGCGAGCAGATCTTCATTGATACGGCCGGACGAAGCCCGCGTGATGAAGTCCAAGTCCAACAACTCAGATCTTTGATAAAAGCAGCTTCCCCTGATGAGACCTATCTGGTACTTTCCGCCCCCAGCAGCTCGAAGAGCTTGGCCGAGGCGGTGGCAAAGTTCACCACCGTGGCTCCTTCCAGCTGGGTATTAACCAAAATTGATGAGGTTGGCTCGTTGGGTAACACATTGAGTTTTCTGCAAGATCCCCAGCTACCGCTGGCATACGTGACCAACGGTCAGGACGTTCCCCAGGCCATTGCCGCTGCCGAAGCGGAAGACCTGGTTGCTCGCATCCTGTAGAAACCAACCAACCTTAGATAAAGACGCCTTCTAATCCATTATGTCGTTTGAACCTTCTTTTCCCCGCGATCAAGCTACGCTCCTGCGAATGCTTGCCAAGCGCGCCATGATCGGCGGCACGCCAGCGTTCGCGAAAGCGAAGACCTTCGTGCTCTTTGGGGGTAGTTCTGGAGTGGGGACAACGACCGTTTGTCACAACCTGGCTTGTGCGATGGGACTGGCCGGGCATCGTGTTGCCACGATTGACTTGAATCCCAGCAATCCGGGGCTCGCCGAGTTAACCGGTCGCACACCCACGATCGGTATCGACGAACTATTGACCGGACGGCTCGACTTACACGAATACCTGGTCCCAGGCTTAGCAGCGTCGCTGTTGTTGCCAACCGACCAGAGCAGCGCGACCGGTCAGTGGCCGGTGGCCGAGGTCGACCGCTTTATCGAACAACTCATGGGACTGGGACGTCATGCCGACATCGTATTGATTGATGCCGGCAATGAACTGACTCCCCTGGCCAGCGAACTGTGGCGAATGGCCCAGCTATTTCTGGTTGTGCTTAATCCCACGGCAGACGCCATCACGGCGGGCTACGAACGTATACGATCGCTGCATGGTTTTTCGCCAAGAAAAGTTGCGCATGTGATTATGAATCGCGCCTCGAGTGATTCGGGGCATCTAGAATTGGTCGCCGGTATGGATTCGACCGCCGGTAAGTTCTTAAATCTGGCGATTGAATCGGCAGGGCACGTCGAGATGGCTTCCGAGATCGGAGCTGCATTCCACGCTGCCGAGCCGTTTATTCAACGCTACGCCGATCATGCGGCGTGCAAGTCGATCCAGCGGATTGCTGATCGTCTGGTGCAGATGTCGTTAAGTCTTTCTCAGTCACCTGCTTCAAGAAAGGCCATTTAACGATGATGCTATCGTTGCAATCACTTCAGAACTGGCGACAAGTTTTTCAAGCAAAACAAATGATATCCGTAAAATTACTTCAATTCTCGTTTTCAGAGCGTCGATTCAACGAGGTAGCGTCACATGCGCATGTGACGAATGAGGTTTGCGGATCGATACAACTCAACCAACTTGGAATCGATGGGACGCGACTACGCGGGAATCTTGGCTATGACAGCAATGGTCACCGTGACTACACGGGGACTATTAATGTCTGGCGGGATCGAGTCGATTCTGTTCGCGGCGATCGGAGCAATGTTTCTGTTCGCAGCAATTGGTTGGTTGATAGGAAATGCTGCCGCTCGCATTGTGGACGAATCGGTGCGGCAGCGAATCAATGCGGAATTGGAAGCGATGGAACAAGGCGGCCAGCTCGCCGACTCCCAAACTTCCAAAACCGCTTAACCCGCGGCATAGGCCGACAAAGATATTCCTCCCCGGGAATCTCCGAGTCCCTAACGCGAGATTGGATCACCTGATCGATTCCCTTTCCGAAGTGGCATTTTGCCAACAACGGGGAAGTGGCCTGAAGGATTCAGGCCCGTCGATTTCATAAGAAAATGCGTGTTAGCTCAAGATGGGCGATTCACGGAGGAACGCATGGCAACGACGACCGCGACCAGGGAAGACGTGTCTCATTTGTGGGAAGCCTACAAAGAAGACTCGTCGCGGAAAGAACTACGAAACCAACTTATTGAACGCTATTTGCCGCTTGTGAAATACAACGGCGAACGGATCTGGGCTCGGCTGCCAGAAGGGGTCGAACTCGACGACCTGATCTCGGCAGGCGTCTTTGGCTTGATGGACGCAATCGATGCGTTCGACATGAGCCGAGGCGTGAAGTTCGAAACGTATTGCGTCCCGCGTATTCGCGGTGCAATGCTCGACGAACTTCGAACCATGGACTGGGTTCCGCGTCTAGTACGCTCGAAAGCGAGCAAGCTAAACGAAGCGACCAAGCAATTGGAAGCCAAGTTCGGACGGCATCCCACCCACCAAGAGCTGGCCGAGCATATGCAGCTGCCGCTCAAAGAACTTGAAAAGATGGTCTCCGACGCCAACGCCGTCGGGCTCATCAGCCTCAATAAAAAGTGGTACGAAACGGACAGCTACAAAGATGTCCGTGAGATCGATATTCTGGAAGATAAGAAGGGGGAAGACCCCACGCGTCGCATTCAAAAGAATGACCTGATGCGTCTGGTGACCAAGGGGCTCAATCGCAACGAGCGTCTGATCATCATTCTTTACTACTACGAAGAGCTGACCATGAAAGAAATCGGTGCCACGCTCGATCTGAGCGAAAGCCGAGTCAGCCAAATGCACAGTAGCATCGTCTCGCGACTGCAAAGTCAGCTCGGACGCCGAAAGCCAGAATTCGGGACCGTATAACGTTCCCCCGAAAATTTAAAACAAAAAACGACCCATCTTTGGATGGGTCGTTTTTTGTTGTTAGTGGGGAAGTTTTTAGTGTTCAGTTTTCAGTAAAGAGGGGAAACGGCGTGTACCGTTCATTTGAGGATCTCGAAGTCTAGAAACGCGCGTGCAAACTCGCCGTAGATGTCTATGAGATACTTCGAGATAGCCGCGATTACGCGTTAAAAGACCAGATGCAGCGATCTGCTATTTCAATCGCCTCTAACATTGCCGAGGGGGCAGAACGCGGAGGAAAGGATTTTAAACGCTTCCTTCGTATTGCCCGTGGTTCAAGTGCCGAGCTTCGCACTCAATGTTATATCGCAGCAAGAATTGGAACGATCGACACGGAACAAATGCAGCATCTGGTCGAAGAACTTAAGCAAATTGCCAAAATGCTAACCGGCCTCGCCCACTCTCTTCCTGAAAACTGAAAACTGAAAACTGAAAACTACCTCCTACCCCCCAATCTTCCCCACGTGCACCAATCCATCTCCTTGATGCGCGATTGGGTTGTGCGAGAGGCCGATGATGATGCCGTTGTAGGGGGACTTCAAGTATTTTGGCTCGGTGCCGAAGACATCGGCGATAAGGCCGATTTCCTGGCCCGCTTCGACTTCGTCGCCCAGTTCGATCAGCAGCCGCACGATACCGCTCCGTCGGGCCCGGACCCAGGTCGACTCGCGGATCATCTTGGGTGTTCGTTTGGGAAGTTTGACCGGCGTCTTCAGCATCTTCAGATGAGAGAGAACTCGCATCACGCCGTTGACACCGACCCGAATCGAGTCGTGATTGAAGCGGTTCGGTTCGCCTGCTTCGTAGAGGAGAACCTTGATACCTTTGGCGCTCGCGGCGGCTCGTAACGAACCGTCGCGGAGGTCCGAGTGCACAACCGCTGGCGGGCCAAATGCCAAGGCACATTCGTAGGTCTCTTGGTCGTCCATGTCGCCGCGGATTTGCGGAAGATTCGTACGGAGATTAGATCCGGTGTGCAGGTCGATGCCGTACTGACAACGCTCTACCACCTCGGTCATCATCAACTTGGCCAGTCGCGAAGCGAGCGAACCACTCTTCGAGCCTGGGAACGAACGGTTCAAGTCGCGTCGGTCAGGCAGGTAACGGCTTTGATTGATCACGCCGAAACCATTGACCATCGGGACCACGATCAAGGTTCCCATCAACTTGCTCGGCTTGAGCTTCTCTAGCAGCAACCTCGCAATTTCGACACCGTTGAGTTCGTCGCCATGCACCGCAGCGGAAACCCAAGCGGTGGGGCCTTCGACCGGGCCATGCAAGACTTCGATCGGAAGGGTGATATAGGTGCCGGTGGGAAGCTTGGCCACCGGGATTTCTAGACGGAGTCGATTGCCTGGGCCGACGTACTGTCCATCGATGACAAACGAGCGACTCGGTTGGTGGCTTGGTTCTTTGGGGTGTCGCGCGTCCATACGTCGAAAGATCCTTCTCTTATTTCTTTATGGCAAGATACTTTGAGAGATCTGAAACAGTCGGTTTTTGAGTTCATTCGCCGCCGAATCAAGTTCATTGATTGGAATTTGGGCTGTCGGTTCGTCCTCGTTTTCCGGCGAAGATGGATGCTCGTCGCTTGGCGGTTCGGCTTGCGAGATGGGCGGCGACGAATTGTCTTCAATCGGAATCAGCGACTCGCCGTTGTTCAGGAAGCCGCAATTCCGGCCGGCCGTCTTTGCTGCGTACAGTGCTTCGTCGGCCCCTTTGGTCAGCGTTTCGAGTCCATCGGCATAGACAACCGGCATGACTCCACAACTGAGCGTGATGTCGATCGTCGTCTCGTCATATTTGACCGGCAACGTACGCACGATATTAAGGACCTTTTTAGAGACCGTGGAGACAGACGCCCAATCGGACTCAGGAATCAGGATGGCTAACTCTTCTCCACCAATCCGAGCCAGGTAGTCGGTCTTTCGCATCACACTGGTCAGCCGAGCCGCAACCTCACGCAGAACCAGGTCGCCCGCATCGTGCCCATAGGTATCGTTAACCCGTTTGAAATGATCGATGTCGAGAATCAAAAGGCTGAACGGTTGTTCTTTGCGATCCCATAACGCCCAGCGTCGTTCGCGTTCTTCCTCGAATGCGCGGCGGTTGAGCAACTGCGTCAAGACATCGGTCCGTGCTTCGGACAGGGTATCTTCCAATGCTTGGGATTGTGTTTTGAGCGTTGCTTCTGCCGATTCCAGGCGCTGCTTGAGTTTCTGATTGGCTGCGGTAATCTGGGCGATCAACTCAACGGCCTTCGCCGAGGGGCCATCATCTGTCGTTGCTGTGTCGCTGTCAGGATGAGCCAGTTTTTGCTCTAGGTGCTCTAGCAATTCGATATGTTTGTTCAGGTCGCCGGTAAAGTGGCTGGTGAATTGAATCATGCCGGCCAATTGATTGCGATAAACGGTCGACTCTCCCTCTGGATCGGCATCAGAAGCTGCCTCAACCGCTGGGGCTTGCTGCGGCTGAGTGTATCGGGCCCACAACTTCCCCAGCCAGAAACCGATCGTGATCCCCACGGCGAGCGTTACCACGCCGAAAATGTCGCCCAGAACGAAAGTAAAAAGCTCTGCCATAGTTCGGTCAAACAAAAAGATGCAGGGGAAACGCCGAGAACCTAAAAGCTGGTTCATGCTGCGCGATTCTACCCAGTGGATGCCAAAACCGCTGGGAAATCATAGGTTACAGCTTGCTTCATGAGACACGGCAACAGTGTTTCCTGGGGAATCGCAGTATTAAAAGTTCAGGTACAACGGTGTTTCATTAAATTGTAAGCAAAGATTACAAAAATATCGGGTGCGAAATCGTTCATGGCACCCATTAGGCAGCAGACGTGTTGCCTGAAAGACGATTTAACCACATTGTGGTGTTAAAGTCGTTATTACCGGTACCTTTTGAGTTGTCCGGCAGGAAGCCGGGCAGGACATCGCCAAGGCATGAATTGCATCCTTTTTGAAGACCGCTCGGTAGCCAAACTCTACCCGATCGTGCTCGCGCGACCGGCCTATGGAATTACGTGCGGTGGTTTTCGCCTGGCCGAACTCGTCGCCGAAAAATTCAACTCATGCCGCGGGGTCGTGCGGTACCATATCGCCGCCTTGCAGGCCCACTACTACCCACAACTTCACGAAACGCCTCTTGTAGAAGGGCAACCCACCCTGCTGCTGTGCGCTAGTTTGGTTCCGCGGATTCAGACGCTCGAAAAGTTGACCCGCTGGGTAGAGTCTCAGAAGCCTGGGATTGTGCTGCACAACGGCCGTGTCATCGCCGCTGTGTTGCCTCCGGGGCATCGAATCCCGAACAGCAACAGCACCTACGAAGAGTTTCTCGCGTTTGTCGAGGCATTATCCCCCACGGCAGAGCTTCCGCAGCGTGACGAAACGTTCGACCTGTTCGAGTTCGCCCACGATGTGGTCCATTTTAACGAAGAAATCATTCACGAAAATTTAGAGTATCGCCTGAAGACCGGTGATTACCGCGAAATCCAAACAGGCTTTTATGCCGCCGGCGAGATTAGCCTGGCCGAGAACGTTTCGGTCGATGCGTCGAAAGGCCCTATCGTGGTAGAAGAAGGGGTCAGTATCGGTCCTTTTTGCTTTTTACGGGGGCCTGCCTATCTGGGCCGCAACGTTAAGGTCATCGAGCATTCGGCCATTAAAGATGCCGTTTCGCTAGGTCACACGACCAAAATTGGCGGAGAAGTAGAAGCAACCGTGATAGAGCCGTTTTCTAACAAGCAGCACCACGGTTTCCTAGGACATAGTTATTTGGGAAGCTGGATAAACCTGGGTGCCGGCACCTCGAATAGCGACCTGAAGAATACCTACGGAACCGTCAACATGGACTATCCGTTTGGCCGCGTCGCCACGAAAATGCAATTCGTGGGATCGATTTTTGGGGACTACTCAAAGACGGCCATCAATACGGGTATATTTACGGGAAAGACCATCGGCGTGTGCAGCATGTTGTACGGATTCGTCACGACCAACGTGCCGAGCTTCGTGAATTATGCCCGCCTGTTTGGTCAGGTTACGGAACTTCCGCCTGAGGTGATGATTTCGACTCAACAAAGAATGTTCCAGCGGCGTAACGTAACCCAGACGCCATGCGACATCCAACTAATACACGATATGTACCTGCTCACTCAAGAAGAACGTCAACTGACGGGTGAGCCCCTCGTTTTTTAGAACTGCCCCATGCTTTCCGAATTTTACAAGCCCGGCGAACTGCCGATCTCGTTCGAGTTGTATCCTCCCAAGACCGACAAGGGAGTCCGGTCGCTCATGCTGCAAGTCGAGCGGCTGATGAAGCACAAGCCGTCGTACATTACTTGTACCTACGGAGCCGGTGGCTCGACGCGCGGGAAAACCCTCGAGATCGTCGAGAAGGTCAAAACCTTGTTCCAGGTGCCGGTCGCGGCTCACCTGACGGTGGTGGGCTCGAGCGTGGCCGACCTGCGTAGCTTCCTGGCCGAAGCCGAACGACGCGGCGTCGATTACATCGTGGCCCTGCGAGGGGACCCGCCGCAAGGGGAAACCAAATTCAAGCCCAATCCCAAGGGGCTTCGATACGCCAACGAACTGGTCGAACTGATCAACGACGAGTTCAACGACCTCGGCGTTCTGGTTGCCGGCTATCCGGAAACGCACCAGGAAGCGCCCAGTCCCGATGTCGACATGGAGAACCTCAAGCGAAAGGTCGACGCCGGAGCCCAGGTCATCGTCTCGCAAATGTTCTTTCGCAACAGCGACTTCTACAGTTGGCGCGAACGCTGCGAGAAGGCCGGCATCAAGATTCCTATCGTGCCAGGCATCTTCCCGATCAACAGCCTCGCCCAGATCTCGAAGATCGCCAAAATGTGCGGCGCCGGCATTCCCAAGAAGCTGTACGAAAAGCTGAACCAGAAACCAGACGATCCCGACTGGCATAAACGTGTCGGCACGGCCTACGCATCGCAGCAAGTGAACGACCTGGTCGACAACAACGTCCCTGGCTTTCACTTCTATGTGCTGAATCAAGCCGACGCAACAGGCCAAATTCTAACCTCCATGCGAGAGCACATGGCCAAGAAGAAAACCGGCTCGCCCGCTTAGTAACGCACTAACCGCAAGCAACGCCCCGGGGTAGCTCAGAGATTCATCTTTGGGTCGGCAGCGGCTAATGCCACAGCGTAACCGCAGCGATCAGGCATCCATCCTGATTCCAGTCGGGAGAATGCGGCCACCTGTCCATTCCTCTCAGGCAGATCCCCAACCGTTTAAAACACTAGGCGGAAATCGAGCCCGAGAAACGCCCCCGGTTCGACCTCAATCTCATCGTGAAGGGTCGAACCTTGGTTTTCCCCTTCGCCGTAGCGTCGATCGAACGCATAGCCTGCGCTCAGGTCGAGGGCTCCGTGATCGCCGACGTCCCAGCGAATGCCTGTCACCAGCCGCTGCTGGATCGCAAAGAAACGGTCTTCCTTATTCACCCGATCACTTAAAAAGTACGAATCGGCCAGCGAGCGATAGCCGCCGTATGCGTGCCAATCGTCGGAGAGATCGTACGTCAGCATCACGCTTCCGTTGGTCAGCGGAACGTAAGCGGCCTTCAACGTCCAGTTCTCCCGCGGTCGCCACGTCATCGAAAGCGGGATGCCCAGGTTCATCTGGAACGTCTCTGACTTATTCCATTCATAAGCGATAATCGGGACCGGAAAGTTCAGCGAGCCCGAAGGCGAATACATCACGCCGAACATCCACGCATCGCGTTCATTGCGGGCCGGCCTTCGCAGAAACGAGATCAGGTTCAAGTTGATTTCGTCGACGCTATGAAAAGGTTGATCGCTCGCCGAGCCCACGCTGGTGATAATGCCCAACGTCGAGCCGCTCTCGAATTGACGAATGTAAGTCAGCCCAAACTTGATGTTCCACAGGTCTTCCGGAAAAGCCCGGCCTGTATCAGGCAGCACGGCATCGGTGAACGTGTGCATGTTCTCGACACCCACCGTCAGCACGGCCATGCCCAGGTCGCCGCGATAAACAGGCAGGCCTGCCGAGGCCTTTTGGCTGACCAGTTGAAAGTCGACGTCTTGCCCTTTGACCGGCTGCACCGGGAACCACTCGACGCCATAGCCAGGCCCGCCTGATCCACCGAACGGACCTCCACTGCCGGCCGCCCGTTTCGGACGTTTGTCCGCGACCGGCGGCACTTCGGTCAGCGTCACATCGTTAATCACTTCTTCCGCCGGAGAGTCAGCCCAAGGGGGCGGTACCGTCCAATCGACCTGGCCCAGCTGCGGCTCGCCATAGGCCGGATCGGCCGGCGGGGCAGGCAAGGGGGACGTGTACCGGCTCGGCTCATATACAGAGGGCGTATACGGGCTCGGCGCGGTTTGGCTGGGTTCGTATTGACGGGGTTGATACTGACTGGGCTCGTACTGGCTAGGCGCGTACGGCGACTGGCCCAGCGATCTTCCGCTAAGCACCAGCGTCAGCAGTAGCAAAACCCACGTCGGTCGCATTGTTTCCGCCCAGTTCCTGTCTGGCCTGAACCCCTGAGTTGGCCGAAATAGAGCCCCGTCTCAGGCCGGCCAAAAAGGGAAGGGAACGTATAGATGAATCCCCAAACCAAGTCAACGCAAAGCCTATCCAGCGGCCATTTTCAGGCAATTTGCCTCAAGCGAGGGAACTTAGGCCGAAAATGCGTGTCCCAGAGGGGTATCCAGGCCGAGATCTGCTCAGGAATCGCCCACCCCGTCATTGCCGCGGTGGCCCTTTCCGGCTAAAATTCGACCTTTCCACAGCTGCGGCAAACCTTAATATGCCGCCGGATGTCGTGCTGCTCCCCGGATCAGCTCTTTTGCCAAGGCATCCCGATTGTGCCAGAGTGGCGGAATTGGCAGACGCGCTGGATTCAAAATCCAGTTCCCTTATGGGAGTGGGGGTTCGATTCCCCCCTCTGGTACTTTTTCTTTTTTTAGCTGTTATCGAGTTTAGATAGCTCGATTCCCTGAGATTCTCAACGGCTGAATCACTCGCGACCTCTCCAACCTTTTTAATCCATCAATGTGTGGCACTGCCGCCCTCGGCAGTGTGAAGCGGCGAACTGGCTGGTGAGACGTTTTTACGTGGGCCTATCGTATTAGTCGGCATACCGGAGGTTAAGAACGTCAACTTGTGTGGGTGCCGGTAGCCCTTAGTCCCGAGTGTACTCATTTTTCACACTGCCGAGGGCCGCAGCTGTATACTTCTGAGAAATGTTGATTTGTAGTGCATTACGACCGATTTGGATTTGATAGAAAACACTATTGGTCAGTTTTCCCGGACGTTATTCCACACACGGATTCTGTCACAAATCTTCATAACTTGCTGGTCGAGATCGTGGATAACCCAATTGTGTTCATTGATTAGAGTTGTCACCTTCTCTGCAAGCAATGGTTTCTTCTTGCGGTACCTTTCACCAACTCCTTCAGCAACACACTCAATTTTAGTGAAAGCATCATCGTACAGACCGACTTGGGGTTCGACTGTCAATTCGAGGGCGTTTTGAAAAATCAAAGCGGGCACATAGTTTTCTACCTCTTTTCCTTTTGTTATCCACACTTCGCCTCCCATTTCGTTCACCTCTTGCTCAATCCGTCGCTTAGTTAGATTAATTGGAGTTTGCTGAGCGCGTTTGTCACTATCGATGATGATACACGCTTTACGGTTTAGCCGTAAAATCTTGACTCCTTCATCGTCCAATTCATCTGGATCACTTCCATTGAGATGTGCCAGTAGGCGTCCGCCGTAGAATACGCATTGATAGTGAATTCCTTCCTCAAGTTCACCGTTCGATGCGATTTCAATCCATCGATTGACATAAATGCGATCGGAAGGACCTTCAACCCAAATAACACAATTAGCCTGAAGGATGTCACTCGCTCGGATGTCTAAGTCATCTAGAACGCCATTGTGATGAATATAGGTTGTGAGAGTTCTTGCTTTGGCATTGTCGCCATCGTGCGTGACATGAAGTATTTGAGCCTCTGAGTCTCTTCGGAACATGTCAATTGCAACATGGGAATGAGTTGTTAAAAAAAATGTTCCGCCGTGGTTTCTCGCTATCCGACTGAGATATTTCAGCAACCGTCGCAACAACGCGGGATGAAGGTTGTTTTCAAGTTCCTCGAATCCGAAGAGGTGTCCTGACAGATCACCATCACCGTCACCATGTGTAAGCACTATCGTATGGACTAAGACAAGAATGATGCTCTGAAGTCCATGTCCAGATTGGGAAAGTCGGATTCGCCCCTTAGATACTTCGTTGAGGAAGACTTCCCATTTTTTAGAGTCCTCATCTTGTCGGACGACAATTTCGGAAAACTCTGCGTCAGGCTGTACTATTTCATTTAATTGATTTAGGAGTGTTTTCTGAATCAATTCTGGTGGTAGATGATCTTTTGTCAGGTATCTCTGAATCGCAGTCGTTGCACCGGTGCCGTCACCTATGACGTCTAACGGACGATCTTCCTCTGGTTTAAGACTGCGGTCAGGATGAAGTCGGTGGAAGCGAAGGCCTAAAAATGGATTCGTTATACAAAGACCAACACGGTTCAGGCAATCTGCTATTCCATTTCCAAGGAGATTACGACTCCACTCTTCGGTTTTCTCCACGGTCTGGCAAGTTAGACCTCGCGGGGAGAATTTTAGAATTGCATTTAGGTCATGAAGCCTTTGGGAAAAGTGTTGCAAATTACGAAAGTTCACATATGCTCCACCCCGCTCAGTTTCTTTGAATTGTCTGGCCAGTAGATCTGGTGTAAGGCGAACACCTAAATAAACGCATGGGTCTTTGTTGTTGTTCCTTCTTAAGATTGAGGGGCACTCATATCTATCATTTGTAAGAGAAGGAATGATATCAAGTAGGGTAGACTTGCCTGCGTTATTTCTGCCAATGATAATGTTTATAGGCTTTATTGATTCAAAGCCTTCAGATCCAACCCCGAAGCATTTCAGGTTTTCAAGTTTTAGTGAGTATCGTGAGAAATCGGTCATTGTAAGTTCTCCATTTATTACACCATGGAGATTAAGCATTGACCATTGACTGTACAATACCTACAAACAAATGGCTGAGCAGCACTGTCGACAAGAAAAACTCTAGCAATTCCCCGCTTCGCACTGGCGAGACGCTCAGGGGCACACCTTAAGAGGCTTGACTCTGTAGCTGCGTTTCCAGCCGGGCTCAGGCGATTGCTTCGATGGATCGCAGCTGTTTTCTTTTTATAGCTGGCGTTAACTTACAACTTCAATAGCCGTCGGTAGATCAACCAGCCGGGCTTTTTGGCATAGCGGGTAGTCGGCGAGAAATCCGCTTAGTGCTTGGCGCATTTCGGTGTGGGACGAGCCGTAGAGGTAGAGGGCCGTTTCGGTGGGGCCTTCCCAGTAGCTTTGATACGAACCGAAACCTTCTAGCAGCTCGTCGATGGTGGCGACGATGTGATTGACATCGCACTCGGCGTATACCTCGTCCGGAAGATCGGTGCCGTTGAGATAGATGGCCAGGCCGACCGTTTTGCCAAACGCAATGGTATGCGCATTTTCCGAGCGATCGGTGTACCTCAGGTGCGAGCCTTGGGGGGCTCCTGCTTGGGTCAGGGTGTCAACGATCAGAGGGATGGCCGGTTCAGCTTCGTGAATGTCGAGATCGATGCAGCAGAACTCGATCTCGTTTCCGCCCGGCAGAAGCTGCGAGCCTCCGCCGACAATGTCGTAAAGCTCGCGCCCAGCAAGGGCATCGAGCAGAGGGTCTTCGTAACGATCGCGATCAAGGGGCTGGATGCGCGCGTTCAACGTTACCGTGGCTTCGATCGGCATAGTCGTTCCTGGCTGGGGTGGAGGTTCCGTAACTCCGATACTAAAACAACTATATTATGAAAATCCCCAAGAGGTGGCGGAAAAGACTTCCTTCTTATGGCACGTGTTCAGGCCTTAGATAGAGTTGCCGCAGGCCAGACTGGTTAATCGCAGTCGGTCGCGTGACACGGGCACACCGGAAGAAACTTGAAGGACGGGGTGCGCTTTTTGTGTGCCACCCCGTCGGTCTGCTTGGTAGGCAAGCCTTCACCCGCCCTCATCCAGAAACCCGTACGAAGCTTCCTTTCAGGTAGTGCTCGTCCGAGAAGTAAATTTCACGCACCTGTCGGGTTGATTCGACGATCTCGAAGACCAGGCGGCGTTTGCCTCGGTCTACTCGGCCTTGGCCGACATCCCCTTCGATGTAGACGCAGCCTTGGTCGAGTTTGGGTAACGGCTGTCCGGTCAGACGTTTGTTGTCCTTGATGTTGCCGAACGTCTTTCCCCGCCCACTGCTGACCAGGTTTTTCAGTTGCACAATCCCCATCTGCACGTCGGCCGGCAATTGGCTACGACGGGCCACCGGGACTTGCGACTTGGCAATCATTCCGCTCATCGTTCATCTCCCCCCTTGGTGCGTGAGTTTCAGGCCACAGAAAACCGGTTGCCCGCCAGGCTGGCTGCGGCCGAGATTCGGAATATACCGGTAGGGTAAGCACGCGTCTAGTAAAAGCTGCCTCGTGGGCTGACAGGGCCAATTCTTGGGGACGAGTTTCAAGCCTTGCATTGAGTTGTTGTGGGTCATCCTGTTTAATGGCAGACGAGGTTTAATCAACGAGAAGTAGCCTGACAGGCCGCCTAAAAATGCCCTGTCGGCCCAGAAAGCCAGCCTGCATGCCATTTGCTTTGGAGTTTCAGAACAACGGCGTCTTTCTCACATTTGCTGAGGTGGTGACCGATGAACATCTGCTGGAATCGGATGAACAGTTGTACGGTCACGTCTACCCCGACGGGCTTCAATTTCAACTGGTCGACTTGACCGAAGTCCGCGACTTTCGAGCCTCGCACAAGACGATGCGTTATCTGGGAGAGAAAGATCGCGAGTACTCTCAGACCCACGGTCGGCAAGTGATTGCCGTGATTGCCCCGACGCAGGGACGTTCCAACAGTATCGTGTGGGAAGTCTGGGCTCAAGATACCAGCACCAGCGATCCGGCTTTGGTGACGAAGCTAGTCGACAACCGCGAAGAAGCGGTCGCCTGGTTGAAAGAAAACGGGATCGAAATTTCTTAGCGTTAGCCGCCGTGGTTACCACCGACCGTTGAGCCCTGGGTAACCACTGCGGAAACGACGTCCCCTGTTACTTCATCGGCGGGGCCTGATAGTTCAAGAGGAACTTGCGACGTTCATCAAAGAACTTCTTCAACGAAGGGCTTGGCTCGTTCGGGTCGAGCGACGTGGCCGATTGAAACGCCTCGGTTGATTCCAGCTTACGGGTATCGGTGGCGACGACCTCGGCAATCAACTGGGCGTGCTGCTGGATGACCGGTTCGATCGCATCTGGGGCCATCGATTTTTCGGCGATCTCGCGAACATAGTTCAAGTACTTTTCGCGAAGGCCAGGCACGGCCAACAATCGGCTACGCAGCGGCATGCGTGGGTTGTCGACATTGACCAGCGGATCGAGGTCGGGGCCGCCATGCCCGGGGCCCCCAGGTCCGCCGGGACCACGCCGACCGCGTGGCGGTCCTTGTTCGTTAGGAGGTCCGCCACCAGGGCCAAAGCCGGGAGGTGGGAAGCCACCAGGTCCGAAATCGTCGGGGCGTCCACGCCCAAAATCCGCGCGATCTTCAGGGGGGCCACCACGCATCGGTCGTCGATTGCGATCGTCCTCGCGCGGAGGTCCCTGATCGCCAGGGCCACGTGGACCCATGCCAGGTGGTGGACCACCGGGACCGCCAGGACCACGGCTGCCGCCACGTCCTCCTTCGAAGCCTTCGTTCATATCGTGCGGGATCACGTGGAACTGCTTTTCGCTGTCGAGAAACAAGTAGTAATCGCTGGCACGTGTCCAATAGCCATCGCTGTTGACCAACGCCACGTCCAAGGCCAGAAAACGTAGGGTCTCGTCGATGTCGAGCATCGGCTCGAGTTCGCTTTCCAGTTGGTCGAGCGGGGTTTCGTTAAGCGTCCGGCAAAGCTTGATCAACGCAGCCCAGGCCTTGGCGCCGTCGTTCGACTTCATATCGTAGCGGCGTTTGTACTCTTCGAGGTCTTCGCCCAGGTACCGCAGGCCGCCGTCGGCGTGGGGACTGCCACTTACCTTCCAGCGGGTACCTTTGGTGGGTTTGAAGTGCTCGGCGATGAACGTCTTGTCGTACTGCTGCACGTTGGCATAGACGCCCCAGCTCTCGCCATTGATCACCACGCGGACATGGTTGGCCTTAGGGACCGGGAGGTAGTCGCTGGCGATATGCGAATAAAGCACCGTGCTCATGAGCGAAGCATCGCCGGCACAGTTCAAAAGATTAAAGGTCTGATAGCCGTGCAGGTTCTGATCGTCGTCGGCCAGATCAAGGGAAACGTTGAACGACCGCTTATGGCCGGCCGAGACCATGCCATACGAAGAAGCCCCGCGGAAGCGAATGCCCACGTTGGGAAAGGTCTGCCCGTCGACGGTTAGCGTTGCCGGGACTTCAACATCGGTGCCGTGAAAGTCTTCTAGCTCTTTTTCCCAGTCGTCGTTCTCGAACTCGAGAAAGAAGGTCCTCAGCACATTGGGGGCGTACATGTCGGCGTCGTCAAACTGTGGGACTTGATCCGCCGTCACCTGAGGACCTGGCTTGGGTGCCGGACGTTCACCACGACCTCGGCGACCCCCCGGAGGCCCGAAGCCACGGCGCTGGCCGGTATCTGATTTCGCAGCCACACGTGCTTGGGCGCGTTCCTTTTGATCGAGCCAACCGTTTTCGTCGTGGTCGAATTCTTTGACCAGCTTGCGGTCTTCTTGATTTCCGCCAGGACCACCAGGTCCGCCGGGGCCACGTGGGCCACCCGGACCAAAGCCGCCGGGGCCTCCTGGAGGGCCGCGAAAGCCTTCGGGCGGTTGGGCACTGGCCACCGCCGCAGAGAGTGCGATCGTCAGAATAAGTCCGCAGCAGCGGGATAAGTGGATCATATCGGAAGCTTTCGTATCGTAGTAACTCAAGGGAAACGAGGACCGCAGTTGGGGTTACGTTTCGTTTTCAGGAGGTGAATCTACCGCTGGAACCCAGATGGTCAGCGTGGCTTTGTTGTTGGGAAGGTCGATCGTTTTGATCTCGAACTGCTCGACATCTAAGCCGGTTCGCGTGCGAAGATCGGCCAGCAAGGTTTCGCGGTGTGCCTCGCCGAGCCATTCCAAACGGTCGTATTCAATCGTGTACTTTGAACGTTTTTCCTTCTTCGAGGACTTGCCATTCCCATTCTCGCTTGTGCCGGGATCTTCTTTGGCGTTGTCGCCGTTGGACTTGCCGTTTTTAGAAGTCGATCCGAGCACCCGTTCTTTCAGCATCGTGCTGGCGAAGATGACCGAATTGACTAGAAGCACTTCGGTGTAGCTCGTCTTTTTGTTGGCCAACGAATTGATGACGGCGATTCCGATAACGATAAACAGATAGGTCATTTCCTTGGGACGAATCGAATCGGTGCGATAGCGAAGCACGCCGAACACGGCAAACAGACCTAACGCCAATCCTAAATCGAGTTCGAGTTTCTTCATCGTGAAGCAGATAAAGAAGACCACGATGTTCAGCATCACCGCCGTAAAAGCAAACTCGCGCTGACGTTGGCTGGGATAAATCCCAAACACGACGATCAAGGACAGAAAAAACAAATTAACGCCAAAGCGGACCAGTAACTTGTAAACGTCCGTATCAAAGAGAGGGACTTCCAGAAATTCCATAAGCGTGTTGATCTCTCATGCTCATTCGGTTTCGGTTAACCGAATGAATCTCTCTCAGGTCGAATGAATGATGGTCACGGTGCAGTGCATAGCTTGGCGACTTGAAATACGGCCACCCGCAGTTTCGCTGGCAATGGCTTCGGGGCTATCTATTGTTAAACCCGTGTTAAGAAAAGAAGTACCGGTCGCGTCGTCAGAAAATCAAAAATTCAAGCGAGGATCACCCGTCAACGGCTTGGACCACCTCGTCTGAGGGTGACATGCAAAACGCTTTTCAGGCGTTTCGATTTCGTATTGTGCAGATGGTTTTGGATCGAGCCTAGCTTCTTCTGGAGGTCCCAGGAGATGGCTTCCGGTCGCCGAGCAATCGGTAAATTGATCGCTTTTAAAGATCGAGAGTGCCTACAATAAGAGTTACGGACTAATGGACTTCCTCATCGTGTGAAAACCTCCCTCATGGCCGACGAAAAATCATCGAGTAAGAAACGTGGCTGCCTGGCCGTCTTTGGTCTGCTTATCTCTATGACCTACCTGGCCAATCTCTCTGGCGGGTTCATCGAAATCCCGGACAACATTCCTGGCATTGGCAACCTGGACGAAGTCTTTTTCTCAGGCATCTTTTTCGCTTCGCTGGCACAGTTGGGGATCAGCCTGCCGTTTATGGAAGGGAAGGGGAAATCGATTCGTGAGTCACGCAAGCAGCGCGAGTCCGACGACGTGCTGGAAGGAAAAGTCGACCCGGTCGATCCGGCCGGCGGCGACGATTGACCGTTGCAGGACTTGAGCAGTGCGGCCTGGGATGGTTTGATGAGGCCTGCTTTCCCCATTATTTAAAATCTTCCCCAACCCATGAAGGAGTCTGGGATGTCCCGCATGAAACTTCGGCTGATCGTTTTCGGGATCGCCTTGCTGGTTTTCGGCGTCAATGCGCTGATGGAACGCTTTGGAGGCGAGAAGACTCCGCAAGTCGATGCGACTACCACCGCCGATCCGCAAGGGGAAGTGGTCGACATCACTCCGAGTGCAGCGCCCCCGGCGACGGCATCTGAAAAGGGCTCGGACATTGCCCAGTGGAACCAAGGGGTGCTTGAGGGACCAGAAGAGGTCGCGATTGTCGAGCATCTGGTCGAGCACGGCACGCTTCCTGATTCGTTCATCACGAAGAACAAGGCCCGCGATCTGGGCTGGGAGGCATCCGACGGAAATCTTCGCGACGTGGCCCCTGGCAAAAGTATCGGCGGCGACCGTTTCATGAACCGAGAACGGGAACTGCCCAGTGCGTCTGGCCGCAATTACTTTGAAGCCGACTTGAATTACCACGGAGGACATCGCGGCGCCGAGCGGTTGGTTTACTCAAGCGATGGATTGATCTTCGTGACCCGCGACCATTACCGCACCTTCGAAGAGGTTCAAACCAAACCATGAGTGAACCAGAGCAACGGCGGGTGGTGGTGCCCAAGAGTCTACAATCGGTCGAAGAAATCTATGCTTTTCTGGGCCAGCATCTTGCGTTCCCCAGTTACTTCGGCTGCAACCTCGATGCGTTGTACGACTGCGCGACCAGCGACATCTCTCAGCCGGTGTGCCTGGTATGGCCCAGAAACTGGGAATGCGGAAATCCTTATCTGTACCTCAGCGCGATGCGGCTGCTGGGCGTGCTGATGGACGCCGCCCAAGAGAATCCCAACCTGAAGCTAGAGTTGGCAGACTGAGGCAATCTTGTCCCCTCTCCCTCAACTCTTGTGCCCTCTGTGGCTAATCTTCTCTCTTCATGCTCCAGAAAACGCAGGCCAAGAAAAGGCGAAAGGACGGTGGCTTAGTGTCGCCGAGCCGTCCGTCCTTTCACACACCCAATTCGGAGAGCGGTTGATGCCTAGGCGGTTTCCGCCGTGTCGGCAAGTAGGTCTTCGGCCCCTTCCAGGAAGCTGGCCAGCCCACGCGAGCGGTACGGCTGTTGCAGCTTGCGGACGGCCTTCGATTCGATTTGGCGAACACGTTCGCGAGTCACGCTGAAGATCTTGCCCACTTCTTCCAGCGTATACGAGTAGCCATCGGTCAGGCCGTAACGCAGGCGAATGATCTCGCGTTCGCGGTGGTTCAAGTGTTGCATCACCTCGCCCAATCGTTCTTTGAGGGCCTGCTGATGGGTTTCGTACAGCGGATCGACATCCCGATGATCTTCCAGGAACTCGCCAAAGAAACTGTCGTCGTGATCGCCGACCGGTTGGTCGAGCGAGAGCGGGTTACGGTTCATCTTGCAGATGACCTTGGCATCTTCGTTCGAGATGCCCATCCGCTGAGCGACTTCCTCCGGCGAAGGCTCGCGGCCCAGTTCCTGAACTAACTCGCGGGTCACGGTACGAACCTTGCCCATGGTGTCGATCATGTGAACCGGAACGCGAATCGTGCGGCTTTGATCGGCGATCGCTCGGGTAATGGCCTGACGAATCCACCAGGTCGCGTAGGTGCTGAACTTGTAACCACGTTCGTGCTCGAACTTGTCGACCGCACGCATCAGGCCGGTGTTGCCTTCTTGGATGAGGTCTAAAAAGCTGAGGCCACGGTTACGATACTTCTTGGCGATCGACACGACCAAACGCAGGTTGCCGGCTGAAAGACGACGCTTGGCCGCATCGTATTCTTCCTGGAACTCGGCGATCTGTTGCACTCGACGACGCAGCGTGGCAGGGCTTTCTAATGTGACTCGCATCAGGCCGTGCAGTTCGCGTTGCATCTCTTCTAGCGATTGACCGTTGAGGTGGCCGCCATACTCGCGGGCCAGTTCCATGTTTTCGACCAGCGTGTCCATCCGCTGCGAGATCTCGCGAAGCTTAGGCAGCTGCGGTGTGACTTTGTTGGTTCGCAGATTCAATTCTTCGATCAGTTGAACCGCTTTCGCACGGCGACGGGTCAAGCGTTTCCAGGCTGCCTGACGATCGGCCGGATTGGCCTTCTTCGAGATCGCCACACGGTAATCGGCGTTGTTGGCTTCGAGCATGCCTTCCAGGGTGATCAGGTTCGGCACGATCCGCTTCATGATCAGCTTCTTTTCCTTGGCGTTGGTCACCGAGACTTCCACGGTGCGATCCAAGCGAAGTTGACCATCGCGAACTTTAGAAAGAAGGTCAAACGAATGACGCAGGATCAGGTCGTTGGCAATGACCGCATGACGGAAACGTCCACGCCATTTGTCGATCTGCGTGGCGGCGTCGATTTCTTCGGGACGGGTCAGCATGGGGATCTCGCCCATCTGCATCAGATACATCCGGACCGGGTCATCGACCTGGCTCACTTCCTCGACGGTTTCTTCTTCGTCCGAGCTGTCGTTGATCACTGTGATGTTGTTGATCGAGACCGAATCGAAATCTTCGTCTTCATGGAAAGCTTCGTGCGAGCGAGTCATGGGTGCGTTCTCCATCGGTGGGTACTTAAACGACCGTGACAAGCACGATCGGGCGACCCCACCGTTAATCGCAGCACCTATGCCGAAAGCAGAATCCCGCGTCAAGGTATTGCCCTAAGTGTAGTTGTGGTAGCTGTTTGCAATGATCTTGGTTAGCGAAGGTGAACATGCCCATGTTGTCGAGATGCAACAAATGGGGCTTAAAATCTGTGGTTAAAACCCATCAACTCACCTGGATTCGCTGCCTCCAACCAAGACTCTGGCAATATGCTTAGACGGGGAAAACCGGGAAAACGTTCCATCGGAAGGCTTAAATGCTTATTTCGAGCACGGTTTTCCAGCGAACTGTGGCAATAAATCAACACGCCCAACCCTTCCTTTTTTTGTCCCCCGCTCCCCCACGGGAAGAGGGTCAGGATGAGGGGGAGACCAGCGTACCCGCCACGATTGCCCTTACTCGCTAGACCCAGCGCCATCGAAGGAACGCGTTTAGAGTTGAGGGGAAGTTGGTACCCACTGCTCAACCCTCACCCTAGCCATCGCCCTTGGGAAGGAAACGCGGTCAAGGCGGTGGCCTCGTGTCCCCGGAATCGGGCAGAACTGTTACGATAAAAGGACTCGTCTATCACTCAAATCCCTTTTCCCGTGCGGTCTCGTGATCAAGATGTCTCAGCCCCTCATTCAGGTCAAAGTTCATCAAAACCTAGGCACGATCTCGATTCACCGAGATGAGAAACGCAACGCGTTGACGCGAGCGATGGTCTTCGATTTGATCCAGGCCTTTCGCGACTTGCATGGCGAGCGGAAAGTTCGGGCAGTCGTGCTGACCGGCGGTGGTTCGGCGTTTTGCTCAGGCTTGTGCCTGGAAGAGATGAACGAGATTGCCCAGGAAGACGACAACTTCGATCGCTGGCATCAAGACACCAGCAGCCTTGCCGAACTGATTCACCTGATGCTGCTGTTCCCCAAGCCAATCATCTCGGCCGTCAATGGACCGGCGATGGGGTTCGGGGCGGGCTTGGTCTTGGCGTCCGATATCGCCATCGCCGGACCCGACGCGGCGCTCGGCTTTCCGGAACCCAAACGCGGAATAGTGAGTGGGCTTTGTACGCCGCTGCTTCACTTCCGCACCGGCGGACGACACGCGGCTCGGCTGCTGCTCACCGGTGAAACGATCAGCGCCGAAAGAGCCGTCCAGATCGGAGCCTACGACGAGATCGTCCCCACGAACAACCTTTGGGCGTATGCGGCCGAACTGACCAAGCACATCGCCGAGGCGGCACCTCAGGCCATTCAGCTTACCAAGAAGCATCTGAACGAAACGGTCGGCGAACAACTGGAAATGTTGATCTCGCTAGGTGCCGCTGCCAGCGCCACCAGCCGCACAACCGACGCCGCCAAGGAAGGCCTCGCAGCGTTTGTCGAGAAACGCGATCCGGAGTGGCGCTAAGAGAGAAGTTGGCTGCGGACCTACTTCGCAAAGTGCCGCTGTAGATAGTCGCAGTTGATAACTTTCTCGATCAAGTCGTGCGGTACATAGAAGTAGTGATTGGAAGCCTCGTAGCCAATCCGAGAGTCATTCGCGACAACAGGATAGAGACCCATGGCGGTCTTCATTTCCTGTGCCAGCGTTTCTTGAATCTCTTGCCGGGCAGCCGCTTTCTCTTCGAGGCCCTGCGCTGCCGCAAGACGGTCACGAGCCAGAATGAAACGCACTTGCTGCGGGACTGTTTGAAAGTGTAGATGCGATGCTTTGGCGACCGAAAGATCGTCCTCGGCGAACTGCTTTTTATCGGCCGGAACCGATTTCGCGGCGGCTTCCAGATAGGTTAAACCTTCGGCGAACCCGTCTGCGATTTTTTGAAATTGACTGGCGTAAACCTCCGGCGGGAAAGGGGCACTCCAGCGTTTTAGATTGTCATAGGGAAAGCACACCATGCCTGGGGAATAGCCGGTTGGCTCGGCATACAGAAGGTTTGCCGGGCCGATATGTTGTGGACCGGTGTACATTCCCGCATAAGGATATTCGGCATAGCCTTCGCTGAAGTGCTTCCAGGCTGCTTTGGCATTCGCCGCCGAGGCCTCGCCGTAAGTCGACTGGGCCAGCTTGTCGAGGGCCTGGTCGACGGTCAGTTCAGAGTCCTCTGCGAAGTATTTAGCCAACTCCAGGTTGGGCGATGGATAACCACCCAGCGACCAACTAAGCATTTGCCCGTCCAGCTTGGCCGATGCCAAATTCGCATTGTGCTGAGCGATCAGGTTCATCACGGGAACGTACGGTACGGCGGCCATTTCCCATGTGACATTGAACTGAACCTTGGCCAGCGTTGGCAGGCCTTTGCTCTGGGCGACCTGCCAATGCTTGAGGGCACGTGGGCCGGGGCCGACAGCCGAGATCGAGTACTCGCCGATCGTAGCCTTCACGCCACCTCGTTCAATGGGAAGTTTCCATTCGCTGACCGACATCAGCCAGATGTCTTCCGGCAACTTCGCGACCGTATCGCTGGCATCTCCATGCCGAGCCCAACCCCAATCCCAGGCGATCACCTTCGCCTCGGGTGCGGATCGATGGACGCCTTGGGCGATTGCTGTGTTGATCTCGACGAGAATATCCGACGCATCCCGGTTTTGGCAGCGAGGGCACTTGTCGTGGGTGAACTTCGACGAGCAGTTGGTGAGGTTCTCGGAAGCGGTAATCGTAAAGACCCCGCCCAGGCCAGGAACGCGATCGAAGACATACGCCAGACTATCGCTAACCCATGCTCGCACTTCCGGCGAGCTGGTACACATCGCAAAGTAAGGCACCGGTGAGCTAGGATCAGGCACGCCTTTCAGGTTCGGCCGATGCTCGAAGAAACTCTCTGGCATGGCCCGAGGTTCATTCATATAGAGGTAGACATCGATGTTGTACTTCTTGGCGCGTTGAACCAATTGCGCCAGGTTCTTGAGTCGCTCTTGGTGTCCTTCGCCGAATTCTGGAAATTGCTTCGAGGGGGGCGACAGGTCACGCAGGACAACGTGCAGCCACACACCATTCACCCCGCGCTGTTGCAGTCGGGCGAGTAAACCTGCAGGGAATGGATCGAGCGAAGGGTCGCTCAAGGGGTCGCCGAACATCGCGAAGTAAGAGTAAATGAATCTAGGATGCTCGTCGTCGTTCTGAACAATCGCCGGCGCCGTCAACGTGGGATCGACCTGGCTTAGTTCCTGGATGAAAGCAAATCGAGGTTCAGGCGGAAGAGAGAGTTGCTTACCGAATTTGGTTTCGACCAGTGATTTGATTTCGGCTGCCCGTGCTTGGGCTGCCGGGGCAGGGGAGTGGTAAACAACCTTTGGGCAATTTGGCTTCAGGTTGCCCAGCTTGATCAACAGAAAGTCGTCTTCCCGCAGACGATGAGCAAACTCTTTTTCGTCGATTTGCAACAGCTTCAGCAGTTGCTCGTACGGCAATAGGTGCCAGTTGCGGCGGACCAGTGTGATGTACCCGCGGGTAGCCATCTGCCGCGGAACGTCTACGTTGTCTGGCAGGCCCATCGAAGCGGCGAGTGCGGTGATTTGCTCGGGCGTGGCCTCTAGGACATCGGAGAGAATTTCAACCGGCACCAAGCCCCAATTGCGCCAAACCACGGCATGCAACGTATCGGGAAAATGATGGACGGGAACAGGAGCCTTGCTCGAGACAGCTGGCAGTTCGCTAGCAGGTAACGCAGGGCAAGCAAGAAAAACAACGATCAACGGCAATAGGCAACGAAGCAGGGACAAAGCTGCGACTTTCAAGAGAGGTGGGATTGAGGCGGGAAGCTCATCCTGTCCTGTCGTCGACTGGCTGTCAACCGTTTCGCTGGCTGCTTTAAGTTAGCATCCAAGCACCCAAGCTACCCAGGCCTGCGGCGATCAGGATCAGCACGCCGGCACAGCCGCCAGCTTTGGGTAGGGTTTCACCGTCGGCGATCATCTTGGCCTGGATCGCGTCGACTTGATCTTTGGCTTCTTTCAGGCCTATGCCGGATTCTTCTCGCAGCGTTTTAATTGCTTCGAGCTTGTTACCTTGGCGAATCTGTTGCTTGATGGTGTCTAGATTCGATGGGTCTTGCGACATGGCTGCCTCTCGGTCAAGAAACGAAAAGAGTGTCCCAAAAAATTAGGACACTCTTAGTTTAGGTCATTCTGAAAGCTTTGTGGACGCCGAAAGAGATAAAGAATGAATGGATACCGGCACCAGCGAACAAGTTACGATTGAGGAGCCACTTTGGCCCAATCGCTCTGACGCTGGGACTTGGTGGTTTCAAAATCGTGGAATTCGAGGCGCAGTTTGATCAACTGTTGGTCCATCCAATCGGATAGCTCCATGTAAGGCGCTAGGCCTACCATGATCCGGGCTTCTTCCCGGTCTCGGGCGTCTTCCAGCTTGATTTGCATGGTATCGAAAAGCGAGTCGTTCATGAGCGAACTCCCAAGGGAAAGTTCGCTACAGTCCCTGTAGCTGACAGCAGCGAATCCTGCGCTGCACTGACGCGTGCTCTACTCTAAGTTTTAGACGTGAAATAGACTCCTCTGGTTCACGTCTTTCTTAGATTTAGTAAAAAAGGCTCACCCTTGCAATAGGACTAACGTGGTATCCCAAGGCGTTAGGTGAATTTAAAGGGGGGTAAAATTGCAATCAAGGCCTTCGGAGGGGCTTGGTTGCACCCCTTGTGGGCCATGGGCTCCGATCTTTGCTTGTCTTCCACGCCGATCTGGGGCCTCTCCTGTTTATTATTCGCTTCGTGTGTGCTGATCTGAAGGCAAATAATGAGAATTACCAAGGAAAGAACCGCTTCCCTATAGTTAGGTTAACGTACGAATTGACGTGTTGGTTTCCTCCTATGTCGAAATAATTCGAGGAAATCCTCGGATGGGGCCGGAATTTCTCAAGATTCAGGCTGCGTCGGTCGCAATTGCGATTGAGCCAATCTGACAATTGCCGTACTCTCGGGCTCGTTTGCCGGGCGGCATGGGAAAAATGTCGCTAGAGCAACAATCGCCGTAATTTTTGGCAAACCATTTGCATAGTGCAGTCGTAACGATTGTGCGATACGCAAGGCAGGTACTCGCCGCCGACGGTTCTCTGGGGCCCTGAATAAGCCGTTTAATCGGTTTAATTTGCCGGTCCGAAAGAGACAGCCTGGTCGGCGACGTTGCCAGGGACTGCATAACGAGACCGAGTCAAGGATGGTTGAATCTCGAGTGCTAGCAAGTCGATAAGAAGGGTACTTCCTGACGAACTCTTCGCCGTGAGTCACTTGCTTCACACGGATGGCTATAACTGACACGGAATACGGCACCATGGAAGACGCCAATGAACTATATTTGCGAGGTTGGGAAACTGCCTCCCACGGGTTGCCTGAAGAAGCCGGGCAAACCAACTTAGGGAAAGCCCAGACCTCCGTTCCGGTCATGATTTTAAGGACGTTACGTTTGAGTGGACCCAATCAACCCAAAACTCAAGCATAAAGACGTCAAAGGGAGTTAGGATTTACCATGCATATTAATGGCCCAACCGCAGTTCACCCGGCACAGTCCATCCGAGGTCCGCATCACGCACCGCAGGCCCCGACCGTAGACAGCCGTAGCCAATTCGACACCGTCGACGAACTCGATATTTCTCACGAAGCCGACTTTGCCAGCCAGGTGAAGGACATCCCGGACATTCGTGCGGATCGAGTCGCCCAGATTAAGGCCCAAATCGCCGACGGAAGCTACCTAACCGACGAAAAGCTCGATCTGGCTATGGAACGCCTGCTCGATGAAATCGGCTAAGTTGCCAAAAACAAACAACTTAGAAAACCCGTAAACACGGGCAGCATTCTCAATGGGTGCTGCCCGTTTTTTCATTGTACGGCTCGCTTGCGTGCGGTTGTCAAATTCAGGCCAAACCTGGGCTTGTAGCTGGGCAACTTTGGCCTAGAATTCCGTATTGAGACTGATGAGCGTTGCATCTTCGTATCTTCTTAAACAGCAATTAGATAGATAAAGCAACTCAGTCTCAACAAAGCAGAAGCCCTTGTTGTCCTTATTGAGATTCCCATGTCTGATCCGTTTGCTTTGGAAGCCGTCGACGTTGCTCTAACCCCGATGGAGCGGTTCGAGGAGTACCTTAAAAGTAAGGGAAAGCGAATCACGCAGCCGCGCCGTATCCTCATCGAGCACGTTTTTAGCCACCACGAGCATTTCGATGCCGATCAATTGATCGACGAACTTTCGCACCACAGCAAAGGTTCCGATCGTGTCAGCCGCCCGACCGTTTATCGAACGCTGAATGAATTGGTCGAATCAGGCCTGCTCAGGAAGATGGAAATCGGCGGCCGAGCCGTGTACGAACACGACTATGGCTACCCCGATCACGATCACCTTTACTGCACTCAGTGTCAGCAATTGATCGAATTTCAAAGTGCGGAACTCAAAGAGCTTCGCGACGAAGTGGCCCGCAAGCATCAATTCCGCGCCACTGGCCATCGTTTCATCGTCAACGGCGTCTGCGAAGAGTGCCAGAAAAAGTCGCGCCGCAAAAAACGCCGGGTCGACTTAATCTGAGGTAGAGCCCGCGTGCTGCGGGTCGGATGCCTCTCATGCAGCAGCCAGGCCCCCTCGCCCTAACCCTCTCTCCCGAGGACGGTGGAGAGGGGATAAGATTCGTGGGGCCGTACATTTAAACTTTCAACTCTTCGTTCTCAAGCGAAACATTCGCGTAGCGATCGCGGATGGGTTGAATGATATCGGCGAGGAAGTCGTCGACCTGTTCTGGGGCCCGGCCGACGTATTGTAACGGTTGCAAAATGGCTTCCGCGTCGAACTCGGGGAACGCTGGGTCCGCTTTAATTCGGGCCAGCAGATCGTTATCGAGCCCTTCCTGCTTGATGCGTGCTCCTGCTTCGCGCGAGTAGACGCGAATTTTTTCGTGCAGATCCTGCCGATCGCCGCCAGCTTTGACGGCGGCCATCATCAAGTTCTCGGTTGCCATAAATGGCAATTCTTCGGCCAGGTGACGTTTGATCAACGCAGGATAGACCACCAGCCCGTCGCACACGTTGGCCAGAATGATCAAAATCGCATCGATCCCTAAAAACGACAGGGGCAGGCTCAGTCGGCGGTTGGCACTATCGTCTAGGGTGCGTTCCATCCACTGGGTTGCCAGGGTGTTGGCACCGTTGGCCTGGTTGCTGATCACATAGCGAGCCAGCCCGCAAATACGTTCGCTTCGCATCGGGTTGCGCTTGTATGGCATCGCGGACGAACCGATTTGGTTTTCTTCAATCGGTTCTTCTATTTCGCGGCGATGGGACAGAATTCGCACGTCGGTCGCTATCTTATGGGCCGACTGGGCGATGCCGCTCAGGCAGTCCAGCACCTGGGTATCGACCTTACGCGAGTAAGTCTGCCCGGTGACGGCGTACAGCTGATCGAAGCCCATCTTTTCGGCGACCCGCTTTTCGAGCTTCTTCACTTGGTCGTGATCGCCGTGCAGTAGTTCCAGGAAGCTGGCCTGGGTTCCGGTGGTTCCCTTGGTGCTGCGGAAACGAAGCAAGTCCAAACGGTGTTCGACCTCTTCCAAATCGAGCACCAGATCGTAGCACCACAGCGTGGCCCGCTTGCCGATGGTGGTCGGTTGGGCCGATTGCAAATGCGTGAAACCGAGGCAGGGGAGGTCGCGATATTGTTTGGCGAAGTCGGCCAAGAGGTAAATGCAGCGAACCAGTCGATCGCGGACGAGTTCGAGAGATTCCCGCAGAAGAATGAGGTCGGTATTATCGGTCACGAAGCAGCTGGTTGCACCCAAGTGAATGATCGGCTTGGCGACCGGTGCCGCTTCGGCGAACGTCTCGACGTGGGCCATCACATCGTGCCGGCGACGCTTTTCATGCTTGGCAGCCAGGTCGAAATCGATGTTGTCCAGGTTGGCCCGCATCGCTTCGAGCTGCTCGTCAGAAATCGAAAGCCCCAGCTCTTGCTCTGACTCGGCCAAGGCCAACCAGAGACGCCGCCAAGTGGAATGCTTCTTCTGCGGACTCCACAAAAAACTCATGTCCCGCGAGGCATACCGAGAGATCAACGGGTTTTCGTATTGTTCGTGCGACATGTGAAGTTTCCCTGTCTGGATGCGAGTTGGCGTCTGAACCGGTTGATTTTAACGAAGAACGGGACGATTCGGCAGGGTATGTCCGACGGTGATTCAGAAGCGACCCTGCGTCGCAGAAATTCAAAGAGTTAGCCACAGAGTTCACCGAGATCACTGAGGGAAGTGGTTTAAACGACAGATTTCGCGGATGGACACGGATAAGAGGGTGATGAGGTCGCATGTGGTTGATTGTCTCCTTACCTAGAAACAGCGCCCAAATAAAGCGGAGCAAACGGGCGCATACACGAGCGTCCCATCGACGTAGGACGCTGAGCAGCGCAGCCAGTCGCATCATGATCAACATTGCCGTGATGCCTACACATCTCCGGTCCCTTCGCCCCCTTACCCGCACAGAGAGGGTTAGGGTGAGGGGGCATCCGGCTTGTTGGCAGCGCATGCGCGAACGACGTTCCCGAACGATTCGGAACGTGTTCTTGTGGTCTTTGTTAAATTTTGTTCAGGAACCCCTCTCCCTTCGAGGGAGAGGGGACAAGAGATGAGAACCCTGTTTTGATGTAGGGTGCTGAGCAGCGCAGCGAATCGCACCATGCACAACGTTGTCGCGTTGCCATTTGATGGAGACCGCATTTGGTGCGATACGTTCCGCTTCGCGTCTCTGCTCGCACCCTACCGGAGGTTAAGTCAGGGAGGGCCGCGTTCGTTGGCTAGATACTGGTTCGGTTTGACATCGGCGGGTGCCATGCTCACGTCTTTGTGGGCGTGTTTTTCTTCTGACCGGCTTACCTGTTCGATCCAGTACAGAAGGTCGAACTCTTGGACTGCAACGTGAGGTCGTGCCCTTGGCAGGTTATCGTCAGGCAAGTGCGCTTCGTACGAGGGTGTTTCTTCTGAAACGCCATGCTCGAATCGCAGGCCTTCGATCTTGGCCTGCTTCAAACGAATCTCTTCCTGCAGTTGCAGGTCGAGCATCTTGGTGTGGTAGAAGGTCCACGCCAAGAAACGTTCTCGATCGCGCGTGCGAGGTTCTTCGAACAGATGCGTTCGCCAACGGAGTTTCCGTTGGCGCCAGGTCTCTGTGTTTTGCTCGCGTGGTGGCCGGGTCACCGTCCGCGCTGGCTTTGTCTTTTTTCGACTGGGCAGCGGGGGCGGATCTTCGGCGGGGATCTCGTAGGCGTCGATCTCAGGATCGATCGGCACCGTCAGATAATCGGCTAGGAAGCCGGGGTCATCGGACTCTAGATATTGGGCGTAAAGTGCTTCCTGCTTGGCCTTTTCGGACTGGTTGTAGGCCTCCCAGGCGGCTTCTTTAAGGGCGTCTTGCCGACGAGCGATTTCATCCCAGGGGGATGATAAGTCCGGTTGCGGTAGGACGAAGTGTTTCGACTCGGTCGGTTGCCATGGTGGCTCGTCGGCTGGCTCTTCTTGGGCCGGTTCGTTATTGACAGACTCGTTATCGACTGGCTCCTCAGGAGGCTCATCAGCCAGGATGGCCAGGACTTCTCCGCAGCAGGGGCAAATGAGTCGGTTGCCATCGATCACGGCAACCTGCGAACCGTGCGCGGAGGCGCCCAGTTCGTGTTTTTCAGGTTTTTCGTGGTGATGGGACATGACGGTGCTCTTATATGGTGTTGGGTTTAGTAGGGCCCCGCGCGAACGCGGGTCGCGAAGCGGGTACCAGGCGTCCGACCCGCGACACGCGGGCCCTACGTTTTGCTGCTTGTCTAGCAGCGAAACTGGGTACGGATTTCGTATGCCTAAAAAGAAAATAGGCACGGTGCCGGGGAAGCGTCCCCTGGGCATGATTTAGATATATCAGCCTGGTGTAGCATATGTACACGGCCAGCGCGCACTTTAGGTAATCTGCGGTAGCGCGTCCAATCTCTTTCTGCGATGATAACGCTTTTCCAAATCCGTGTCTCGCGCCGCAGGGAAGAGTTGATGGCTCGCCAGATTGATCAGGA
>NZ_JABRWO010000011.1:236805-274882 GCF_013618625.1 Bremerella alba | reverse complement strand
CGGCTAAAGCCGGCAGGTTTGAAGATTTCGTGAGATTCGGACTGAAGTCCTCAACTCACGAAGGAGTAATTCGGAAGTGGTCGCCCCCATCGCCAGGCTCCGTTCCGTCCTGGTGGCGAATGTATTCCTGGATCACCTCATCGGTGACGTTGCCACTGGAGGCCACGAAGTACCCTCGTGCCCACAGGTGACGACCCCAATACGTTTTTTGCAAATGGCCGAACTCCATCATCAGTTTGCGGGAGCTTTTCCCCTTGATGTATTGCATGACCTTGCTGGGCGAAAGATTGGGCCGGAACGATAGCAGTACGTGAACATGGTCTCGTGATACGGCTCCCTCCAAGATTTCGATTTCGTTGGCTCGACAAACTTCGCGAACCAGTTCTCGCAGGCGAACGCCAACCTCGCCGGTAAGAATCGGCTCGCGATACTTGGTCACCCACACAAAGTGAAACTTGATATCAAAACGACTGTGCGAACTGGTACGGTAATTTTCCATCCCCTGATTTTATCCGGAAACGGAAGAACCTAAAGGTTTCGCCTGAAGGCGAGGGTTTTAGACCCATCGCAAGGACAATAAAAACTCATCTTGGCATTCGATGCACTTGCAGCAAATGTTCGAGCACGTGAAATACGATTCATCGACGAGAATCGCCGCTTAGCGAATACCCGCGATTTGTTATTGCCTCGGCTTCTGTCCGGCGAACTTTTTCCGTAAGAAAGTGTCAACAACTTACTATGTCCGGCTTTGCATCATCTCCAACTCAACAAAACACCATTTCCGAAATAACTCGGCGGGATATTCAGCGCGCGATCATTCGCGAGGGCATCTGCTGGAGCGGTGAGTTGGACGATGCCGAATTCTTAAATCGGCTTTACGATCTGTCTTCTCTGCCTTCGACCGATAGTCGATTCGAGAACGCCGAAGGCGACATTTGGCAGCACCGCATCAACAATTTGGACTGGGACGAGAACTGGGTCTTCTCGGACGAGCGTCTGAAACTCGCCGATGGACCGGATGAAGTATTTCTCCATTTTCTCGCGGAGATTGCTCACCCGATGGTTTGTGAAGATGGCGAAAAGGCCAGGCAGATTATTGCATTGCTGAACGGGCTGCTGGCACCTGATGGATGGGAACTCGTTGAACGGAGCACCATCTCTGGACGTGCCATCTACGGCCCGCGTCGACTGACATCGTCGCAGCACGTGATTCGTTCGACCAAGAAGTTGGCGCAACAGGTCGATGCCGACTATGTCTACCGCCCAATCAATCGGATGGAATCCTCAATTGAAAGCGATCCCGATCTGGCGATCGGCACCGCCAAGGAATTGGTCGAGACGGTGTGTCATACCATTCTCGAATCTTGCGGAAAATCTGTTACAGATCGCCCGGACCTGTTGCCACTCGTCCGACGGGCATTGGACGAACTGAAGCTCGTTCCTGACGAGATCAAAGACGATGTCAAAGGAGCGAAGTCGGTAAAGGCGGTCCTGGGAAATCTCTCGACGCTGGTACAAGGACTCGCCGAACTTCGTAACCTTTACGGAACGGGCCACGGGAAGGGAGGGTCGGCGAAAGGTTTGACCGCCAGACACGCCAGACTCGCCGTCGGGGCCGCGGCGACACTGGCGATTTTCCTGGTCGACACTCTTGAGGATCGCAAAGACGGGCAATGAGCACACTAAAGACGATCGATCGCCAACCCTTCGAGGACCTGCTGGGCATGTCCGGCGGCTATGTCTTAGACTTTAGTGATGCCACATTCGCATCATTCTTCGCTGAGTCAGTCGGTCGCGACATTCACAGCAGTCGGTACACAAAGTACGGTACGTCCAAAGCAAAGAAGCTTCGGGCATTCTGGGATGTTGAGCAAGATAGTATCGTTGCAAAGGTACTTGGAGAACTCGTTGACTTGTGGGAATACAAGACCTCCGAGCCATCGGCGACGGATCGGTCCACCGCAAAGCGATGCCGAGAAATCATCGCCAAGTTGGACGGGCGAACTCAGCCGTCTTCTGAGACGACAGAAGAACAGTTTCTTCAGGAGAATTTCAAAAATGCGGACATCGCGAATGTCCCGATCGAAGCCAGTCTGATCCCAATTCTTGAAGCTCGGTTCATCGAAGCGGGACGCAGCCTCCATGCGGATGCACCATTAGCGGCGATTTTTATGTGCGGGAGGGTACTGGAGGGACTCCTGCTCGGGATGGCGCTCGCAAATCCGCGTCAATTCAACCAAGCTTTATGCAGCCCAAAAGACACTGCTGGAAAGGTAAAGGCATTTCCGAATTGGTCGCTGGCGCAAATGATCAATGTCGCGTGCGAACTCGGCTATTTGAAAATCGACGTGAAGAAGTTCAGCCATGCCCTACGGGATTTCCGCAATTACATTCACCCGTATCAGCAGATGAGTTCGCAGTTCGCGCCGGACAAACACACTGCAGAGATCTGCATGCAAGTGCTCCGTGCGGCGATCGCCAACCTGAGCGGCACGAGAAATCCATAACTAAGTTATCGCATGCCTCGAATTGGTACGCTTGTACCAACCAGGCAGTTGAGAGAGGCGAAAATGAACCCAGTCGCTGAGCTTTTCAAGTGGCTGCTTGAAAGGGATATTTGCACCAAAAATGCTGTCAGCGCCTTGGTCGCATTGGTGTCCGTCGCCGTCTTCTACACCCAAGCACATTCTTCCTCGTGGCTCAGGGAGCTAGAACGCTACGGTGGCATGGGCATCGCCATCACGCTTATTCTCGTCTTTTTCATTGCATATCTTACGGTATGGCTGCTGTATTCAGGTGTTGCGGCCTACTGTCACAACTGCGCAGACCGTAGAAATGCGGAAAATGAACGCATCGCTGCGATTCAACAAGCTCAAGAGGATGACAAACAGTGCCGGCTTGCGATACGAAATAAGCTAGAAAGCCTTACGGACTGGCAGCGCAAGTTCTTGCTCCGTTTTGTTGTCGAAGGCAGAACTCAGATTCCTACATTCGAAGTCGGCCAATATAGGGCAGCGTGGGACTTTGAGATGGCAGTCCTCATTGAAAAGGGCATCGTCCAAGAGCATCGCCGCGCAGGAGTTTATGAAATAATCCCAAGCTATTTGAAGTATCTTCAAGAGAATTGGGATCCGAAAGCCGGTACATTGGGATAGGTCCCGCTACACTTGTCGAATAATGCCGCAATCATGATCCAGATTCATCAATTTCTCCACGTCGGCTCAGAACATGACTACGAAAAGGTTGTACGACATCGGCCCGATTGGCGCGTCGTCCATGCCTGTAAGGATCCATATCATCGACAGGCACTGGGCTACTCAGGTCGCGATGCCCCCAAATCCCACCCCGAATATTTGATTGCCCGGCGCGAACATCGCTTGATATTGAATCTTGTTGATGCGCCGGCCCCCCGCTTACATCCCAAAGGAGATTATCGATAGCGCTCTCGAATTCATCCACCAGTCGCTTATCGACGGTGCCGATGTCCTCGTGCATTGCAACGAGGGCGGTTCGCGTGCGCCGTAGATCGCCCTGCTGTACCTTGTCTCACGTACGGACGTATTTGCGGAGTTGGACTTAGCCACGGCGCTGACGGAATATCGCAAACTTTATCCGCCATTCAACCCCGCCTTAGGCATGTCGGGATTCATTCAGGCACATTTCATGTCGTATCAACAGAGCAACTTAACATGACTCGACATCGCCGTGCGGCAGACTATTTCCAAGTCGATCGCATCGGACGAAGTGATCGACATCTTTGCCGCCGCCGGTATGGATCGGCCTGATATTTCGATTCTTTCGGATGAGTTCCTCGCCGAAGTCCGCGATATGCCCCACCGCAAGCTTGCTCTTGAAGTGCTGCGTAAGCTGCTCAGCGATGAGATCAAGACCCGCTCGCGAAAGAACCTCGTCCAGTCCCGGTCGTTCGCCGACATGCTCGACAAGACGATCAAGAAGTACCAAAACCGCTCGATCAACGCGGCCGAAGTCATCTCCGAATTGGTCAACCTAGCTAAAGAGATGCGCGAAGCGCGAGAGCGCGGTAAATCGCTCGGCTTGACCGAAGACGAGGAAGCCTTCTATGAGGCCCTCGAAGTCAACGACAGCGCCGTCGCGGTCCTCGGCGACAAAGCCCTGTGCGCCATCGCTCGAGAACTGGTCGACGCCGTCCGCCGCAACGTAACGATCGATTGGACCGTCAAAGAAAGCGTCCGAGCAAAGCTCCGCGTGATGGTAAAAAAGATCCTCAAAAAGAGCGGCTACCCACCGGATAAGCAAGCCCAGGCGACTGAAACGGTGCTAAAGCAGGCGGAATTTCTTTGTGCCGATTGGGCGGTGTAAGCAGCCAAAGTACCCTAAGCTGAATCAGTGCACAAAACGATGATGAAAACGTGCAATTACTTCTGGTAGGATACGCTGTTGCCGATATCCGTACGACATGGTCTCGCCACAGCGAGAACAAGGGATGGCGTTTTCTCTGGGCACAAGGAACAGGGTTCAATGCAAATCAGCTACGTGGAGTTACAGGGGTTTCGTAAGCTTGCACGGATACGGATAGATTTCAACGATACGATTACGCTCTTCGTTGGTGCTAACAACAGTGGTAAGACATCTGCGATGGACGCAATCTGCGCGTTCCTCGCCGAGACCCATAGTTTTACCACCAACGATTTCACGCTTTCCAATTGGTCCCAGATTAATGCAATTGGAGAAAAGTGACTCAAGGACGAGGGTAAGTAATCGGAAGCATCTGAACCCGATCCGCTATGGGACGAACTTGTTCCAACACTCGACGTCTGGATAGCAGTTGAGGACAACGAACTCCACCATGTGCGCGGAATGCTTCCAACTCTTGACTGGAGTGGTGGCAAGATAGGAGTCCGCCTTCGTTTCGAACCTAAGGATCTGGCGGACCTTAAGGTCCAGTATCTAGCAGCCGCAAAGCTCGCAGCTGAGACACGAGCGGTAGGATCAGGAAAAAGCAAGGCAATTAAGGTGAAGTTGTGGCCCACAAACTTGCGCGAGTTTCTTGATCGTAAACTCAACTCACTTTTTACAACGAAGTGCTACTTACTTGATCCAGGCAAGTTGTTTGCTCCAGTCAATGGAATTGCTCATCCGCAACAGTTACCGCCTGGAGCAGAACCGGTTGAAGGAAAGCCGTTGAACCGCCTGATTCGGATCAATGTCATTGGTGCCCAGCGAGGGTTTGGTTCGCCAGCCACTGGTGAATCAGACGATCCGGAAAAGTCGCGAAGGAGCGAGAGGCTCTCCGAACAGCTCAAGTCCTATTATAAAAGCCACCTTGATCCGACTGACTATGTAGAACCATCTGATATTGAGGCTCTCGAAGCGATCGAGGAAGCCCAAAAGCAGTACGACTTACGTCTCAAGGCCGGCTTTGGCGCGGCCATGGCTGAGCTTCAGGATTTGAACTACCCCGGTGTTGCTGATCCCATTCTGAAAATTGGTACCAAGCTGAGGCCGGTGGACGGGCTCAGCCACAGTGCTGCCGTACAATACGAGATTTCACCAGACGCTGGCGGTGGAACAACTCAATCGCTTGCCCTTCCAGAGCATTATAACGGCCTTGGCTACCAGAACTTGATTTCGATGGTATTCCGCCTGATGGCATTCCGGGACGCTTGGATGCGTGTCGATAAAGCATCCAAGACCGTCAGCGACACAACCAACGATATCCTAATTCCACCCTTGCATCTTGTGCTAGTTGAAGAGCCGGAAGCTCACCTTCACGTTCAAGTACAACAAGTGTTCGCACGAAAAGCGTACAACGTCTTAAGGAACCACTGAGAACTCAAGGATAAAACACTGCTACGCACTCAGCTAGTTGTGAGTACACACTCAAGCCACGTAGCCCATGAATGCGACTTCGCGTGTCTAAGATACTTTCGTCGACTCCCGAAAGGCCCAAAGCCAATTCCAACATCGGCAGTAATCAATTTATCGGATGTTTTCGGCGGGAACGATGAAACCGCGAGATTTGTAGCCCGTTACTTGCTATCAACGCACTGTGAGCTGTTCTTCGCAGATGCCGCGATCCTAGTAGAAGGGGCCGCCGAACGAATACAAGTGCCGCACTTTATTAAGCACCACTTCGAGACATTGCATAAAAGCTATGTCACGCTGCTCGAGATTTCGGGAAGCCATTCCCATCGTCTCAGTCCATTGATCGAGGCGCTTGGGCTGATTACCTTAGCCATCACCGACCTGGACTCGGTCGATCCAGCAAACCATCGAAAGAAGGCAATCCCAAAGAAGGGAGCAAAGCTTGTAACGAGCAATCCAACCCTCAAGGCTTGGCATCCGAAAAAAGATTCCATCGACGACTTACTTGCTCTCAGTGACCAATCGAAAATAAAAACGTATGAAGAAGTTCCGCTCTTTGCGTTTCGCGTAGCATACCAAACGTCAGTTTCAATCGAACACGGATAAACCACAGTAGAGGTCATTCCGCGTACATTTGAGGACGCACTTGTATTGGCGAACTACAATTGCATTTCTGAAATGCCACCGGATTCTTCCGCAAAAGGATTCAGAGTTGCGATTGGTCAATCAGGCAATGCAGATGAATTATGCCAGAAGCTATTCGATGCCGTGCAATCGTGCAAGAAAGGGGAGATCGCACTCGACGTGCTTTTTCATTGTGATCCTGCGAAACTGGTGGTTCCTTCCTATATCATGAAAGGACTCGAGGGGTTGCAAACGCAGTTTGATCGTAAGCAAGAGGACCTTCTCGCAACTTCGTCAAAAGCTAAGGCGTAACGATGTCGGAACTCGGAATCCAACAGCATAATGAGGTAGCCGCAATACTTGCGGACTGCCTCAATCCAGATTTTCCCAAGAGCTTTTTTCTTTCGCTGGAGCCGGTTCTAGAAAGACACGGTCACTTGTGGATGCCCTGTTGGCATTTCGAAATGCGCACGGTGATCGGTTTCGACTCCGCGGACAGAACATCTCAGTCATTACTTACACGAATGCTGCATGCGATGAGATTTTGCGACGCCTGGATTATGACCCGATCATTCGAGTCTCAACAATTCACAGCTTCGTTTGGGAATTGATCAAAGGATTTAACGCGGACATCAGGGAATGGCTCAGAGAATCCCTAGCGGCTGATATCTTGGAACTAAACAGACTTATAGAGAAGAGCAAGTCTGTCACGAAAACAAGTCTTGAGCGGGAACGGAGCCTCAAATCCAAGACGACTCGCCTCGCTGGACTCGATTACATCAAGTCATTTACATACAGTCCGACGGGCGATAATCGCACGAGGGATTCATTGAATCATTCGGAAGTCATTCAAATGGGTGCTGCGTTTCTTAATCAGAAAAGCCTAATGCAGAAGCTCGCTATCTGTGCGTCCCCTTTCATTCTGGTTGATGAAAGTCAGGACACCAATCGGGAGCTTATCGAGGCTCTTCTTTCGCTCCAACGCAAGCAGGCGACTAAGTTTGGCCTAGGGCTGTTTGGCGACATGATGCAACGGATTTATGCCGATGGAAAATCAGACTTGGATCAAGACATACCCGCGGATTGGAGCACGCCCGAGAAAACGATCAACTTTCGTTGTCCGAAAAGAGTTATACGTCTAATCAATCAGATCCGTCAGGCCAGCGATGGTTGGCAACAAGTCGCACACGAAAACGCCCCCGAAGGACATACACGCTTTTTCATTGTTCCATCATACGTGAGCAACAAAGAACTCGCAGAAAAAGCCGTTCAAGAGCGAATGGTGGAAATTACGGGAGACTTGGAATGGAACGATGTTGCCAAATACAAAGCCCTGATTCTCGAGCACCATATGGCTGCCAGACGTCTTGGCTTCTTGGATACGTACGAACCCCTTGCCAAGGTAAACGATTTTTCAACAGGGCTTCGCGAGGGCACCATTGAGTTCCTGCGTTTCTATTCCGATCAAATCTTGCCGCTTGTTGACGCTCAACACAGAGGTGATGCATTTGCCACCGCTCGAATCGTCAGAAAATTTTCACCACTCATGTCCTTAGATGCATTTCGGCAAACGCCACATCAGCAGGATCAACTCGCCATCGCTAAAGCTGCCGTTGAAGAACTAGCAGAGCTTTGTGCCACATCCGACTCTGTTACGTTTCAGCAAGCACTTGATCTGGTTGCTAGATCGAATCTGTTCAGAATTCCCGAAAAGCTCTTTCCATACGTTACTGGGGATCAAAATACCAAGACAGACGTGGACGAGGATGCTCTGGGAGACAGAGTGCTTGGAATTCGAGAGTTTTTGAAGACGCCATTTTCTCAAATTAGAGCTTACGCAGGCTACGTATACGGTCTATCACGCTTTGGTACACATCAAGGCGTCAAGGGGCTAGAATTCCCTCGGGTCATGGTTCTCATGGACGATTCCGAAGCACGTGGGTTCATGTTTAGCTACGACAAGCTTTTCGGAGTCAAAGAGCATACCAAAACAGACATTGAGAATCGAAAAGCCGGAAAAGAGACATCCGTCGATCGTACGCGCCGACTCCTTTATGTAACTTGCAGTAGAAGTGAAAGCAGCCTTGCCTTGGTCGCTTATACGTCGAATCCAGTTGGACTGAAGAGTACCGTGACGAAGCTCAACTGGTTTGAAGATTCTGAGGTCGAGCAGGTTGATGTTTAATGGAAGCGTCATATCAATTTGTGCGGAGCTCTAAGGGACAGTTCCAACTGAGAACCTGTCTGAGAAGCCTCATTTAGCCAGTCTTCTGACCATCAAACGAATCATGGCCAGTTGCAGGAAGGCTTCGCTGGAACTGGTGGTGGTCTCGTAGTCGGCCGTCAGGCGACGATGCCGGGTCAGCCAAGCGAAGGTTCGCTCGACGATCCAACGCTTCGGCAGAACGTGGAAGCCAGGCTTGTCCGAACGACGTACGATCTTCAAGTTCCAGCCCACGTTTCGGCAAAATAGCTCGAAGGAGCCGTTGTAGACGCCATCGGCGAAGATCGTTCGCAACCGAGAAAGCACGATCTTTGTTTGATCGATCAAGCTTTGGCCCCCGTCTCGATCTTGCACGTTGGCTGGCGTGACCAGAGTGGTTAACAGCAGGCCGAGTGAATCGACGAGAATGTGCCGCTTGCGCCCCTTTACGAGCTTGCCACCATCGAATCTACGCCCCCTTTTTCTGGCGTTTTTACCGACTGGCTGTCGATGATCGCTACCGAAGGCTGGCGGTGTCGGCCTTCTTGTTCACGCACCCGGTGTCGCAGCGAATCGTGAATTCGCTGGAGCGTGCCGTCGTTTTTCCATTCAGTGAAATACCAATACACCGTCTTCCAAGAGGGAAAGTCCCGAGGCAGCATTCGCCACTGACAACCGCTTTTGGTGAGATATAAAATGGCGTTGAGCACTTCCCGAATCGAAGTTGAGCGAGGCCGACCGCCTGGCTTGGCCGCCGGAATGAGACAGGCAATTCGCTTCCACTGAGCGTCGGTCAAATCGGTCGGATAGCGGGCTTCCATGCCATTGCTCCCCAAGAGAAAATCGATCAGGTCCATTCACGATAAACATGGTTTACCCAAAACGGCCAAAGCGAATCAAGAGCTTTTCAGACAGGTTCTAAGATCTAATGCAGTCCAAGCGTTAAGCAAGCTCGTAGGTCGTTCTAAGTATCGAATCTACTTCAGCTTGATCGTTGAAGTGGCGGCTGTTTTGAAAACTCCTCTGGTGGTCGCTGGTCTTGAAGATTTCAGTAGGGCACCAGTTTATTACTTGGCCGAACCAAGTGGTGTTGGCGACAAATCCACCTCACTTGGAAGTGGAGGAAGGTTTTCCTCCTGAACTCCGAAGTTTTCTTCACTCTCATTAACTACTGGCACGTCAATGAATTCGCCGGGTAGGTAAGGCGTGTCCAGACAGCGTATGTCTTTGTAAGTAAGCCCTGAGTTGGTTAGCAGGTATCCGCCGCCGAGTGCCTGATAGGCTTTGACGATTGCAGAGAGCTGTTGCTGCTTGGTTTCGATCATGTCGATTCGTGCTTCCAACAGATCACGCTGCGAGAACAAAACGTCGACGTACTCGGAACGGGCGTTTTGGAACAGGTTCGTCGCCACATCAACCGACTGTTCCAAGGCCACAACCTGGCTCTGCTTGATTTCAACACTCTTGCGGTAGTTATGTGCCTTGCTGACCTGATTGACGACTTCGGTATAGGCATTCAATACTGTACGTTGGTAGTCATAAACTGCCTGAATCTGTCTTGCATTGGCACTTCGGTATTCTGCTTGAATTGCCTTCTTGTTGATCAAGGGTGCCACAAGCTCACCGGCCGTGCTGGCAATGAACGCACCAGGATCAAACAGGTAACGCGGGTTGAAAGCTTCATAACCAACGCTGGCCCTGATGTCTAAGCTTGGAAAGAACTGAGCCCTCGCCACGAGAACATCGAGTCCTGAAGCAGCCAACTCCCGTTCAGCCGCTCGGATATCTCGTCGGTTTTGCAGCAATTCAGCGGGTGCTCCCACGCCGAGCATCTTAGAGTCGAGTTGAATGAATTCCCAAGCTCCCCTAGCAACCGGCTGGGGATATCGACCGACAAGGAAGTTAATCTTGTTTTCGGCTTCGATGATATCCTGTTGCACGATCAGACGCTGACTTTCGTTCTTGCGAACTTCTGCCAGGAATCGCTGGACAGGCAGCTCAGTTCCACGAGCCGCTTCCTTCTGTGCTTTGGCAACTTCTAAGCTTTGTTTCTGAATATCGATCGTCTGATTCAAGTAGACAAGTCGTTGGTCCAGAGCAGTCAACTCGTAGTAGTTTTCTGCGATCTCGGCAACCAATCGCGTCACGTAGTAGTCTCGAATCTCAACTGCTTCGGCATATCGCTGCGAGGCCGCATCACGGGCATTGCGTAGTTCCCGCCAGATATCAACTCGCCAAAACAGATTCGCGGTCAGCCCCACGTTGGGCAAGGGATCGGGAAACTCACCACCGTTGGGAGTAAAGAGTTGATCTTCGGCTGCACCGAGTGGCGTCCACTTGCTGGTTCGTTCAAATCCACCATCGGCACCGACACTTACAAAGGGAAGATAGGCCCCCCGACGGGCTGTTATCTCGTTGAGCGCGAGTTGGACCTCTTGGTTCCGAATTTTCAGTTCCTGATTGGAAGCCAGGCCCTCAGCAATCAGCTGCGCCAATGCCGGGTCGTTGAAAAAGTCGTATACCCCAACTTCGGCCACATTCACCGAGTTTGGCTCGACGCCATAATCACCAGGAACGTACGGTGTGGGATCGACACAGCAAAGATCTGGAATACCACACCCAACAAGTGACGTAAGAGTTAGGCAAGCAAGTATCGTAACAACCAGAAGAGGCTTACACCCGGTTATTGCTTTGTGCGCGTAGGGATAGAATGGTCTCATCTTCGAGCCTTTGAGGCATCATGCCAGTACGTATTATCAATTGGGAAAGTGTGGGGTTTGTGTCGGACGATCAGGCGGTCTCTTCAGCAACTTTCCTTTCGGGGGTGGTTAATCCCCGGAGAGCCGCAAGGCTATGGGCGCAGATACAGCCAACACAGTTGGTATCGGCCGAATATTGAATAAAGAAGAAATAATCAGCGCCCTCCGCACATCACCGCAGGCAGATTACCCATCTTGCCACTGGTCTCACTTCCGATAAAGACGGAACTGCTCGCAGTATTGGCCGCCAACACGCAGTACAGGCTTACCGTCACTCCACAAAAAAGCCTCGTCGTCGAGTAGGACTCGACAGCGAGGCAATTCTTAAACGACTAATCTCAAGAGCGGTTAGTCGCGCTCAGAATCCGTGATGCTCTGTGTTATCTTCACGCTCGAAAATTTCACTGAGTGGGTCGTCATGCTCATCGCGAATAAGTTTCTTGCCGTCAGAGATCTTAGCGAACAGGTAATATAGACCGGGAATTACTAAGACACCGATTAAGGTGCCCAAGAGCATCCCACCAACAGCCGTTGTTCCGATCGTTCGGTTTCCGATGGCACCAGGACCGGTGGCACGAACCAGTGGAATCAGCCCCGCGATAAACGCAAAAGAGGTCATCATAATCGGGCGGAAACGCAGCTTGCTACCTTCAATCGCGGCGTCTTTAATGCTCAGTCCATCATGGCGACGCTGAACGGCAAACTCAATAATCAAGATCGCGTTCTTACCTAGAAGACCGACCAGCATGACCAAACCAATCTGGGCATATACGTCATTGGCCAACCCCATCGACTTCAGGAAGAAGAAGGAACCAAATATCCCAATCGGCAACGAGGCAATCACGGCCAGTGGTAACAGGAAACTTTCGTATTGCCCCACCAAAACCATATACACAAAGACCACCACGATCAGGAAGATATAAACGGCCGTGTTGCCCGAGTTCGCTTCATCGTAGGCGAGACCACGCCAGTCAATCGCGAAGCCGTGCGGCAAAGTTTCAGCCGCGACTTCCTTAATGGCCGCTATCGCTTCACCACTACTGTAACCGGCAGCCGGAGCACCTTGGATAGGTGCCGTGGGATACAAGTTATAGCGGCTGATCTCGTTGAGACCTTGCTTCTTTTCGATTCGCATAAACGAGGAATAGGGAACCATCTCGCCCTCTTCGTTCTTGACAAACATGTTGTCTAAGTCTTCGGGATACCGACGGAACTCGGGTGCTGCTTGGACATACACTTTGTAGAACTGTCCGAAACGGACAAAGCCTTGCTCCCAGGTACTACCGACGACGATGGAGAGATTATCCAGGGCATCGCGGATCGAAACACCCTTCTGCATTGCCACGTCGTTATCAATAATGATTTCGTACTGTGGATAGTTCGCCGCAAAGAAGGTGAACAGCCCCTTAAGCTCTTTTCGCTGCTCTAAGGCAGCCATGAACTTGTCGGTCTCTTCGCCCAGGGCCTGGTAGTCGCCGCTGTTGGTCTTATCCAACAAATTCACCGAGAAACCACCTGCCGCACCAAATCCGGGAACGGCCGGAGGCTCGAAGAACTCTAGCTTGACGTTGGCGATGTCCGTGCCTCGTTTCTCGAGTTCTTCAATGATCTGCTTCGAAGTCCTCTCGCGATCTGCCCAAGGTTTCAAGTTAATGATGCAGGTACCGGCGTTGGAACCTCGACCTTCGGTAAGCACTTCGTAGCCGGCAATCGAAGAGACAGAAACGATCTCGTCCATTCCTTTGCAGATGGCCTGCAGTTCATGGCACTTGGCATTGGTGTATTCAAGTGTCGATCCCGGTGGCGTCTGCACGATACCGTAAATCATCCCCTGATCTTCCAGCGGAATAAAACCAGTAGGAAGAACCTTGTTGACGACCAAAATCCCGTAGCTGAAAACGCCAATAATTAAGATCGTAAGGATGCGACGCGTGACCATTAGACCAACCACGCCAACATAGACTCCCGTCACTGCCTCGACAGCTCGGTCAAAAATGTGGACGAAAACACCAATCGGCCCCCGTTTCTTCTTTTCGTCCGGTTCGCTACCAGAAAGAGCAGCCCGGAACGAGAAAATCCCCAACACGGCCGCAATGCCGCTGATGATGATTATCCGTAGCGGTGTGAGCTCTAATTGTTCCGAGACCACCTCATGAACAATCTCGACATGCAGCAGTTCGTAGACGCCATAGCCTGTGGCCAGCCCCAGAACAATCGCCAACAAAGCTCGCAGGACAAACGCATAGCGTCCGGCAATCTTCTTCAGCACACGGTTGGTCATGCCTGCCACGCCACGTTGGGGACCCTTGCGATGGATCGGTTTCAAAATCATCGCACAGAGAACAGGCGTTAACGTCAATGCCACCACACCGGACAAAACAATGGCCATTGCCATCGTCAAGGCAAACTGTCGATAGAAGACACCCACTGGCCCGGTCATGAAGGTAACGGGAATGAACACGGCGGTCATCACCAGCGTAATCGCGATGATCGCACCGCTGATTTCGTGAACCACTTCCATGGTCGCCTGGTAGGGCCTCAGATGTTTGGCGTGCATTTTCTCGTGCACCGCTTCCACCACCACGATCGCATCGTCCACCACCACACCAATGGCCAACACCAGCGCGAACAACGTGATCAGGTTGATCGACATGCCAAACATCATCATGAAGAAGAACGTACCGATCAACGAAACCGGCACGGCCAGGGTAGGAATCAACGTGCTGCGAAAGTCTCCTAAGAAGAGGAACACCACCAGCGACACGAGGATAAATGCTTCAAACAGGGTATGCAGCACCTTTTCAATCGACGCGTCCAAAAAGTGAGACACGTCGTAAGTCACCGCATAGTCCATAGCTGGCGGGAACGACTCCTTCTTGATCTCTTCGATCTTCTCTTTGACCTGCTTGATCACGTCCGCGGCATTCGAGCCAGGCGTCTGCTTGAGCACAATAGCCGCCGACGGCAAGCCGTCGATATCGGAGTAAAGGTCGTAGAAAGACGAACCTAACGACACATTCGCCACGTCACCCAGTCGCAGGATTTCCCCTTCCTCTGTCGACCGCAGAATGATCTTGTTGTACTCATCCTCGGTCTTGTAACGTCCGACCCAGGTAAGAACGTACTCGAGCGTCTGCGAGGTCTGACCGGTGGCCTGACCAAGGCGTCCCGGCGAACCAATCATGGACTGTTCGTCCAGGGCTTTCATGACATCTTCGGCATCGACCTTATACGCCCGCATGCGGTCGAGGTTTAATTCGATCCGCATTGCATACGATCGGTTTCCCAGGATAGAGGCCTGACCCACACCGGGAATACGCTTAATCTCGTTAAGCACGTTGACCGTGGCGTAGTTGTACAAAAAGTTCTGGTCGAGATTGGGGTCCTCGCTGAAGACGTTCACGTACATCAACATGCTCGGCATATTCTGCATGACGATGACGCCTTCACGCTGGACTATCGGTGGAAGCTGGTTCATCACCATATTGACGCGGTTATTAACGTTCATCACCGCGACGTTGGGATCGGTGCCTGGCTCGAAGACGACCTGGATGGTGCCTTCACCGGCACTGGTGGCGTCCCCCATCATGTAACGCATGTTCGGAGCGCCATTGATGGACTGCTCCAAGATCACCATCGTCGAGTCGATCAATATATCGGCGCTGGCACCAGGATAGGAAACGGAAACTCGCACGCTTGGAGGAGCGACCGAAGGAAACTGCGAAATGGGTAGCGAAAAAATCGCCAAACCGCCCATAAACAAGATAAGCAGCGAGATCACGATGGCCAATGCTGGCCGATGTAAGAACTTGGTAAACATTAGGGAGGGCTCCTTATTCGGCGTGGTATTTCAAGTCATCAAGCACTTCTTCCGGCGCCCGAAATTCGTACTCGATATGGTCACCATCACGCACTTGACGGATGCCCTCAAGAATGATTTTATCTTCTTCTTCCAGTCCTTTTTTGATCACGAAAATATCAGGTTGCTCACTTCGAATTTCAATGTCGCGTTGACGAACGATGTTGTCCTTATCAATGACAAACGCGTAGCGTTTGGCAAGGATCTCGTAAGTGGCCCGCTGAGGAATCACGATCACATCCTTCAATGTGCGATGGATGAGAATGGTTCCCGTTTGGCCGTTGCGAAGCAGACCGCTAGGATTGTCAAAGTCGGCTCGGAAGGCGATATTTCCGGTCGTATTATTGAAGTCGGCTTCGATCGCGCCGATCTTCCCAGGCTGAGGGAAGATCTCGCCGTTGGCCAGTTTCAACTCGATCTGCAAATGCTCTTCGCCGTTTCCGGCCGCTTTGTCCAGGTCTAACTGCCGCTTGTATTCCAGGTAGCGAGTTTCCGGCACGTTGAAGTAAACCCACATGACACTGTTGTCAGAGAACGTAGTAAGAACTTCGCCTTCTTCCACCAAGCTACCAAGCTGAACCAACTGACGGTCGACGATGCCTTCGAATGGGGCCCGCACGTTGGTGAAATTCAACTCGGCTTGGGCGAGTGCTACCTTGGCTTTCACTTTGGCAAGTTCTGCCTTCTTGATGGCTAATTCCTGCGGTGAGACGATGTTCTTTTCCAATAGGTTTTGAGCGTTTTGCAACTCGATTTCGATTCGGTTCGCTTCAGCAATTTCGGAATCAAGTCGGGCCTGGTAAAGCGTAGGAACGATCTTGAACATCAGTTCCCCTTTCTTGACCATCTCGCCTTCATTGATCCGCACTTCTTCCAGGTAGCCCCCTTCGAGTGCTCGAACTTCAATATGTTTGCATGAATGGATCTGGCTAACGTATTGCTGTGTACTGATCACATCCTTCTTCACAGGACTGGTGACAATGATCTTATGCACAGCATGGTGGCCCCCTTCGTGATGAGATTCGCTATGGGGATTGCCGTGCGAATCCTCTTGAGACTCGGAGTGCGCCGTTTGATGTTGCTCTTCATGCGATTCTGCCATCGACTCGCAACCGGTAATTACGAGCGAAAACAAAGTCAGCAGAAGGGCCACAGTTGTTGTAGCTTTCATAGAACTATCTAATTCCTCTCAACTAGGAGAATGACCGAGGCCATGTTGGCCAGATGTGGGGATTAAAAGAAAGGTCGCTAGTGGACTTCTCATTCATCCCTAATCAGGCCCACAACGGTGCTACGCTTGTATTAACCTCCGCTTTGTCTAACGAGCAGAGCGCAAGCGACACAATCGTCACGTAAAATCTTGGATTGGGGGCAATGAGGGGCTTGAGAGAACGTGGGCCTCTTGGTGCCACCAAATTTAAGCAGCGAGAGAGACCTGGTTACATCACTGGCGCACTAGGCGACAGGGGGCCCTCGGAGCAGAAATCTCGCCCCGGGAAGAACCGAAAAAGATGGGGAGGGCTGAATGTCAAATCGAGCGGACGGCACCTCAATGTAAGGTGTCACCAAGTCGGGAGTCATCGCCAGGAAAGCAATTTCCGCTTTGACTTCGCTCGCGTTCTCGCACTCAGACAACTCGGCACATTCCGAGTCTGTAGAATGTGGATGACTTGGCTTACCGTCGGGTAAATGGTGAACCTGCGAAAGGCCGCCAATCATCAAAACCGCGTAGAGGACAACCAGTAGTACGTGCCACGACTGACACCGACACGAAAGATCCGGAGTGGATCTAAGTATTGACGCAATGCCCCAGGAGCCGACTTTTGCCGTCATTGGGGGAGTGTCAACCTGAGAACCAAAACCAAACACAATAGGCTCGCTAATGCTGCAAAGAACAGTGTTTCAATCGTCGAACCGACCTGTAAACACTTAAGAAATAGTAGTTTACGCTGCTAATTTAAGCAAGTCAGGCCAGATCTGCTCCTATTGTTACAAATCGCCCCCTTAAAGACTATGTGCGTGCCCGCAATTCTACGGGAAAAATCTGATTTTTGTCTGAAACGACGGATGCTTCGGTCGAGGCGAAGTAAAAAGCCGATCGTTCCCAACAAATAACATCCCAAAGACTTAGCGGGTGGTATCCCAGTTCGCCCATGGCGATATTCGTTTATTTTTGATGTGCTTAAGGAGGGCGTGTCATTTCGCAGCAAATGTCCTGAAAATGACGATTCGACCTTGGTCAAGAATGCTATGCCCCTAAGGCCAGTCATAGCTTAGTTTGCTTACCTCACGCTGCGCTGCAAAGTTCTTTCAGAGTTTGCCCTTAGTAACACGCCGATCACAGAGAAAATAGCGGGCAGTGCGATGCGGCTGCCCCGGAAACCCTGCCTTCTCAGTAGCTAGTCACCACCTTCGGGAGGTACCGGTCACACCTTGAGATAGAATCACCCAGAAAAGCTTTCGGTCCGCGTTCCGGAAATTGGTCGATGATGCTACCGAAAAACTACCTGTCCCGCTGATACAGAACTGATACAGAATAGGTACGAAACAAGCAAAATCAGGGAAATCTGGAAGCCACAAACGTGCAAAAAACCCCGGAAAAAAGAGTAGGCCAGGCAGGACTCACAATTTTGCAAAAAGTGCCGAGAAAAGGGCCGTTTCCTAAAAGGCTTGGACCAAAAGCCGGAACCAAGCCTGCTACAGACAGTCACTTTCGTCACTTGGCCGGGACAATCTAAAATGGTTCCACAAGCTGGCTAGGGCCGATCACCTGAAGAGCGGACTTCCTGACCGCCTGCCTGCTTTTTCTTTCGCTCAGGATTCGACGCCAGGACGTTGATTGATGAAACGCGAAGACTTTGAAGAGTTGGTTCGATTGCTTCGGGCTTGGCTGGAAATTGCCAAAGATGAAGAAGACGGACTTCGCAATCCTGAAAGCTTTGAGGCTTCAGGGAAGACGCCACAGGAACGATGGCTTGAGGTTCGAGAGCAATTGCGGCGCTGGGTAACGGCCCACCCACCTGAAAGGATACAAGCGATTTCAGATAGGGTTGTCATGCGGCTGGGACGCCATCTGAAAGATGACTTCGGAAGCGTTACCTCATTGATACCGGCCTACGATGGCAATTCATTTGCAACGGCAATTGATGCCCTCCAATTCACCGCAGAGTTAATTTGCACCAACGCGAAAGAGCTTGAAGTTGGGTTCACCGATGTAGACGGTGCTTGCATCCCTGGGCTTGGCTCATTGCATGGGATCGAAGAACGCCTTCCATGGTTTGCCAAGCGACTTGGCGAAGAAGTAGCACTACTTGATGCCGTCCCCAATTCAACGCCTGCCGCGCTGCCGGAGAATCGGCAGGTGGGGCTAACCAAGACTGAAATTGGCAAGCGTCAAAAGAAAACCTTTGACCACCTTGCAAATGGTGACCAAATCAAGCCAGGCACTACGCTTCGGGATGCCGCCGATAGGTCCAAAGAGCTTGCGGAAAAGTCCCCTGGCGAGTTCTTATCGTTCAACAAAGACACAGCGTCCAGATACATGAAGGAGCGTTGGCCGGAATACTTCAAAGGCGAGTCAGATTAGTCTGCCAATACAATTCAGCGATCAAGCCAGCGCACCAAACGCTGGCTTTTGACGTTTCTTGGCGTCAGTATTCGCAAAATTCTGCACTGCCTGTCTAGACAGTGCATGTAGACAGTCAAGAGCCAACTTGAAAAGGCATACTCATGTCTTTCTTGAACATGCCTAGCCACTTCTTTGGCTTCTTGTAATGGCAATCTTTATCAATCCCCTGTCTATATGCCTGTCTACAATCTGCCCCGCTGAAATTGCCGGTAAGAACTCTTCTGGAATGGGCGACAGAACGCTTTCCATACTTGCCGTCAGCTGACTAGCATTCACGCAAGGCAATGGCGTTCAGCCTAATTCAACGTAACTCGTCACGCAGAGGAAAACCAAAATGCTAACCGTCAGAAAAGCAGCAAGCCGCTTGGGCGTATCGTATGGCTTCGTACTGGAGTTGATTCGCTCCGGCAAGATTGAGGCAATCAACATCTCTGAAGGCAAATGCCAAAAGAGCTATCGTATTTCGCCTCAATCGCTGGATGACTTCATTCAACGCAACAAGGTAAAGAGCGTTTCTTAGTCACCGTCAACTTTCACGGAAGGAACAAAACGCATGACGCACCCAAACCTTGCGGCAACCGATCAGCGTGCGGCTGAAAGTCCGGTTAGCCCAGTCCAACCTTTGCTTGTGAACAAGGCCACGGCGGCTGACATTCTCCAGGTCACGGAGAAGACTTTAGACAAGTGGATTATCGAATTCGGCCTGCCGTGCGTAAGGCTGGGGCGAAGCATTCGATTCAGTATCGAGGCGCTGAAAGCTTGGATCGTGGAAAGAGGCAGCAATTAAGAGGCAAGGATGACTCAAACTTTGACACAACTTGAAGTGACGGAACGCGTCACACCCGATAACGTTCCCGAAGACATGCGAGCGGCTAAGCAGTGGGTTTTGTGGCGTTACGAAGAGCGTGGCGGCAAGCCTACCAAGGTGCCCTATCAGGTCAACGGGAAACCGGCATCGTCCACCGATCCAACGCATTGGGTAACATTCGGCGAAATCCTGGCAGCTTTGGAGGACAGCCCCGAAGCTTCCGGTATCGGATTCGTCTTTACGCCTGAAGATAACTTCATTGGCATTGACCTAGATGACTGCCGGAATCCTGTCACCGGACAATTGACCCCTTGGTCTTCCGAGATCGTGGAACGCTTCGGAACTTACACCGAGGTCAGCCCATCCGGTAAAGGGCTGAAGCTCTTTCTGCGTGGCCAATTTCCGCTTGATCGTGGGCGGAAGGTCAACCTTGAAGGTGGTGGTGCCGTTGAAGTCTACACCAAGGGCCGATACTTCACAGTCACTGGGCAACGCCTGGAAGGTTTCACGGAAGTTGCAGAAGTTGACGCCAGGCAGTTGGCCGTATTTGCTGACCGCTATTTTCTGCCCCAAGAAAAGCCTGAAATCCGCACTGACTGTCAGCCTTCTGATACTCCTTATGCGGAACGCGTCAGCAGGGCTCAGAAGTATATTTCGGCCATCCCCGGCGCTGTCTCAGGTCAAGGCGGGCACGATGACACGTTCCGGGTTGCGTGCCTTCTAGTGAACGGCTTTGAATTGGATGAATCATCAGCCATGACGATTCTCCAGGGGTGGAATCTGACTTGTCAGCCACCTTGGACGCAACGCGAGCTTGACCACAAAGTTCGTTCTGCGGTGAAGGCAGGGGCAAACGGCGATAGGGGCTACATGCTCCAGGTGGGGGCAGAAGCCCGACATGAAGTATCCCCAGACGTTGACACGTCTCACATTGAAGCAGCATTAAATGGTGGCTCAGAAGATGAAGGCGAAAAGTCAACTACCCTGAAGCCGTCGGAAACGATGCCAGCTATCTGCTTGGAGCCCCCTGGGCTAATTGGCGAAGTTTACCGCTACATCATGCGTTCGGCTTTGTACCCTTCGCCAGAGGTTGCATTGGCAGCTGCGATTGCCTTCGTAAGTGTAATTGTTTGCCGAAAGGTTGTTGGCTTTAGAAAGGCAACTCCCAACTTGTACTTGATGGCGATTGCCCCATCAGGTGCCGGGAAAGATCACCCGCGTAAAGTCGTCCGAGAGATTCTAGGCGCGGCTGGCGGAACCCACTTAATCGGCCCCGAATCATTCACAAGCGGATCAGCCATAGTGGAAAGCCTTTCGCATGAGCCAGCTTTTGTTTCGCTCGTTGACGAAATCGGCTATCTGTTTAAGGCGATTTCTGGAGACCGAGCTTCAACTTGGTTGCAGGAAATTGGCACTAACCTCCTAAAAGTCTGGGGTGAAGGCCGGTCAATCCCCTGGCGAGCTACCGCAAGGGCAGACGCTCAATATAACCGCGAAGTCAATTGCCCTCAGCCCGTTGTTTTCGGCACAACCACGCCACTGGTCTGGGGACACACCACAGAAAGCATTCGCGATGATGGGCTGTTAGCTAGGTTTTTGGTTCTCCAGGCTTACAACCGCTCTGAAATTCAGGGAGACCTATTTGATGAATCGGATGAGGAAATTCCGGCGAGCATTATCGAACGTTCCCGATCATGGATCGAATTGAAGAACGGTGGCAATCTAAATGATCAATTCCCTACGTTCTTCAAGGTGCCGTTCACAGAGAATGCAAAGGCCGCTTACCGGCAATTCTGGGATGAGACCGAGGAAGCAATCAAAGAGGCCAACGAAACAACCATCAGCATGCTAGACCGCTCCAGGGAGTTGGTTAGCCGCCTGTCCGTAATCGCGGCTTGTGCTTGCCACGATCCAGCAAACGGGCTTGAGGGCTTGGTAATCGAAGTCAGCCACGTTGAATGGGCTATTGCAATCGCTAAGCGAAGCACGGAAATCAAAATCTACGAGACTTCGCGGCATATCGCTGAAAGCAGTCATCACAAATCCGTTCTGAAGGTGAAGCGGATTATTCAAGATGCTGGAAAGTCAGGGCTGACCAAGACTCAGCTTACGAATAAGACGCAATGGGTTTCCCGGCAGATTCGGAATGACATTATCCAGGGACTGCTTGAAGGCGGTGATATCGTCGCGGCTGACGAACCAACGGGGAAGCGTCCCAAGACGGTTTATCGGGCCGTTTAGGTCAGCTAATAATTCCAAGTCAGGGTGGTTTTGAACTATCCAAGCTATTGGGTTCTTGCCTGCAAAACCTCATTTTTCCGTGATAACTCTAGGGCGTCGATTTTGAGTTATCGAAGCCCAGAAACGCCATGAAATACGGCTAAAACAACAATTCTATTAATAATTCCAATATTCAAAGGTGGTTAGATATCAGCGGCATTCTTAGAGCTGACTGCCGGTTTAGATATAGGCTGCTTTGAATTTTGAATTATCCCGAAAGGTGGCACTCATGACCGGCTAGCAATTACAACCAGACGGGCACGCTTCAGCCCCTCCCGTGGAGCACCGAGCAACTACGGCCCAACGCCAAGACGGCAACGGGCTAACCATGTATTGACCCTTCAATTTCACGTTATGGAGAACTTAGGACTATGTCTTTCAACATCGACATCGCTTTGAACGTCAACGGCGAACTTGCTAACCAAATCGAGGACCACAACGCGGCCCATTCGGCTTGGCAGGCCGATTCGGCAAGCCTCAAAGCCCTGCGAACTGGCCTGCTTAACGCTGATCCGTTGGGAATCGAGCCAAGCGGGCTTTCAGCTTCACGTGAAAAGCTGACAACGGATTATCTTGCTTTGCTTCAGCGAGAAGCCAAGCTTGCCGAGTCTGCTCTTTCGCTTCTTGTCGAACTTGGCCCGCTGGCCGAGAAATCGCGAGAAGACGCCGAAGCCAACGCCGCGAAGGTGCTTGAAAAAGTGATTGCCAAAATGGCAAAAGCAGGCATCACAGAACAGAGCATGCCGGGATGGGGGCACAACGAAGCGGCGGCCCGGCATCAACTCGAATACCAGGCAGCGCAATCGAGTGATTACCGCGAAGCCTTCGGCTTCATCGAAGGGGCGAAGCTGACCATTCGAGAGATCGGAGAACAACGCCGAGCCATCACGGAAGCATTGAAGGCCATTCGCGAAGATGCCAAGCGATTGGTTCACAAAGTGATTGCTGGGGACTCTGCCGGTTTACAGCTGACGTAAGCGGCTAATGCCATCTGTCCGAGCCTGCCCCGAAGGAGTTCAGGGGCAGGCTTCTATTTCTAGCGTCAATCAAGGATGTCGAAACAATGATTCTAAGCCTGAAATCGCTTTGGCCCGAACTTATCGGGGAGTACTATCAGGACGCCAAAGAGGGCGGATACAAGGAACGTGAAACGCTTTGGCAAGCTTGCCGTCAGCTAATTGAAGATGCCGCTTTCGCTGGCCTTAGCGGCATTCACCCAAACCGGCATCAGATCAGGAATCATCCCCTGTTTGATGAATCAGCAGTCATCTTCCTTGAGTTCATCGAAAGGTACGATGGGCCTAAGAGCGAATTTTCGGCAGCCTTAACCAAAGAGATACGCGGCAAACTCAGCAATCTAAAACGTAGTTGGATTAGCTCAAAGCGGCGTGAAGAGCGCTGCTGCGAGCCTGAGCAAGAGCGATTCAATGAGCACGCGTTGAGTGAAATGCAGCTAGACATTCAGGAAGCCATCAAGACGCTTCCAGAATCGCAACGAAGGATTATTGACCTAAAGCTACAGGACTTCCCCGTAAATCAAATCGCTGACCTTCTGGGCGTTTCTCGCCAAACCGTCAGCACTAGGTGCCGCAAAGCTTGCGACCACCTGAAACGCTATAACCATTTACGGCGGTATCTATCGAAACCCATTTATCGAGGCAACAGAAAGCGAATTGAACGAAAACGAAATCTCGCAAGTGCTGGAGAGGACGCCAGCACTTAGCCATCATGGCTTTGGGCTTCACGCCCACTCTAACGCGAGCCAAGATGAAGCCCTTGCCATCTTTGAGCAGGGCAGGCAGAAACTTCTAAACGCGTCCGAAATCTGTTCGGAAGTCTGCCAACTGCTAACTGGGGTGCGTCACACTTCGCGCGTGAACCGACACGCTCACAGCTATAGTCTCAAGCACCTCTTTGGACGATCAATCGGGGACTACGTTTCCGAAGGCGAGTTTATCTTGACTGCGATTCACGCGGGCTACCGCTGGGAACCCATCGGGGCTTCTGCCCTGTTTGCGATGGCCTTTGATGATCTTGAATTGATTCGCCAGAGCTTGCCGCCATCGCGGCCTTACGCTTGGTGGTAGATTTTCCTAGAACGATGGGCACAGGGTTGGCATGATGGGCTGAAGCTTTGATTGCCAATCCCTTACCCTAAATGGAGTTTTAACATGAGCGATGACCCACTATTGACCGTTACTCAAGTTGCTGACCTTCTCACCACGTCTACGGCTACCGTGCGTCGTTGGCTTGGCAAGGGCGAGCTTCCAGGAATGAAGCTTAGGAAGCAATGGCGCGTTCGCAAGTCGGACGCTGAAGGCATGCTGACAGGGCAGGACAAGCAAGACAAAGAAGCGGCAAAGTCGAAGCTTGAAGTGAGTGAAGATCAAAGTCACATTGCCTATCTTGAAAGCTTGGGCATCAAAGTCAGGTGACAGCCCCCCCCTGGGGTGGCGGGTCCTTTTTTGAGGTTGAATCGGTGGGGTCCATGGGGAAACCTCAACTTTTCTGTGTAGTTTATTTAGCGCCTGGAGGCACAAATTTTAGAGTTTATGCTTTCCCGCATGGGCTATCTGGTGACATGCACTATTGAGGGAAGAATTGACTCCGACTTCCCTTGAAGTTTGACCGTCAGCCGGGGCAGAAGGGTTTCGACATCCCCCCAATGCCCCGGCTGTTTTTCTATCCACACACTTGGACGTTTCCCAATGCACGACTACCTACGCGCTTTGCGGCTTTATTCACCACCGGGCCGCGTTGACCGTGACGCCAATATCATCTTCGGCTGCAAAATCATCCAGCTTGGCCGCGTGAATGATGACCGCCCTTTCGTCATTGACCAAGGCACGGTTCAGCAGGTGCTAACGTTCGCCGGGATGGGCAAGAAGGGGCTGAAGGCCAGATTTACCCATCCAAACCTTTGCCACGACGGGCTTGGCCGTCACTTGGGACGCTGGAAGAACTTTCGCCAAAACGGCGAAGCCATCTACGCCGATTTGCATATTTCTGAAACGTCATTCAGCACCCCGCACGGCAACCTTGGGGCCTATGTGCTCGATATGGCCGAAGATGACCCTGAATCTTTCGGGGTGTCCATTGCGGCGAAACTGGCCGACCAAACCAAGGAAGCCCTGACGGGCTGGAAAGAAGGTTCAGTTGAAACCATTCCTTACCGCATGCAAGCCTTGCGTGCGGCTGACATTGTTGGCGATCCAGCGGCAACGCGTGGGGGCCTGTTCTCGATTGAAACGGTATCTGATCGGCGTGACGTGCCGCACTTCGTTTCGCAATTTCTCGCCACTTACTTTGCCGACGCTGACCCCCACGCAGTGGCCAGCCAGGCACTACGGTTCATCTCCAATCATTTTGGAGTGCCGCTGAAGCTGAATCAGTTCCAGCACAAGCAGCCGTCTGCCGAACCTAAGGCAAGCCTGAAGAACTTCACCCAAGCCTTCGGTGACCAGGGCTATGTCTACCATGGCAAGGGTTTAAGCTTGGCCGATTGCTACAAGGCAGAGCTTTCCAAGCGAGAAGGCGAAGCTTCAAGCCTTCGCCAAGACATCACGGCCCGCGATTCCCAAATCGTCAGCCTGACATCAAGACTTGATTCGGCAATGAAAGCCGCTTCACTCGCCTAGGTTCTCCGTGCGGGGTCAGCTTGCCGAGCATTCCCACCGCTTAGCAGCTGGCCCCGCTGGGATACCTTTGCAATATCGCACTCCAAGTGGTTGGGATTGGCCAGCGTTCAAGTTCACCGGCTTGAACGCTGGCCTTCCTTTTGCGCGTTGCCACCAAAATCACAAGAAAGGCCCGAAATGACGTTCACAGATAGCCACGGGGACGTTTGGCGAATCGTAATTGATGAATACCGACTTGCCGCAATGAAAAAGGTTCTCCCCCTTGGAGAACTCAAGCAAACGGCACGGTCTCACGCCATTGAATTCATCTTTCCTTGCCTTTACCTGGCGTGCTTGGATGACATCGAACGCCGGGGGCTAACGGCTGAAGCGTTCCTGAAGCGACTAGCAGGGCCGACTATGGGGCATGCAGTGAAGGCAGTGACTGACCAATTGACGAGGTTCTTTAAGGCCGTTAGATAGCGGATAGAAGAACACAGGCGTTACGCTATTTGCAGCAATGGATTCTCCCAGGCACTTGGTCTAAAACAGTAGATTGCACTGATGCCCGCTGGAGATATGCAACGATGACCGACCTTACCAACTACGCCCTCAAGTTTGCCAATATAAAATGCATAGGGGATGAGCCGCAGGGTTTCGATACAATTAAACCCATCAATATCATCATTGGCCGAAACAACTCAGGGAAATCAACTCTACTAGATCTTTTTCCGGCCCTAACTCGCGCGAGTTATGAACCTGATGCGCGACTATCTAGGCAAACAGACTCCCCTCCTATTGCAAAGATTTCCATAAGGCTCACTGCGGAATTGCTTGGCCCTCACTTTCCACACTTGGCCACGGGTTCGCCATATTCTCACACAAATTTCCACGACGCTTGGACTTTTGCCGAGAAGTACCTAGTTGGCAAACAGGCGACCTTCGACTTCAAAGGAATGGACGCCGAAAGGGCCGACATAGCGATTGAAGGCGAAGCAGAGTTTAGGAAGTATTTTAACGAATGGGGGCAAAACGACTACAAACGTCGGATTTCACAAGCGATACCGAACCCCTTTGAGAACTTCACCTTTCACCGAATCAGCCCTGAACGCTCACTTAAAGCAGAACAAGATCAAAACAGCAAAGTCCACGAAAACGGCGATGGAGGAACAAATGAAATTCAACGATTCCTAAACAAGGATGGTTTACCTCCGGACCTTGTTTCGCAATGGCTACTCCGGATGCTCAACAGCATTGTCACACCTGATGCAGAGTTCACTCAAATCGTAACACGACAGATTGATAAGGCCGGGAAGTGGGAAGTCTTTTTACGCGAAGAGAAGAAAGGCTTAATCCCACTCTCAAAATCAGGCCATGGCCTGCAAACTATCATCTTGGTCCTAGTACACACTTTACTCAAAATTTATCCCGACAAAGATCATTCCAAGCACATATTCGCATTTGAAGAGCTGGAAAACAATCTCCACCCCGCCTTACTTCGACGACTGCTTGATTACATTCGAAGGTTAGCGATTAACTCACGCGGCACCTTTTTCATCACAACTCACTCCCATGTAGTCATTGATATGTTTCGCCGGGATGAAAATGCCCAAATTATTCACGTCGTAAACGATGGGCATAGTGCTACATGCCGGACGCTAACCACGTACATTGAACACGGGAACGTTCTAGATGACCTAGACGTACGTGCCAGTGATATTCTTCAAGCGAACTGCGTAATCTGGGTCGAAGGTCCTTCAGATCGCATTTACTTGAATCGCTGGATCGAACTTGCCTCCAATGGTGAACTAAGGGAAGGAACTCACTATCAGTGCGTATTTTACGGTGGAAGGCTACTAGCGCATCTGTCAGGCAAGCTGCCAGATGATGAAGGCGATGATGCAGTGAAGATTCTTACGCTGAATCGCAGGGCCTGCGTAGTCATGGACAGCGACAAGCGAACGAAAGATCAAGCGATAGGCAAGACGAAAGAACGGATTGTGGATGAGATCGCGAAGGTTGGTGGTCTTACCTGGATTACCGCAGGCAAAGAAGTTGAAAACTATGTTCCCGCGAAGGTCATTGAGCAAGCATTAGGGCTTGAAAAGTCCTTCGTCATTACCCCATATGCAGATGTCTTCAGCCGCTTAGACAAAGTTGAGAAGGGTGTAGGAAAGCGTGAGCGAGATCGAAAGCCCTTGTTTGCGGAAAGGGTCGCAGAGGCACTGACAGTTGACAACTGGAAGCACCTTGACCTTGAAAATCGACTTGGCGAGCTATGCGAGAAGATTCACTTTTGGAATGGGAACCGTGAATAGGCAGTTGGTCTTTAGAACGTCAGCTATGGGTTGAACAATTCGGCTATATCGCGGACGGTTCCCGATGAAACTGAAAACTGCGTTCCATCTTCGTTCTGGTCAATGTCGATAATCTCATGCTCAACCAGTGTAAATAATGCCTTTGAAATTCGAGCTGGACTATAGTTACGCGTCTTTTGAGTAATCCAGGCGACAACTTCATTCGAGGTACAGTTCCCCAGTACACTAACTGCTTCGAAGACTGTGTAATAGAGTCTGGAGCTTCCGCTCAGTCCCACTCTCTTCGCATTTCGTTCCAAGTCAAAGGTAAGTTGCTTCGATTCAGCAGCGAACGATCTTTGCAGATCATCTAGCATCCTTCGGACTTCCTGGGCTTCACAGCGAATCTGCTCAAGCTCAGGCGAAGGCGTTGTTGTAGTTGAATTCAACTCGCAGATTTTTGCATCAATGATTTCATCAACCTTTTTGGAAAGCTCTTCAATTTGCTTACCGCGTCGAGAGTTACGCTCTTTGAAGATTTCAAATAGAAGCTTTTCATCTTTCCAATCGGTTGGCCCATAAAGCAGTTCTGGGCTGAAGATTAGTACGCCGAAGAACCCTGCCGCAATAAGCGTAGGAAAGCCTCCCGCAAACCACATGAAAACAAACTGTGAATTACCCTCAAGCAATCCAAGTGAAACCGTCATCGCGACTTCAGATAACCCCGCAAAGATGGCAATGACGGTAAGTGGATTATTCACGCGGGGAATGTTGCCGATCATGGGCAGTTGACTCTTGTAAGCTGGCGAATCGTGGCAATTGAACAAAAACAGCCTAGCTTCCCATCTTGAAGCGTTCAACGGCTTCGCGACTCAGATGACCAAGCGAGTTTCTGAAGCACGCTACAATGGGTTTGCCGCGTTCGTTTTTCACTTCCGGCAGTGAATAATGCCGGACTGAGCAATTGAGTGTCAAAAGTCAGAGTGACTTTCAAGAAATGACAGGGCCCGCAGCAAGTGCGGGCCAAACTAAGGTATTGGCAAGGCTTGTCATCGCCGGGCCACCAATACCTGCTGTGCTATTAACACAGTCTCACAAGCCCTTTTCAGGGAACGTCTGAATTATCGGCTATTGCTGTCCTGAAGTCAAGTCATTCATACAAAGTGCGTGAATAACGCACATTTTCACCGCTAAAAGGTCCGCTTTTGACACTTTTTTGGTGGAGTATTGCCGTTTTCCATGGTGATTTCTTCCCTCTTTTACCCTGTCCAAACGGAAAAATCCAACTGTGGCGATCATATCACCCTTAACCCACCATTCCCCTTTATCCGCTACTCGCTGTGGAAGTGAATCAGGATTGATTTTGTGATGATGGGGTAGCACAGGATTTGGGACAGTGCCAGACAAAGGAACTACAGTGCAAATGTCTGATTTATTGCTCCTAGAGAGCACTATTACCGGGCGCGACTTAACCATTTCCGGGGGCTGAAATCCACCTGCATCAAAATCGCAATACAGAACTTGTCCGACGCCGGGATGAAATTTAATAGGCATTGTCAATCGAACTCACTGTTTGAAGTCAGACAAGGCGGGTAAGCCTAAATGGACTTTTGAAAGGTAATTTATGATCTATCTAGCGGGTATAGAAGGACACATCAGAATAGATCAGCTTCCATTCCGATGCCTTTATTTCGGGAGGATATGGGAGTTCTATATAACATTTACACCGAATCGACGAACTTTCTGCAAATTGACCAAACGTGTCACGCCATGACTGAGGGTTTCCGATTTATCGAGCTTCCTTTCTTCCGAACTTGACCACCCCGCGAATTTCTGCCAGATTGATCGCTCCTAAAACAAGCTAGAGGGGGCCGCAAGGCCCGAAGACTGATGACCCAAAAACTATCAGGGCATGAGCCCGCATACCCGTGTGGATACCCAAGCGATGAACTGCGCAGGCAGGGAGCAAGGCCCACGGCCCTACTAGCTGGGGCTAGGAACGAGTATGCGGGCTCATGCCGGTTCTTGGCGGGTCATCTTGGTCAGAGCACGAAACAGCCTTCACGCCTGGCGTGGTGGCTTTCTTTTTGCGCTGCATTGGTGGCTTGCCTCAGCAAAGGATGCAAGACATGGACGCAGTTTCGCACGAAGGCGATTACAAGGGCCGATTTCTAAACCTCGTTGCCCATCCCTTGGAGGACACGCCCAGCGATTTGCTGGCGGAACCCTTCGCAGAGTTGGCCTTCACGGCTGACTACGAACGAAGCGAACTTTTCGTTTCGCAGGAAGCAGCCGAACGGCAAGCCTTGGAGCACAACAGCTGCTACGAAGCCAAGCCTGAAGCGGGCTGGCTTATGGTCGCTCAAATCCTGAAGGAGCTTGACGCCCCGGTTCGCGTGCAAGTTCGGCCTGATGGCCTTGGTGGTGGAACGCTGGAAGTAACGCGAAGCTACGCGTTCCGGCTTGCGTGCTCCAAGGATGAAGCCCAAGAAACCACGCCCCAACTGGCTGGCGATTGTTCTTAGTTTCCGCGATCCGTGCGGAATGACTCTTCAGCGGGTTAGCACTTCGCGCCCGCTATTCCCCCACCTGGAGAACCTAAACCCATGGGAAGTTTCTACAAAGACGGATCAACTTACCGCTATAAGTTCATTGACCATGCGGGTAAAACTCGCAAGCTCAACTTTGGGCGAAACAAACCTTCTAGCCGTGAACGTGGCTACCTGGATAGCAACGTTACTCACTTGGTATCTTGCCGCAAGAATGGCTGCTTGATTGAACCAAGGGTTCAGTCTTGGCTTACTGAAATACATGGTTCGCCGGTTGCCAAAAAGCTCGCAGAATGGGGCCTTATTGCGATGCCTGGGGTTTCCACGCTGGGTGAATACCTGACTTGGCTTTTTGATCAAAAGGTAAATCACTGGAAAGACGCAGAAGGAAATGCGGTTTGGTCGCCTGCCACCGAACGCGACTGCATTGCTACCAAGAACTACCTTATTGAATACTTCAAAGAAGGTAGAGCCATTCACTCGATTACCCCCGGCGATGCTGAAGAATGGCTTCAGTGGTTGCGAAGCGATGCCACGCGAAGCAATCGTTCTGCCGCCATCTCGAAACACGTTAAACGCGTTCGCAGCTGGTTTGGATTCGCGGCCCGCAAGAAGTGGATTCAGGAAAACCCGTTCTGCCATCTGCCAATCTGCACCCAAGTTGACCGCGAACGAATCCTATACATGAGCCCAGAAGAGGCGGAATCGGTTATAGCCCATCTGACTTGCGATCAGCACCGGCTCTTTTTCGTGCTTGGCCGTTTTGGTGGCTTGCGGCTTCCTTCCGAAGTTGCAGAACTGCGTTGGTCACATTTCGACTTTGACGCCAATACGCTTCGGATTCCCCCGGCAAAGACCAAGGCCCGAACAATGCCACTTTGGCCAGAGATTCGCGACTACGCTTGGTCTGAATTCATGGCATGGCAAGACGATTGTTCACGCGCGGACGACTACGTTATTCATCGTCACCGAACAATCAACCGAGATGGCAAGTCAGTCATCTCTAACAAGATTGTGGCTTACATGAAGCAAGCGATGAAGCTGGCAGGGCTGGAGGACTTTCACAAGCCAATGCAGAATCTACGCACGTCCTGCGAAAACGATCTGCGTTTGATCGTGCCAGAGGGACGCTTGACCGAATTCATGGGGCATACGTCCAAGGTGGCTGAATTGCACTATCGCAAGACAACCAAACAAGAGTTTGCCAACTTCGCCAGCGTTCGCCGCATGGCTTCAGAAGAGCTTGAATGCCCTCAAAACTCCATGGACCATAAGCAGGACCAGCATGGACCAGAAATGAGCATTCATGGGCGGGAAAACGGTTTTCAGGAATCGGCGTAACAGCTTAATCTACGGCTAGTTACGCCTCATGCCTGTTCATTCCTGAAAACTATTAGTAGGCCAGGCAGGACTTGAACCCGCGACCAAGGGATTATGAGTCCCCTGCTCTAACCAACTGAGCTACTGGCCCAAGACAATGCAGGGCAGGGAGGTTTGACGGGCAAACGGGACCGCTGCGCTGATTGCTATTAGACACCTGGGCGGCGAAAAGGTGATCGCTGGTAGCTCGGCTATGCTCTCACCCACCGCCTCGGCGTCGAACGCAATAGTTTACCAATGCCCCGCTATTTGAACCATACCGGGGTACCCTTTGCCCGTCACGGCGACTCTTGCCCGCTTTACTAAAGTGCCGAGTCAATTTAGTCCCTACAAGCTTACACTTGCGTCACGCTTAATGGACACTTCCGATGTAAGCACTCACCGGCTATCTACTTCGTGCGTCCCCTCAGGCGGTCTTCGATGCCTAGTTCGATGGCCATAGCGTCTAGCTTGCGGCCGATTTGGCTGTTGGCGAGCTTTTGCGACTCTTTCGCCTTTTTCCGCAGTCCAGAGACAATGGCCTGAATCTCTTCGACCTTCTTTAGACTCATGAACGATGCGCAGTCGTGAAGCACTTCGTAGACTTTGTAGAACTCCTGGGCCAGCAGATCGATTTCCTCGGCGGTTAAAGCCTCAGACCGATTCGCTACCAAACGTCCGCGACTATCTGTTTGCGGCTGGGATGATGCGTCGCCGCCTGGCTTGGCGGACGCTTCTGGGGCAGTCGAACCCTTCTTGACAGCCGCATCGGTACCGGCCGCTTCATTTTTCTTTTTTGGTGGCATTTTGTTTACTGCTTTCGTGGAAAGAGCTTGCGGCAATGCTTCACGCTATCTTACCTGCTTTCTTTATGAAATATAGCCCATAAGTGTTTGACAAAGCGTCACGCTTTTAATATTATCAATACAGCGTCACACAAGCGTCACGCTTTTTAAGTAGCCATCTCACTCTCACGACCATTTATTGCCGGAAGGATGCCCCGTGTAGTTCGCAGTCACAAAACCCTGCATTACTGAATTGAAGGATGTCGAGCGAGGGATCGTTCTTTCCCCAGCAGCCGAAACGGATGTTTCAGTGCCTAGGTGCGCCGGCTGCTTTTTTCATGCGCCAGTATCGACTTGAAGAGGAACGTCATGACCGAAGCCGTTGAAATTTCGCTCGAACTCGACGAGATCGACACGTCTCGCGGATGCTTCTGGGCTCAACTGGTCGTCCACGTCGAAGTGACCGGACGACACATCCTCTCGGCAGCCATTATCGGAATCGACGTGCTCGATTTTGCCAACGATGCGATCGAGGCTGCCGATCTGCTCGAAGGCAAACGCCAAATCTGGCGAGAAGAGATCGCCGCAACCGTCCTGTGTGACGGCCTGCTGAAAGAGGAGCATCTGCTCGATCAGGCCATTGCTGAAGTCGAACGGTCGGCGTTCTCACGCGAGGAATCGTTCCGCGAAGAACTGGCCCGCGAATTCCGTTGAAGCGGGCTTCGATCGCCACCAAGTTAGCGACTTCCAACCTTACCCCTTAACTGAAAGCAACCCAAATGAGTTCACGACAACCATTGAAATTCGGACAACTAGTGAAATATCGCGAAGCGGCCCAGGTCTATCCGGCCAAGGTTCGCGGCGACCTGGAAGACGATGTTTATTGCATCGATGTCGACCGAAACGGCCAGCTCTCGTCCAGCATCCCGGCCCATCGACTGGACATCTATGCTCCCGAGGACATGCCCTGCTTGATCGACGACCTCTTCGGTGTCTCGGAGGACGCATTGGCCGAGATTCACCAGCTACTGAACGTCGGGCCGCAACCGCTGCGAAATAGCGCCGAGAAGACGGAGGGCTGCAGCAATGGAAGAGATTAGCCACAGAGGACACAGAGCACACCGGGGAAGAGAGAGTTAAACCACGGAGTTTCTGTGGTCACGCCCTCTTCACTTTCTGTGCCCTCTGTGATCTCTGTGGCGAACACTTCTTCGCGTATTACCAACCAACTCTCTATCTCTACGAGCTAACAACATGACAACTTCTTCAATACATGATGAGCCACTTGCAACAGAACCGGAGTGTCCGGAGCTGTATCAGGTGGTCGTCCAGTGCGACAGCGAGGACCAGCAACGTGAACTTTACCAAGAGATGCACCAAAGGGGACTGCCATGCAAACTATTGATGCTTTAGTGGAATGTCCCGTGTCGGATTCGTTTCGCGTACGACAATTGGCCGGCATGTTCGACGTTCCGCTGGAAGACAAGTTTCAGCGACGATTTCAGGTTCCATTGCCGTCGCTGGATGACGATTGGCAAGTGGGCATGATCGTCGGAGACTCTGGCAGCGGCAAGTCGACGGTGGCCCGTGCGGCTTATGGGAAACGTCTGGTCCCACGGTTCGCTTGGAAGCGCGATCAGGCTCTGGTCGATGGTTTCGGCGTTTCGCTTTCTACCCGCACGATTACTCAAACGTTGGTGGCAGTCGGCTTGAGTTCGCCGGTTGCCTGGTGTCAGCCGTATGGCTGCTTGTCGACGGGCCAGCAGTTTCGGGCGGATGTCGCTCGCGGGATGCTTTCACGTGGCAAGCTGATCGCTTTCGACGAATTCACCAGCGTGGTCGATCGTACGACAGCGCGCTTTGGTTCGCTGGCATTGCGCCGGGCGATCGATCGTCGACAGTTTTCCAAGCGGCTAGTAGCCGTAACCTGTCATCGCGATGTGATCGATTGGCTGCAGCCTGATTGGGTGTTGGATATGACCCGTGGCGAGCTAACGCGGAGGTGTCTTCGGCGACCGAAACTTCACCTTAGCATCCATCGCTGCAGCCGCGAACGATGGCCCCTGTTTGCGCCGCATCACTATCTCGATGGGCAACTCAATCCGGCGGCCCGGTGTTACGTCGGCTTAATCGAAGGCCAACCGGCCGTGTTTGCAGCGACGCTGAATAACTTCCGCCAGAACCATCTCCGCGTGACGCGGCTGGTAACGCTGCCAACCTATCAAGGAGTTGGCCTGGGGGGACAGATGCTGGACGAACTGTCCAGATACCTGACCGAGCAGGGAGCGACCAGTATTCACATTAGCGGCAGCCACCCGGCGGTGGTCGCGCATTGCAACCGGTCAACGAACTGGGAGTTCCGGCAGCTCCTGAAAACAGGCCGAAAGCGAAGCGGCATATACCGCGAGAACCCTCAGTGGAAAACAAGCACCGGCCGAGCCGTGGCGACGTTTCGTTACGCCGGCCGGTCGGAAGAAGTTTAGCCCCAGACGACACCGAGAGCACTGCGGAGAAGTCCATCGTTTCACCACGAATTACGCAGGCGTTACGAAGGGGATTGCTTGGTCGATGTCGCGTGCTTCTATCTGTGGTCAATCCCTCTTTGCTCTTCCCTCGGCGGCCAAGCCATCTCTTACAAAACCAAGCAACAAGGAAACAAGCATGCGCGGATATCCCAAAACCCCAGACCAGATTCACGAAATCGAAGACGCCTTTGCCGACGGCATGAGCCTACGGGCCGTCGTCCGGGAATTTCACATCAGCAGGCAAACGGCCCGGATCATTCGCGACGGACGCCACCCGCTGCAAAACGTCGACCCCATCTACGAGCGCTGCCCCGGCTGCGGCGGCAAAGTCACCCTACCGTGCGTCCTATGCCGCGTGCAGAAAGTCATGTGCATCGAGCGGGCTATCCGAGTGAACCTGCACGATCGACGGCAGCAAGTCGATACAAAACGGTGGCGGTGATCCACCGCCGGCCACGTGAAAAAGGAAGCCTCGACGGCGACGCAGGCACCACAGGGAATTTTGCTGCTGTTTTTCACCACCAACGCCCCGTACTGGACACTACCGGGTGGGATGCTCTTGAGATCCAAATAACGGCTCAACCGCTGTTTATTTGTTTTCCCCAGTTTTGACTCTTACCCCCCAGGTCTCACGATTCGATTCGCCTAATACTCGCGCTCTTATTTAGCGAAAAAGCCTAAAAACAGGCCCTTTATCCGGGATATCGGAATGCCTGGTCTCGTTTTATTTCGACCATATTCGCGAAGCTTGCTCACGCATAGAAAACGAAGCCGTTAGATCAAGGTCCAATTATATCAATATTTCTGGATTTAACGTCTGGGAAAGTAAATCCCCCCAATTATGGTGAAGAGAAATCGACACAATGGGTGTCCCAATAAACGCTGCGACGGATCGCCTTTCTCCCACCTTTTGAAGCGATTGCCATCTCCCTGGCAAGGCGATTAATCCGATGCAACCTCGACATAAATATTGGCGTAAGCTCCGAGTTGATTCTTTAGAAAGCCGTAACCTGCTGGCTTCTTCCAGTGGCATCGACTCGCCACTGAGCGATCAACCAACAATTGTCGATCCTTACCTGGACTCCGAGCTAACTGCTGCCCGCCAAAACCATTCGGTATTAGGGCTGACTCTCGAAGGCGAGAGCACTATGCCGATGGTTGTAAGTCCTCAAACGGGAGACCTTGTCGAAAGCTCGCCGACCACGCTGAAGTTCGCTCCGGTGGCAGACTACAACGGGGATTATCTCGTACGACTTGATTACGATAATTGGAATGGTATCCAAGCATCGGGCTTCAATCATGACTGCGACGTACACTACTTGTGCATCGTGACAGACGACACGGAAATCACCGTTTCTCTGCAACCGGGAGAAACGTATCGCTGGTGGGTTCATCAACCCGATCAGTCGCCTTCTACCGGAGAATTCACAACCGGCGATTTCCCTGCTCCTCCGTCACCTATCAGCCCCGACATTCCAGCGGTCATCAGCCCTCAAGAGGGCGACGAGATTTCTTCAGAGGAAATAGTCCTTCAGTTCACGCCACTGCCAGGCTATTCCGGCACTTACTACGTCCGACTTGACTCCAACGATTGGGATGGACAACAAGCCGAAGGCTTCAACCACGACTGCAATGTGCACTACTTGTGTATCGCCACAACGCAAACCGAAGTGACAGTTCTTGTCGATCCCGAACAAACGTATCGGTGGTGGGTTCATAAGCCCAATGAAGATGCCGATGAAGCAATGTTCACGACGGTTCTTGAGACAGACGAACCAATAGAAGAGCTCATTCCGAGCATCGTCAGCCCCATGGAAGGAGACGAGGTCGATGGGGAAACGGTGACCTTAGAATTTCAGCCCGTCCCAGATTACGCCGGCAACTACGTTGTCCGCCTGCAACCGACCGATTGGGATGGGACCCAGGCCAATGGGTTTACGCACGAGAGCACCGACTACTATCTCGATATCGTGACGACCTCTACCCAGATCATGGTGCCCATCGAACCGGGCCAGACCTATCAATGGTCGGTCCAGGTTCCTGAGAATCCCGCTGCGGTAGCGAATTTCACATCAGAAGAAGAAGCACCTCTGATCGCTGCGATTGTCAGCCCTATGGAAGGGGACGAGGTTGATGGGGAAACGGTGACCTTAGAATTCCAGCCGGTTGCAGACTATGCAGGGAACTACCTTGTTCGCCTGCAGCCGACCGGTTGGGATGGAACCCAGGCCAATGGTTTTACGCATGAGAGCACCGACTACTATCTCGATATCGTGACGACCTCTACCCAGATCACGGTGCCCATCGAACCGGGTCAGTCTTATCAATGGTCGGTTCAGGTTCCGGACAATCCCGCTGCGGTAGCGAATTTCACGTCGGAAGAAGAAGCACCTCTGATCGCTGCGATTGTCAGCCCTATGGAAGGGGACGAGGTTGACGGGGAGACGGTGACCTTAGAATTCCAGCCGGTCCCAGATTACTCCGGCAACTACGTTGTCCGCCTGCAACCGACCGGTTGGGATGGAACCCAGGCCAATGGTTTTACGCATGAGAGCACCGACTACTATCTCGATATCGTGACGACCTCTACGCAGATCATGGTGCCCATCGAACCGGGCCAGACCTATCAATGGTCGGTTCAGGTTCCGGAGAATCCCGCTGCGGTAGCGAATTTCACATCAGAAGAAGAAGCACCTCTGATCGCTGCGATTGTCAGCCCTATGGAAGGGGACGAGGTTGATGGGGAAACGGTGACCTTAGAATTCCAGCCGGTTGCAGACTATGCAGGGAACTACCTTGTTCGCCTGCAGCCGACCGGTTGGGATGGAACCCAGGCCAATGGTTTTACGCATGAGAGCACCGATTACTATCTGGACATCGTGACGAGCTCTACCCAGATCACGGTGCCCATCGAACCGGGTCAGTCTTATCAATGGT